>NZ_KI273122.1:137051-223896 GCF_000469565.1 Oribacterium sp. oral taxon 078 str. F0263 | reverse complement strand
GCGCCCCCGTGCCCGCACGGGCGCGCCCCGCCGCCCGGCGAGAGCTTATGCACTTCAATAATGACAGATTATAGCTTCTCCTTGTTGTACTTTTTGGTAGATGGCCTGCGCGGCGGCGAAGGGGAGGTTGATGCAGCCGTGGCTTCCGGCGTGCTGGTAGATTTTCCCTCCGAATTTTCCTCTCCATTTTGCGTCGTGGAGGCCGATTCCGCGATTGAAAGGCATCCAGTAGCTGACCTTCGCTTCGTAATCCGGTCCCTTCAGCGTCGCGTTTGTAGTTTTATAGCTCAGGGGGTAGATTCCGGCGGGGGTGCCTCTTCCAAGGGACATATTCCCGCTCACGCAGTCCGTCTCGAGGCTCACCTTGCCGTCCTCAAAGACGTAGACATGCTGGTTTCCGAGATCGACCTCCACATAGCTGTTTCCGTAATCCGGTCCGCTTCTCGAGACGCCGACCGTCGTATAGATGGGCTCCCGGGTGAGCTCCTTTCCCGACAGCAGATCCGCCGCGAGCTGTTCCTGCTCTTTTTTCTGATTGATGTTGTAGCCGTAGGGACCTCCGAGGGCGATCAGCTGTCCTGTTGCGGTGCGGAAGGAGCGATTGCTTCCGGAGGTATCCGTCCTCCGCTTAAGCTCCGCAACATATTCCTTGATCTTTGCCGGATCAAACTGGGTGCTCCCGTTCTTTCCCGGCGTCATCCAGGAGAAATAGGTGTCCGCATTCAGGGTGAGGCGCTGATTCCCGAAGTCATAGGTGATGCTGCTCTTCAGCTTATCATTTTTCTCCTTCGCCTCTGCCTGAAGTGCAGGATCGTCTCTTCGGATCTCCGGCTTCTGATAGCAGGCGGCCTCGGAGAGATTAAGCTCCGGACTGAGCTCCAGAAGAGCCTTCCTCACCGCCTCCTTCAGCGCTCCGGGATCCAGGATATCGCCGTCTTGCTCCGGGGCGACGCGAAAGCCGGCCCCCGGGATATAATCCGTGAGGAAGGCATTCCTCGGGCGGGTTCCCTCCGATTCCGTGGAGAGAAACTCCCTCTCCAAAATCCCGGCGAGCTTTTCCTCGTCGTAGTGGATCTCCGGCTCGAGGGAGAAGTTCTCTTTCGTAAGAAGAAATTTCGGAAAGAGCAGACTGTTCCGCTTCGGAAGCTCCGAGATCGGATAATCCACCCTGAAGTCGATCTCGCTCCCCCTCAGAGTGAAGTCCCTTCCGTGGATATCCCGGATCAAAAGCTGATGCTCTCCTCCCCTGTACTCATTTAATATCCCGTTTAGCGCAGAGCGGCTCCGAAGGGACATGTCATAGCCGTTCACCCTGTCTCCAGGCATCATCCTCCCGCTTAGGATCAGGGCGATCATAAAATAGGCGCCGGAAAGTCCCGCAAGCGGTATCAGCCAGTAGGCGCCGATCCCTTTTTTCTTCAAGTCTCACTCTCCTCCATCTCTCTTCCAGATTCATGCCAGACATAAAGACAACGGAATTATTGTAACATAATTGCGGATTCTGGCAAGTCTATCTCAATGCTCCCAGACCACGACGCCTTGCTTTTTGAAGTCGCAGGCCCCGCAGTAGATCGAAAGCCGAAAGCCGGAAGCCGGAGAGCTCTGATTTTTCGGGAAAGCTTCTCCCGGAGGAAAAACGGAAGCAAAGCTCCTTTCCCGTATAGCTTTTTAGGAGCCGCAGGAGCTGCACGCTCCCGATATCCCCGCATTGCCTCTGATGTGTGCAGCCCTCAGAAATAAGAATCCGATCTCCGTCCTCAAGCTGATCCAAAATCTCCAAAGCGAGAAGAGCCGGAGAGAGAATTCCTCTCTTTCTCGCGAGCAGAATGGAAAAGGAGGTGATCGCCAAAAGCGCTCCGGAAGGCTCGAAAAAGCGGGGCAGAAAAGCGCAGTATAACGCGCTGTAAAGCGTCGGGGCGAAAGATCTGCCCTCGCTCTCAATATTCCACTCTCATAAGGCAAAGACCGCCGGCTTCTGCGGTATAGCCCGCCTGACTTCGATCCTTTGCCAGAAGAATCCGCTCCATGTCCCCGGGTTCCCTCTTTCCAAGGCCGATCTCCAGAAGAGTCCCCACCATAATCCGGATCTGGTGCTGCAAAAATCCGTTTCCGTGGAAATAAAAGCGAATACAGCCCTTTCTCTCCAGGATCTCGATCCGGTCGATGCGGCGCAGCGTAGATTTTTTCATCCTGGGATTTCCGCAAAAGGAGCGGTAGTCCTTCTCCCCGATCAGAGCCTCCGCGGCGAGCCTCATGCGTTCGACATCCGGCATCACCGGGAGAATGAGGAGGTACTTTCGTTCAAAGACAGGCTTTTTCTCTCCGAAGTAGCAGCTGTAGCGATAGAGCTTTCCTATGGCATGATACCTTGCGTGGAAGCGTTTTCCGCAGATCGAAAGCGCGTCCACGCTGATATCGTCCGGGAGATAGCGGTTCAGATAGGCCCGGATCTCTCCCTCTGACCTTTTGCTGTCGAGAAAAACATTGGCGCACATTCCCCTCGCATGAACTCCGGCGTCGGTCCTTCCGGCCCCGATCAGATCCACCGGCTGCTGTAATTTTCCCTCGGCCAAGAGCATGCGGCTCAGGACAGCTTCGATCTTCCCCTGTATGGTCCGATCGATGCCGGGCTGACGCTCCCAGCCGAGGTAGCGGGAGCCGTCATAGCTTATGAGAAGCTTATAATTTTCCAGCATGGCATATCTCCCCTGATTCTACTCCTCCGAAAGAGTCCGCAGCGCGCGGAGCGCGAAATCGACCTCCTCCTCCGTATTGTAATGGGAGAAGCTGAAGCGGACGATCCCCTGCTTCTCCGTCCCCAGGGAACGGTGCATCAGCGGAGCGCAATGCCCCCCCGGCCGGGTCGCGATCGCAAAACGGGAGTAGAGCTCGTCGCTCACGAGAGAGGAGTCGTAATTCGAGAGATTTAAGGGAACGATGGGACAGCGCTCCTCCGTCTCAAAATCTCCGTAGATCTTCACTCCCGGGATCTTCTCCGCGCCGTCGTGGAAGAGCTTCATGAGCCTGAGCTCCTGCTCCCGGATTCTCTCGATCCCCTCCTCCTTCAGATAGCGGATTGCCGCACAGAGTCCGGCGATGCCGTGTCCGTTCAGAGTCCCCGCCTCCAGATGGGTCGGAAGCTCCTCCGGCTGCCGGGGATTATAGGTCTCGATGCCGGTTCCTCCGCTTAGGAGCGGGCGGATTCGGATGCCGTCCCTCACAATCAGTCCGCCGGTCCCCTGGGGGCCGAGCAGGCTTTTATGCCCCGTAAAGCAGAGAATGTCGATCCCCTGCTTCTCCATATCGATCGAATAGACGCCCGCGGTCTGTGAGGCATCCACGATGAAAAGGAGCCCCCTTGCGTGCGCAAATTCTCCGATCTTTTCGATATCCAGAAGATTTCCGGTCAGGTTTGACGCATGGGTGCAGACGATGGCCTTCGTATTCGGACGGAGCAGCCTTTCGAAGTCGGAAAGCGACACTCTTCCGAGACTGTCCGCGGGAACGAAGCTGTGCTCCACCCCCCTCTCCTCGAGCTCATAGAGGGGGCGGAGGACAGAGTTATGCTCCAGCACCGTGCTGAGAACGTGGTCCCCTTCCTGGAAAATCCCCTTGATCGCGATGTTCAGGCTCTCCGTGGAATTCATCGTGAATACGACATTCTTCGCATTCGGCCCATGGAAAAAATCCGAAAGCTCCATCCTCGTCTCAAAGATGGTGTGATTCGCACCCATGGACGCGGAGTGCGCTCCCCGTCCGGCATTGCCCAGAGAGCTCATCGCCTCCGCCACCGCCCTCACAACGGATTCCGGCTTCCGAAGAGTGGTCGCCGCGTTATCAAAGTAAATCATCTTTCCCTCCTTTCCTGCTGCAATGTATTTCTGCCCGAGATCCCCATCTATTACTTTATCTTGAGTCCTCTGTAGCGGTTTACCGCCGCGCAGAATTCCTGCTTTCTCGGTAGGCTCAGATTGCCCGGATGCCCCGTATAAGGGGAAACCGCATCGATACCCTGGCTCCGGATCCGCTCATAGAGGCGGTCTGCTGCCCGGGAGAGGTCCGTCCTGTCATCCAAAAGATGATTTCGAAAATAGTCGAGCATCGCGGCGATGCAGTTCGTCTGACTGTCATCCACCAGCTGCTCCAGAGCGCCAAGGTCTATAGGCTCCCTCCCGTAGAGGATGGAGAACCTCCCCTTCGCCTTCAGGCGGTCCTCCCGCCCCTGAGAAGGGAAGGCGGATTTCAGAGGGATTCTCGGCTGAATCTTCTCAAAGCCTTCCCCGCTCCTCTCCCTCTCCCCGGGATCCTCTTCCGCGATCTCCCGGGCGAGCTTCGTCACATCCTTTGGCCGATACTCATCCATCATGATGATCCGATCCGCCACATCAAAGTAATCTCCCGATCCTCCCACGATGAGCACCGTGGAAACGCCGAGCTCCTCATACAGGGCCCGCACCCTGTCGACAAAGGGGGTGATGGGCTCCTTCTCCTTCGCAATCAGCTTTTGCATGCGCCGGTCCCGGATCATGAAATTAGTGGCGGAGGTGTCCTCGTCGATCAAAAGGAGGGATGTGCCCGCCTCCAGGGCTTCCGCGACATTTGCCGCCTGGGAGGTGCTGCCGCTGGCGTTCTCCGTCGAAAAGCGCTTGGTATCTCTGCCCCCGGGCAGGTTATTGATGAAGGCACTGATATCCACTCCCTCTACGCTTCTTCCGTCCTCGGCCCGGATCTTTACCGCATCGGAAATGGTGAGCACGAACTCCCTCCCATCCCCCGGGATATGGTTGTACACTCCTCTCTCCAGCGCCCGGAGCAGAGTGGATTTCCCGTGATAGCCCCCGCCGACGATCAGGCTGACGCCTCTTTCCAGTCCCATCCCGGAGATCCTCTTCCCGCTGGGGAGCTCCATAGTGATCTCAAGATTTTTCGGACTTTGGAAGGGAATGCCTCCGCGGAGAGGTCTGTCGGATACACCGCTCTCCCTCGGAAGGACGGCGCCGTTTGCGACAAAGGCGATCAGATCTCTCCTTTTCAGCTCCTCCCGGATATATTCCTGATCCAGGAAGAGTAGGACCTGCTTTCTTAAAGCTCCCGCATCGATCCTCTTATAGAGCAGGGAATTTGCCACGACCTCCGGAAGGATCTCCTGGAAAATGCTGTCCGCGCTTTTCCCCAGAATCCTTCTCCCCGCGGCGGGAAGGCCGAGTTCAAAGCGCGCCTCCACGGTTTTCTCCCCGATGCATACGGAGCTTCTCTCCAGTATTTCCTGGGTACAGCGGTCGATGAGAATTCTCCCTCCATCCCCTGTCCCTACGCCTCTTCTCTCCCCCTCATGTGCTTTCTTCCAAAAGCACCTTGTCAGGAAATCCGAAACGGCGATCCTTTTCTCCCTGGAATCCAGAAGCTCCCCGGGAATGCCCACAATATCGCGGCTCAGTATCGCCCGAAGCTTAGACGGCGGGGCATAGGGATCGCTCTGGACATGATCGATCGAGAGAAGATATTTTTCAAAGCTGTACTCTCCCTTCAGCTCCTTGTAGGCGGAATAGCTCCGCCCATCCATAGAGAGAAGGAGACGATGAAGATCCTGAGAATTTTTTCTCATTGTGTTACTTTCCTTTCTATTCTATAACAATCTATGATAAATTTTGAAGTCTTCCATCAGGCAGACTCGGAGCGTACTTGAGTCTTCTCAAAGAGAAGTGTCTCCCGAAGGGAGATCGACTGATGCCTCCCGGGCGAAGCCGAGTCCCTAAGTCCCGGGCCGCTCCGAGGCGGAAGGCTGCCTGAGATACGGGAGAGGCACAGCGCTGTCCTCTCTTCGGAAAAAGAGCGTGACCTTCTCCCCCGGAGAGAGAATGGGCGCGGAGGGAGAGCGGACGAGAAGCTCCCTTCCCTCCGACAGGACCCTGTACTCCCGGTAGAAGCCGAAAAATTCTGTGCTCTGAATTTCCCCGAAAAGCCTGATCTCCTCTCCTGCCCCTTTCCCTTCCTCCTCCTCCGAATTCCCCCTCCTCCGAATCCCGATCTTTTCCGGCCGCATGAGAAAGCCCTCCCCGCCCGGGAAGCGGATCTCATTGCTCTTTCCAAAAAAATCACAGACATAGCGGTCCGCCGGATGATTGTATACCTCCTCCGGCGTATCGCACTGGAGAAGCCTCCCCTCCCGCATGAGTGCGATCTCATCCCCGAGGCTCAAGGCCTCCTCCTGATCGTGAGTGACAAAGAGAATACTCATGGAAAGCTTCCTCTGGAGCTCCTTGAGCTCTTCCCGGATCCGGACCCGAAGACCCGCGTCAAGATTACTGAGCGGCTCATCCATGAGGAGAAGCTTCGGGCGGACAGCGAGCGCTCTCGCAAGAGCAACTCTCTGCTGCTGCCCTCCGGAGAGGGCGGAGGGCAGCCGATCCTCGCAGCCGGACAGCCCCACCAAGGACAGGATCTCCCTCCCCCTCTCTCCGGCCTCTCGTTTCTGGATCCCCCGGAAGCGAAGACCATAGCAGACATTTTCCAGCACCGTCATATGAGGGAAAAGCGCATAGGACTGAAAGACCGTACTCACGGGGCGCTTTTCCGGGGGGAGACAGCTGATCTCCGTCCCATCGATCCAGATCTCCCCCTCCTCCGGGCGGAGGAAGCCTCCGATGAGCTGCAGAGTCGTCGTCTTTCCGCAGCCGGACTCCCCGAGGAGGCAGAGTATCCTTCCCTTTGGGATCTCGAGGAAAAGAGAGGACAGAACTCTCCTCCCGCCCTTCTCATAGCGCATGGACAGTCCGCGAAGACTCGCGATCGCTTCCTTCATTCCCCCTCCTTCCTTTTCCCCTCCTCTCACAGAAACAGCGAAACAATGCCGAGAGAAGGGCGGAAAGCAAGACCGTGGAGAGTATCATCAGCGCGGACAAAAGGGAAGCCGTGCCGTATTCTCCCGAGTTGATCAGATCAAAAAGTGTATATACCGCGATCTTGTGCCCGGCGTCGATCAGAAAAATGACGGCACCTGCACTGCACATGGAGCTTGTAAAAAGATAGAGAAAGGCGGAGCGGAAGGGTCGGGAGAGCTGCGGCAGTATGATGTCAAAGAGCAGCCTCCGCTTCGACGCCCCGAGATCCCGGGCCGCGTTTTCAAGCTCTCTGCTGATCTCCAAAAGCGCGGTGCTCCCCATCCGGATGACGACCGGGAGCTGCCGGAAGATGAGGTTCAGAACGAGGATCAGAGAGGTTCCCGTGAGCTTTAAGGGCTCCTTGTGAAAGGCCATGATATAGGCGAGCCCGAAGCAGGTCCCCGGCAGCAGGTAGGGAAGCGAGATCAGAAAGTCCAGCGCATTTTTCCCAAAGCGCAGCCTCCTCTCCATATAATAGGACAGGAGAAGTCCGAAAAGCGCTCCGAAAAGGGCAGCGGCGAGCGAAAGTCGGAGACTCAGAAAAAGGCTGGAAAGGTCGTAGCGGAAAAGCCTCGAAAGATACTCCGACGTAAAATGATAGACTCCTCTCTCCGCCTTCAAAAAGCCCAGAAGGAAGATGCAGAGATACTGAAGTGACAAAACGGTAAAATAAAGGAGGCTCAGGATGGAGAGAAAGGACAGGAAAAGCGCAGGAAGAGAGAGTCTCCGCATATCAAAGTCTTCCCTTCCTCTTCCGTTTCCATTCCGTCTCTCGCCCTCCCGCACGGCCCGGCGGTAGAGCAGAAATGCCAGGAATGCGGGGAGCATGAGAAAGAGATTCATCGCCGCCGCCTTCTCCATCTTTCCGTAGCCGATGATCTGCAAATAGATATCGGATGCCAGGGTATCATATCGTCCTCCGATGACTGCGGGCGTACCGAAGTCGGAGAGCGAGCGAAGAAAGCTCAGCCCAAAGGAGGCGAGAAGCGCAGGAGAAAGCAGGGGAAGGAGCAGGGTCCTCAGAACGGCCATACTTCCCGCCCCGAGATCTCTCGCGGCATCCATCCACTTTCCGTCCAGACTCTCCAGATAATCCAAAAGGAAGAGGGCATTGAGTGAGCTGAAGTGGAGCGTCTGCATCGCGATGATCCCCCACTTATTGTAGGGATCATAGGAGATCCTGAAAAGATGCCAGGTAATCAGTCCTCTCCTCCCATAGAGCTGAATATAGCTAAGAGACGAGAGGAAGGGCGGAGACACCAGGCTCATCATGAGTAAAAGGAGAAGGATGTTCCTCCCCCTCCTCCCGGAGGAGGAGATCCTGAGGGAGAGGAGAAATCCGAGCGCGGTCGAAAAAAGAGCACTCAGAGATGCCGTGTAGAAGCTGTGAAAAAGGGAGCTTTTCTCCCGAAGAAAGAGTGCGGGCAGGGCGGAAAGTCCGGGCCTTCCCTCCAGATAGAGCGCTCTCCAGAAAACCAGCAAAAGAGGATAGGCGATAAAGAGGGCACACGACAGAAGGAGGAGGAAGAGCAGGGGGTCCGGACGGGAATGCGAAAAAAGGGCGGCCGCTGCCGCCCTTTCTCCTCTCTTCCTCTCTGGATTTTCTGAGAGAAGCGCCCGCATGAGCTTAGGACTCTGCCTTCTGTCCCGCAAGGCTGTCCCACTTTGCAAGAATCTGATCTCTCTGCAAACCGAAGAGGGAGAGATCCTCCTGCATCAGCGTATTCAAGTCAAATCCGGCATCCAGTCCCTCGATATTCGGCTTCACGACCTTTATCGTGTTCTTCCCGTCGATTTCCGCGAGCTCCTTCAGATGCTCATCGCTGTTATAAAGCCAGTTTAAGAACTTTACCGCGGCATCTTTGTTTTTCGCTCCCTTAAAGACAGCGACTCCCTCCGGAATATAGGGGATGCCGTCCGACGGATAGACCAGGCTGCAGTTTTGCTCCTCCGCGAGCTTCTCCGTCTTCTTGTCCATCGGAGTGATTCCGATCGCGGCCTCTCCGGCCGCCGTCTTCTCCCTGGGATCTCCGCCTCTTTTTGCGTAGTACTTCACATTTTCATTCAAAGAGGTGAAATACTTCCAGCCCTCTTCCTCTCCCTTCTTCTGAAGGATTGCATTCACAACACCGTAATTGGTACCGGAGATCGCCGGATTGGACATGAGGATCTCGTCCTTATAGGCCGGATTCGTCAGATCGTCCCAGGTCTTTGGCTCCGGGGCGCCGAGCTTCTTCAGCTCCTCCGTATTCACGATAAATCCGACGACGGTCAGCCCCTTGGTGTACCAATATCCCTCGCTGTCCTTATAGTCCGAAGCGATATCTTTTGCGGCATCCAGCTCCACCTTCTCCAAAAGGCCGTCCGCCTTCGCGCTCATAAAAGCATCGATTCCGCCGCCAAACCAGAGATCCGCCATCGGCGTTCCTCCCTCTGCCTTCAGCTTGGAGAGGACCTCGCCGGAGGACATGGAGAGAAGCTCGGTCTTGATCCCCGTGTCCGCCGTAAAGGAATCGAAGAGCTTCTGATAATCCTTGGAGGTCGCGACGACCGAAAGGCTTCCGCCCTCGGAAGCGGAGTCCGCGGCGGCCGCTGTCGTCTCGGCTTTCTCGGATTCCGCACTCGACTCCTCAGAGGAAGAAGCAGCTCCTGTGCTCTGCGCAGCGGTAGAGCCCCCGCAGGACGCAAGAAGGAGTGACGCGGCGAGCGGAAGGGCCCATGCGATATTAAAGATTTTTTTCATTCTGATACCTCCCTTTCAAAACTCAAACGTTTCTAGTCTAGCACGGATTTTTCCGAAAAGGAAGCGGAAATTCCGCTGTAAAAAGCCTCCCGAAATGCGCCATCCTCCCTGATTTCCGGGAGCTTCAGCACCGCATTTCCGCTCTCCCCCGGGGAAGTCCGCCGGAGAAAGCCGTGCTTAAGATCCTCCCCGCAGAGCCGGCAGGAGGCTCTGTGATCGAAAAAGAGCTCCGGCCTTGCGAGATAGATCGCCGCCGTCACATCCCAGTTGATAAATCCCGGTATCCCGTAGATTTCCTCATTGTCGATAAACCAGTGGAGGCTCTTCTTCAGGATATACCTCCCAAGCTCTGAGGAGGAGAGTCTCTCCTGAAATTCCTTCAGGGGGAATATGACCTTTCTGCACTGATTTCCCGTCAGGACGGCCGCCCCGGGAAAGGAGCAGAGTGTGCGGAGGCTCGCCTCATAGTCCACGGAGAGGTTCAGCTCCTCCATCTTCTTTTTCCGAAAGATCAGTTCCTCCGTGATCCCTCCCATGATCGTGAGTGAGGAAAGAGAGCGAAAGAAATCCTTTTTCCGTTCCGATGCAGCGCAGAGATCCGTGAGGCAGCCGGTGGCGAGGATTTCCAGCTCCCCCTCATGCTTTTTTGCGAGGAAGGAGAGCGCCTCCGCCCCCTCACTTTCATAATCCCCCGCGCTCTCTCCTCCCCGAAAGAGGGGGATGTCCCTCCTTCCGATCTCTGCGAGGAGCTTCTCCGTATTCCGATAGACCTGCTCCGTACTGCTGTTTCCGAAGCAGGCGACAAGGCCGAGAATCTCGATCTCCTCCCTCCCGAGAAGATAGAGAAAGGCCAGCCCGTCGTCCACATCGCAGTGCGGAATGCCCATCGTATTGTCAAAAACCAGCACCAGCTTTCTCTTTCCCATGAAAAACCTCCCCGGGCTCTCCCTCTGTCTCCGGGGGAAGCAGGACAGGAAGCTCTGAGCCCTCTCTCCGGAAAATTCCAAAGCGCTCCCCCTCTCCGGGCTCTCTCCCCCGGGAGCGGGAAAAGGCCTCAAATTCCGAAGAGCTCAGGCTGAGCCGCAGCCTTCTCCCCTCTCTCTCCAAAAGGAGCTTCCAGCTCTCCCCCTCATAGCTTTTTTGTAAAAGGATATAATCCCCTCCCTCCCGGATTCCGATCTCCTGCGGGCGGAGCATCAGCTCGCAGGGCCCGTCCCGCTCCTCCTCTTCCCCAAGCGGAATTTCCCCCAGAGAGGAGAAAAAGCTTCCGCCCCGGAGCTCCCCGGGAAAGTAATTCGTCTCCCCCAGAAAGGACGCCGCTTCCCGGCTTTTCGGGCAGTGATAGATCTTCTCCGGCGTGTCATACTGCAGAATCCTCCCCCCGCTCATAAGGGCAATCCGATCGGAGAGGCGGAGTGCCTCATCCTTTTGATGGGTGATCAAAAGCGTGGTGATCCGCTTCTTCTCATGCAGTCTTCGGACGAAATCTCCCATCTCTCTCCGAAGCGTCTCATCCAGTCCGGAAAATGCCTCATCCAAAAGGAGAAGACGCGGCTTCGCCGCCAGGGCTCTCGCGAGGGCTACTCTCTGCTGCTGCCCCCCGGAGAGCTCCCGTATTCTCCGCCTCTCAAGGCCCGGGAGCTCCACCAGTGCTAAAAGCTCCTCCGCCCTTTCCCGGATCTTCTCTCTCGATAGCTTCCGAAGCTTCATCGGAAAGGCAATATTCTCAAAGACATTCATGTTCGGAAAAAGCCTTAAATCCTGAAACACGATCACCGTCCCCCTCTTCTCGGGAGGGAGTGCGGCGATATTCTCTCCGTCCAGAAGGATCTCCCCGGACTCCGGCCTCAAAAGTCCCGCGATTACCTTTAAGAGCGTACTTTTCCCGCAGCCGCTCTTTCCGAGCACAGAGATGAACTCCCCGCTCTCTACCGAAAGAGAGAGCGAGAGAAGTACCTCCTCCTCTTTAAAGCCAAAGCACAGATCCCGAATGGAAAGTCCCATAATCTCCCTTCTGCCAAAAAGATGAAAGACGCGGTCCATCCTCTTTGCGGAAAAAGGAGGAGGCAGCGGCTCAGCGGTCCGAAAAGAGCTCCGTCCGTCTCCCCCCGGTACAGGCCCGCGCGATCCCCTCGAAGACGAAGAAGACCAGCGTCGTGACAAGGAGAAAGATCAGCGCATAGAGAGCCGCGAAATTCCTTTCTCCGCTCTGTAAATACGGTACCATGACGACGGCAAAGGTCTTTACTCTCCCCCCTCCGATCAAAAGTGTCATAAAATACTGACTGATCGAGATGACATAGGCCATGGTAAAGGCCGAGAGGAGCAGAGGAAAGAGGTTTGGCAGGCTCACGGAGAAGAAGGCCCGGACCGGCCCCGCCCCAAGCACTCTCGCCTGCTCCTCCAGCCCCTCCCCGAGTGCCCTCGTGCCCTCATTCAAAAGGATATTCGCATAGGGGAGAGAATACAGGATATGGCAGAGCAGGACACCGGGGATGCTGCTGTAGAGCGCTGTCTTAAGGAAAAGGATCTGAGCCCCCATCGAAAAAACCGTGCTCGGGACCAAAAAGGGGAGGAGCATGAGGGAGGAGATCAGGCGCTTCCCCGGAAAATCATAAAAGGCCAGAGCTCTTCCGCTCAGAACCGCGATGAGGACTGAGAAAAAGGAGGCCAAAAGCGAGAGAAGGATGCTCGTGAAAAATACATTCCCAAGCTCCCCGGCGCGGGCGATCGTGCTTTTCAGTGCTCTTTCGGAAAAATCCTTCGGCAGGATATTCGGCCAGGGCCAGCGCTCCGTAAAGACCCAGAAAAAGAGGCTGAAAAGCGGAAGCAGTATGAGGAGAGAGAGGAGGATAAGGAACGCTTTTCTCATTTCTCTCTCCTCTCTCCTCCCATGAGGAGGAAGCGATAGATCAGGGCGGACAGAAGCGAAAGTCCCATCAAAATTCCATTATAGGAAAGCGCAATGGGACGGTTCGAAAGGTCCTTCTGGAATTCCTGATAGGCGAGGATCGGAAGAGCCTTCGGCACCGTCGCCCCCATCAGTGCCGGGAGTTCATAGGCACCGAGGGAAAAGGTGAAAATGATCAGGAAGCCGGAGAGAATCGTGGGAAGACAGAGCGGCAGGGTGATCTCAAAAAATGCCCGCCGCTCCGTCGCCCCCAGATTGACCGCCGCCTCTCCCAGCCGCCTGCTCACCCCGGCCATAAGGGAGAGCACAAAGTAGGCGATAAAGGGAGCCTCCTTCCAAAGATAGGCGAGAATCACCCCGATCCCGAAGCGGTCATAGACAAAGAGCGGAAAGTCCCCCTGGCCTTGGATCCATCCAAAATGGAAGCAAAGCCGGGCGAGAAGACCATTTTGCGAAATCGTATTGATGAAAAAGAGCGCTGTGATGACATGGGGCACAAGAATCGGAAGCTTTATGACAGAGAGCATGATTCCTCTGTCCCAGCGGCTCCGGATCAGGAAGGCGGCGATCAGGACTCCGAGCAATACGGAAAAGAGCGCGGACAGGGCGGAGGTCTTCACACTGTAAAGGATGGACGGCAGTGTGTCCGCCCTTCTGAAGATCTCCCCGTAGTAGCGAAGCGTCAGACCGTCTCCCCCCCGGAGCGGAGTGAGGCCGAAGCTCCAGCCGAGGCCGAGCAGAATTCCGGACAGAAAGAGAAGCCCGAAAAAGAGCTGCGGCAGGAGCAAAAGCCAGGGAAAGCACTTTTTCTTCATGCTATTTCCCCGGGACCTCCTCCGCCCAGATTTCCTCTATGATCGGAACCAGTCCCGCCGGCATCTCCGGAAGACGCTTCGAGAGAAGCTCCTCCTGGGAGAGGACGCCCTTTCCCACATCGACAGAATCAAAGAGCTGCTTTTCCTCCGCGTTAAGCTTCTGATAATCCACGACCGGGATCGTACGGAGGGTCTTGTAGCGCTCCGCCTGAACCTCGGGAGACATCATCTCGTTGATCGCGACTTCCGCTGCCTCCCTGTGCTGAGAATTTGCGGCGATCGCAATGTAATTCGTGTTTCCGATCGTCCCCTTCTCGAACTGGAAGCTTCGAGTGCTCTCCGGGAAGGATCCGTCTTCGATGTTCGTCGCAACGCTGAAGGCACCGTAGCTCATGCCCATGACGAGCTCCCCGTCCGCGAACATATTTTTCATCGTCGGTTCCTTGTCCGGAAAGCTCTTTCCCTCATTCCAGAGGTAGGGATTTAAGCTTCTGAGATATTCCATGGCGGGCTCAACCGCCTTTTGCACGGTCTCCTTATCCTCCGGCATATTCTGAAACTGCTCATAGCCGCAGATATCGTAGATGATATTCCGGACAAAGGCGGAGCCGGTGAAGTCCGGAAGGGCGGGATAGCTCACTTTTCCCTTGTATTTCTTTGCAAAGGCGAGAAGCTCCTCCGTATTTTTCGGCGTCTCCGGCGTCACCGCGCTGTCGTTGTACAGGATGAGCTGCGCCTTCCCGTAGGGGGCCTCGTAGCCCTCGATCGGGAAGCCGAAGTCGTAGCTTGTCTCCCGATCATCGCTGTCGATATAGCTCTTGAAATTCGGGAGTTCCTCGGCGAAGGGACCGTAGAGGAGCTTTCCTTCCTTTGCCGTCTTGAAGTTCTCCCCGTTGATCCAGATCATATCGATCGAGCCGTCCTTTTTCCCGGAGCCGACCTCCCCGGAGAGCTGGCTTAAAATCGTCTCGATATCCATCCCCACCCTTTTCAGACGAATATCATACTTTTCCTTAAGTCTGTCCGAAAAATATCCGTCCAGCCAGTTGTTCAGGCGCTCATCGCCTCCCCAGCCGTAGAAACTGAGCTCTGAGCCCCTGGCCTTTTCCAAAAGTGCCGCATAGTCCTTTTCGTTCGAAGAGGCGTTTTGCTCCGCCGCATCGCTCTTCCCGCTCTCTTCGCCCGGCTTTGAGCTCTCCCCGCTCTGACTCTCACTTCCGCTCTTCTCCGCCGTCGTCTCTCCCGCTCCGCCATTTCCCCCGCAGGCTATGAGAGAAGCCGCCAAAAGGAGGGACAGAAGGAAGGACGCCAATTGCTTTCTTTTCATACTATTCTCCCACCATCAAAAATCCATCAATGTCGCTCTTTGTAGAGCTGTCTTCCAAGCATTATCAGGAAGGAGAGCGCAAAGAGTATCAGGAGTCCTGTCACGAAGAGCTTCGCTCCTCCGGTCAGAAAGCCTCCCACATAGGAGTAGATGATTGTCGCCGGGAGCTGTCCGATCCCGGTCGCGACAAAGAAGCTCCAGAAGGAAATGGAGGTGAGGCCCGCCGCGTAACTCACGATATCGAAGGAGATAAAGGGCAGGAGGCGCGCAATCAGAATGCTCATCCTGCCATGCCTTTTAAAGAATTCCTCTATATTCTGAAGCCCGGAGCGGCTTGTCAGCTTCACCACGGCTTCTCTTCCCAGCAGGCGCGCGATGAAAAAGCAAAGCGAAGCGCCCGCCATCGCGCTGCTCCAGGAGAGGATCGCTCCTCTCCACCAGCCGAAGAGATTCGCATTCGCAAAGGTGAGGAGGAAGGCGGGAAGAGGCGCCGCCACAGACTGCAATATCATAAGGAGGAAGGAAATCAGCGCCGCATAGGCCCCGTAAGAAGCCACGAAATCACGGAGCACCGTGAAATCCCCCGTTGCGAACATCGACACAATATAAAGCGCCCCGCTCCTTAGTTTCGGAATCAGAAAAAAGGCGAGGAGCAGGATCAGCAAAAAGGCGAGGAAAATACTGCGCCCAAACTGCATTTTATTTTTCTTCATGAATACTCTCTCTCACGGCATCCTGTCAGATTCGAGAGGCCGAAGGCGATTCCGCGCTTCGGTCTCCCGAATGCAAGGAGGCAATATCATTTCTGTCTGAAATCCCGGTTCTCAATGGAAGCTGTATTCCATTTCCTTGGTTCCGTCCAGTGTATTCCAGACATTGGTATAGCCCTTGTCCGCGATATACTCCGCTGCCTTCTGAGAGCGGTTTCCGGAGTAGCAGTGCGTCAGAATGAGAGCATCCTTATTCTCCGGAAGAAGCGAATCCAGATCGGAGAGCTTATCGACGCTCACATTGACCGCCTTATCGAAGTGATCTTCATCATAATCCTTCGCCTCTCTCACATCGACGATGAGATCGGCCTCATCCTTTTTCTTCATGAGCTCTTCGCCGGTAATATTGCCATACTTCACAAGCTTGTAGTCGTACTGCTTCACCCCGTCGGCATTTATCACATCTTTGAATCCGTTTTCCGCGAGGAGCTTCGCGGCCTCGCCGGACTTCTTCCCGGAATTGCAGTAGAGGATCAAGGTCTTGTCCTTCCAGGGCTCGAGCTCTCCGAGCCGGTCCTTCAGCGTATCCAGCGGCATATTGACCGCAAACTTCACGTGTCCCTCTGCGTACTCCTCCGGAGAGCGAACATCGATGACCAGCGCGGTCTCCTTCTTATCCTTATCATCCTCCAGAGCCTGGAGATCCGCTCCGGACATGGTTTTTACTTCAGAGCTCTTCTCTTCCCCTGCCTTCTCTGTCTTTCCCTGCGCCTCCGATCCTCCCTGATCCGAAGCTGCCGCCGCTGCCGTCGTCCCCGAGGAAGCCTTTCCGGATTCCCCGCAGCTTGTCGAGACAGCCGCGAGAGCTAAAATTCCCATGAGAAGAAGCAGATTCCTGGTTTTTTTCATAATGACTCCTCTTTCCCGCCATCCTGCCGGACGGCAAAATATTTCCGCCGGCACATAGGAGCCGGCCGCGCCCTGCCGATCAGCAGAAACGGCGCCTGTGCAGAGTGTAAAATCCCGTCCGCTTGGACACCGCCGGGACTTTTACACTAAAAAGGCTATCCGGACAGAATGCCCGAATAGTCATTTTATCAGATCTCTGTACCGATGTGCGGGCAAGTTACACATCCGTACAGCTATCTGAATGTAACGAAGCTCGTTACTGATACTTATCTTTTAGCACATCTTGCCGATTTTTTCCAATCATAGTTTCCGATACCCCCTTTCTCTTATCGTATAACGCTATAAATCCATCGGATCCCGGTCCCTTTTTATGCAGATGCCCAGATTTCTTCGACACAGGACAGGAAGGGGTCCCTCAGATAGGCCTTGATCTTTTCAAAGCTCTCCCCGCCGCCGCCCTCTCTGTACTTTGTGTAGGCCATGGCGCACCAGCAGAGGCCCCGGATACAGTTTAGGCGGAGGAAGCATTCTGTGTCCTCCCGGATATGCGCGCAGTCAAACCTTCCCTCGGAAAGCGAAATATAGTGCGAGAGAAAGCGCTCTCTCTCCTCCGCAGATAAAATCGCATCACTCTTCCAAAAGCTTGTGGTGGGCGCGAGGAAATGTCCGAGGTCCTGCGCCGGAAGCCCGTAGATCGGCTTCTCCCAGTCGATCAGATAGGAGCGCTCCGGCGCGGAGTTGATCAAAAAATTCCCGGAGTTTAACTCCGTATTGATGATAGCGCGCGCCCCCTCCCGCATTCTCTCCCGTTTCGCCTCTCTCACTGCCTTTTCGTAAAGCTGAAGGATGCGCTCCGCGCTCTCCCCTCCTGCCTTCTCCCGATAGGGAAGAAGCAGACTTCCGCATTCCAGGAGAAGCTCCGATACGCTGTCCTCTGGGCAGAGCAGCCCGCAGTCTCTGTCCACTTGCAGAGCATGGATATCGGAGAGGATCTCCGCGGCGCTGAGGAGATCTCTCCCGTAATCCAGAGGGCGCCCCGGCAGGAAGTCCATGACCAGGATGCCCCGGGGGAGAAAGCGCTTTGAGCCGTCCGCATACCAAAGCTTCGGCGTCCTGCCGCTCTTCTCAAGGATCCTGAGCGCCTCCGCTTCATAGCCGATCTGATCCGAAAGCTGCATCTGGGAGCCGTAGTTCAGACGGAGCAAAAGCTTCCTCCCCGTGATGGGATGCGTAAAGCAAAGATTCGCATTATACTCTCCGGCCGCAAGGAAGCGGTACTCCTCCTCAACACTCTCCGGGAGCCCCAAAGCCTCCCGGTAATCCCTGCTCCTCACAAGCTCATAAATCTCTTCCTGATAATTCTCAAAGGGATAAAGCAAAGCTCCTCCTTCCCCGCCGTATCGAGACCGAGACAGAAAAAAATATGCCGTATTTCCGGAAAAACCTGCGCTCCGAGTTTCAGCGCACGTCCCGGTAGCGCTCGGCAATCTCACGGATATCCACGCCGTCCCGATAGCGTTTTCGGAGCCGGTTCATCTGCCACATGAGACGAAGCCTCCGGAAAAAGTCCCCCCGGAAGCGCCGCTCGCTGGTATAGATCCTCCTTTTGCAAAGCAAGGGACAAATCCCCCTCTCCTTCAGATTCAGGCTAAGCTGATAGTCCTCCATGAGCGGGAGGAGAGGAAATCCCCCGAGCTCCTCGAAGAGCGTCCGGTAGAGGAAGATCCCCTGATCCCCGAACATGACTCTCCGGTCATAGACCCGGTGGTTCGAGATGAACTGACAGATCCTCATGAGAGGGGAGGCGGAATGAAAGGCGATTCCGAAGCAGCCCGCACTCGTCCTCGCAAGGACCCGTCGGATCTCCCCCGGGACATCCGGCGGAAGCTCGCTGTCACTGTGGAGAAAGAAGAGCACATCTGCGCTTGTCTTTTCTGCCCCGAGATTCATCTGCCGCGCTCTTCCCTTTTCGCTCCGAAGAAGCATCCATCCCTTCCCTTTTCTAAGCTCCTCCCATGTCCCGTCCGTGCTGCCCCCGTCCACAAGGATGAGCTCACAGCTCCCCTTCAGGGCGCCGAGCTCTCTTTTAAGGCGATCGATCGTCTTCCTCTCATTGTAGAGGGGGACAATGACGGCGATGCTCAGACTCTCAAGCAGAAAGCTCCCGCAGCAGCTCCTCCTGAGAACGGGCTCCGAGCGGATCCTCTCCCGATAGACCGCGATGTCTTCCTTCGTGTCAATATCCCGGCAATGCCGAAGAAGGGAGACGGTCCTGCCGCTTTGCAGGATGGCCGCTTTCGTCCGGGAAAATACGCTCCCCTCCCCGGAATCCAAAAGGAAAAGCTCTCTTCCGGGCTGTCTTACACCGATCAGATAATATCCCCCGTCCTCCGTGGGGCCGAGGACGGCGTCGGACTCCGAGAGAAGCTGAAAGGCGAGGCGAATATCATTTGCGCGAAGCTCCGGGATATCCGTTCCGATCAGAACGATTCTCCGGTAGCCCTCCTCCGAGAGCTCCTCCATCGAAAGGGCCATCCTCTCAAAGAGATTCTCTCCCCTTTGCCTCCGATAGCGGAAGGAGGAGCCGAAAATCCTTTTCAGGGACTCCGGAGCTCTCTTCCGATCTTCCTTCTTCCGATCTTCACCTTCCTCCCCAAGGAAATACAGATAGCTGTCCACACCCTTTAATTTCTTCAGACTCTCCCTGAGATCCTTCAGCATCGCGATGTGAAGCTCCCGGCACTGCTCCCCGCTGAAGTAGGGCATGAGCCTGGTCTTCGTCCTTCCCGCTGCGGGAAGTCTTGTGAAAAGGATCAGCCCGCAGTCCCTTCTTCCTCTCATAAAGAGTCCCCCCCTTTACAAAATTCTACAAAAATCGGGTCTTTAAGCGGTTTGTCCAGGAATGTCGGAAGTCCGCGCTCTCCCCACTTTTCAGAAGAAGAGGCAGGAAATGCAGGACCTCCCCGTTTCCATTCCTCGCAAAATTCCCCGCACAGGTTCCGCAATAGGTATAGATTTTCCCTCCGTGGAGAGAGCCGAGCCTTCCCGCCATGCCCTTTGCCAGCTCCGGCTCCTTTACGATGGCGCAGCCTCCGAGACCGCAGCACTGGACATCCGAAACATAACGCAGTTCCCCGGAGAGGAAAGGGCTTAAATATTTCATCCATTCCTTCTTTTCACGGTCCGGACAGGGGAGGAAGATCCCCCCGTCCAGCCTGAGCTTCCCGAAGTCCCCGAGCTCCGAAAGCTTCTCATAGATCGTCGTGATCTTAACGGAAAGTCTGGAGCCGAAATGATAGTAGCAGTTCGGGCAGAGGAGCACAAGCTCCTCTATTCCCTCCCGCTCGAAGAAGCGGTTCATCCGCTCCAGGATCTTTTCCTCCTCCCGAAAAAGCCCGAGCTCCGCGATCGGCTTCCCGCAGCAGTCATAGACGGTATCAATTCCCGCTCTCTCCTTCAAAAGTTTGGAGAGAAGCGCCATCGTCTTCGGGAAAAAGGAGGGAAAATTGCAGCCCGGAAAAAGCAGCTTTTTGGAACGGGCGCGGCGATAATTTTTAAAGATATAGTTTTTCTTCTCGATGAGAAGAGGGAGGTAGCCCTTTTGCTTCAGGCGGTAGGGCGCTCTCTCCACCTCCTCCTTCCTCATGTTCAGGATGATCTGCCTCCCGTCGATCCCGATCGGGCAGACTCTCGTGCATTCTCCGCAGAGAAAGCAGTGATAGGAAAGCGCTCTCAGGCGCTCATGATCCCCGATATCCAGATGATATTTTTTCAAAAAGGAGCAATTCTCGCTGCACTTTCCGCAGTGAATGCATTTTGATCCGTCGAGCTGTCTTTTCATCTCTCCTCCCTCTCCCCCTCTCTTTGCACAGAGCTTCGCACGAAATATTTTTTGAAGAGGAAGGAAAGAAGAAGGGAAAAGAGAAGGAGTCCCCCTGCGATCAAAAGATACTTCACTCTATGCTCCTCCGAGGCCAGTCCCGCCGCTCCGGTCGTATATACCGCAGTGCCCGGCAATATAAAGAGAAAGGTGCCGACCGCATAGACCGAGAGCTTCATGTCCGTGACGCCATAGGCGAAATTTTGCAGATTAAAGGGAAAGAGGGGGACCAGGCGCGTGATCATGAGAAGGAGGAAATCATTCTTTTCCACATCCTCGAAGAGATACTTTCGAAGCCATGGGTTCTTCATGGCAAGGGGCTTGATCTTGTCCTTCAGAAAATATCGACCGAGCAAAAAGGACAGCACTGCCCCGATGCTTGCGGAAAATGCGCAGAGCACGGTTCCTAGCACGGGTCCGAAAAGAATTCCCGCCGCAATCGCAAAGCTCAGCCCCGGGAGGGCCAGCAGTACGGATCCCGCGGACATCGCGAGAATATAGATGAGGCAGGCCAGGAAAAGATGCTCTTTTGCGAGCTGCTGCAGACCCTTTAGGCTCTCCAGAGAGAGATAGCGCCGAAGAGAGAAGAAATGATCCAGGAGAAAGAGAAGGAGCGCGATCAGGAGAAAGAGCAAAAGCTTTCGATTCTTTTTATCCATGTCTGACCTCCGGGGAAAGCACAGAGAGGAAAAGCTGGAGGAAGAGGATAAGGGAGAAGCCCAGGATAAAGACATAGAAATCTCTCTGCTCCGAGGAATTGGCGAAAATAAGATAAAAGAGGGAAAGAAGAGGCAAAAGCCAGAGAAAAAGTCCCTTCCGAAGAAAAAATCCGCCCTCTCTTCCCCACTTATGCCAGAAAAGGCAAAGAAGGAGAAGGGATAGAAGGAGGAGGAGCGAAAAGAGGAGGAAAAGGACGGGAATGCCGAACATGGTCCCCGCTCTGAGCTTCCTCCCGATGTAGACCATATATCTCGCCATCCCCATCTTCCGTTTCGTAAAATAATGGATGATAAGCAAAAAAAGCAGGACGAGAAGCTGCATGCTCCTCAGTACAAAGTGAAAAAATCGTTTCATAAAACCTCTCCCCCTTCAAAGCAGTCTACGAAAAAGGGGCCCCGCTCTGCGGAACCCCCTCCCTTCTCCGGACAAACTAAGCCCTAGGAAAGCTTCGCCTTATCCGTCGCGAGATCAGAGACCTTGACCTCCTTATAGTCAGAGCTCCCCGGCTCTCCGAGCTGTACAGGATTGTCCTTGTCCATCTGCCAGACGAACCAGCCTCCGTCAAAGAGATAGACATTCCGATAGCCGCTTTGATATGCGATCAGAAAGGGCACGCAGGCTCTCCAGCCGGTTCCGCAGTAGAATGCGAGATCATTCTCCTCCAAAGAGGCCCCGGATTCCTTGAGATATTTCTCCAACGTATCGACCCCGGCAATCGTGCCGTCCGCATTGTTGTAGGACTTATCATCCGTATCATGGCCCCAGATCGCGCCAAGAGGCTCCCCTGCCCGGTCGATATAGCTGTAGCCGGAGGTCTTTCCCAGAAACTCGTCCTTTGAGCGAATGCTGACCAGCTTAAACTTCGGGTCGTCCTTTAACTTCTCCTTCACCTCATCGATGCTCAGGATATATTCCGGATGGGCCGGGATCGTAAGGCCGAAGTCCTGATCCGTTCCCTTCGGCTCATTGGCCTTCGTCTCCGTCTCATATCCCGCCTTTTTCCAGGCATCGATCCCGCCGGACAGATCCTTCACATTTTTCACACCGGCCCAGAGCAGCATCACGGCCACTCTGTCATCCGCCGCATTCTCCGGGCTGTTCCCGTAGACAAGCACCGTGGTATCCTTTGTGATCCCATAGCGCTTCATGAGCTTTCCGATCTCCTCCGGACTCCGGTAGTTCCAGTCCTTATCGGACTCGACATCGTCGGTATTCATGTGGACCGCCCCAGGGATATGGGCCTTCTGATAGTCCTTGTCCTCCTTCTCCGGGCCCCAGGCGGCCTCCAGAAGAACAAAGTCCTTTGACTCCGGGAGCTTTCCATCGAGGAGGTCTTTCACATAATCCGCTCCGACATAGACTTCCTGCTCCGCGCCCTTTGCGGAGGCCGTATTCTCCGCCTCTTCGCTCTTCCCGCTCTCGCTCTCCGTCTCTTTGCTCTCTGTCTTTACAGACGTCTCTGTCTCCGAGCTCTCTGCCTTTGCCGCAGTCTCTGCCTTTTCCGCGCTGCTCTCCACCGCTCCTCCTCCGGAGCAGGCCGTAAGAATGCCTGCCAGGATGAGGGAGGAAGCGAGGATTCCGCAAACTGATTTCTTCATCTTTTCCTGTCTCCTGTCTTTCCTGATCTCCTCGAAAACGGGCTTAGAAACCGCGTCTTCGAAATCACGCAATGCCCCTAATTATAGATTTTTATCCCTGTTTGTAAAATCGATTTTCCCTATAAAATACTCATCTTATTTTACTTTCTTATAAATAGGTCTCTTGGCTTTCTCTCAGCCGGAATTTCGGCGCTGCGTTATGAATCCGAGTCTTCTGAGCCTCTGACTTCGAAAAGGCTGGCCATCTTTTGCATCGGCTCTCAGAGATCCGGTTTTTAAACTGCTTCCGCGATGCAGGAAAGCGCGGTCGAAGCGAGAGCAAGCGTTTCAGACAGGCGAAACGAAAAGCGGCGGTGAAAGTAAAGGCAGCGTCTTACCCTAAAAGCATTTCCCTAAGAGGATGCGAAAGACCGCCTCGCAGCGAAAAAGCTCCGAGAGCTCGACATATTCGTCCGGCCTGTGGGCCTGCTCGAGGCTCCCCGGTCCGTAGGAAAGCGTATTCTGATTCCCGCAGAGACCGGAGACGACCGCGCTGTCCGTATAGCCCGGGAAGGGAGAGACCACGGCATCTTCCCCCGTATATTCCCGGATGGAGCTTTGCAGGAGAGAAAGGAGCTCGGAGTCCGGATGATGCGGGACAGCGGGGCGGTAGCCGCAGGGAATGATCTCAGAGGAGATTCCGGGAATCCTCTCCGCCGCCCTCTTTGCCGAGTGCTCCAGGATCTCCCTTCCCTTTTCAAAATCATAGGGAGGAGAAAGCCTCATATCCACAGAGCACTCACAGTCTGCCGGGACCTGGTAGGGGTGAATCCCGCCTCGGATCTCCCCGAAGCAGATCCGGGAGCCTCCGCAGAAGGCATCCGGCCGAAGTGCCGCGACCTCCTCTCTCGCAAAGCAAAGAGCATAGGCCATCGCGGAGATCGCATCGGCGCCCTTCTCCGGCTCACTGGCATGCGCCGCCCTCCCGTGCATCCGGTACCGGTACCAGCAGCGGCTCCTGTGCGCGGTCTGAATCTCCCCGTGACTTGGCTCCGTATCCATGACAAGGCAGCTTCCATCGACCCAGGAGAGCTCGACCGCGCTCTCGATCCCTTTCATATCCGCTTCCTCATCCATCGTCCCGATGAAGCGGATCGTGCGGATCGGAAGCCCCTCTGTCTTCACTCTTTCGCAGGCGGAGAGAAAGGCGGAGAGCGCGCAGGCCATGCCGCCCTTCATATCGCAGGAGCCCCGGCCGTAGAGTCTTCCTCCCTCGATCCTTCCCCCCAGCGGCTCCTTCGTCCATCCGGAGGCGATCGGGACCGTATCCATATGGCAGAGGATGACGAGCGGGGGAAGGATGCTTTTCCCGGGAAGCTCCGCCATCACGATCGGGCGTCCCTCCTCCACCTCATGGCTGAGAAATCTTCCTTCCTTCGGGAGCTTCCCCTTAAGAAGCTGCCGGATATATCCGGCCACATAGCCCTCCCCGATCCCGGGATTTGTGCTCTCGATCTCTACCAGCCTCTGACAAAGCCTGATGACATCCTCTTTCGTTTCCATTCTATTCTTACCTCCTTTCCCGCCCTCTCCCCGGCTTTTCCGGAGTCCGGGCCCTCGAGCTGATGCTTTAGTCACAAAAAAGACGGCGCGCAGTTCTTCCGCTGAGGACTCGGATTCTCCCGGCTGATTTCGGCCGGGTCTGCCGCTTTTCCGACCTGTGAGCAGGCCGTCTTCCTCCCCAGCGCTTCGCGATTTGGAGTCAAAATCCGCTTACGCGCCGCTGGCCGCGGCAGTCGGAGCGCGAGCGTCCTGCATCGGGACGGCATGGCGGCAGAAAAGGCAGCCTCCCTTCGGGGGGGACATCTCCCCTGAGAAGATTCATGGTCCTCCAAGTCCTCCTAATGACAGACTGCCGAGATCAAAGCGGCTTCCTTCCGCTATCCCGCTGCGCACTGATTTTCCCGAGAGGAAACGATATGGGAGGAAAGGAAACGCCGGGACCCTTCCGGGCTCCGGCGCTCCTTCCCTCTTTCCTTTGGAAAAGTCTTACTTTCCCATCTGTGCGGCGACTTCCTCCGCGAAATTTTCCTGCTTTTTCTCCAGTCCCTCTCCGGTCTCGTAGCGGACGAAGCCCTCGAGCGAAATCTCCGCATTCTCCGCCTTTTTGACGGATTCTACGTACTGCCCGACCGTCTGCTTTCCGTCCTCTGCCCGAACATAGACCTGATCCAGCAGACAGACCTCCTTCAGCTCCTTGTTGAGCCGTCCCTCGACCATGCCGAGGAGCACCTTCTCCGGGGCGTTCGGCTTCTCGTTCTTTGCCGCCGCGAGGAGGATCTCCTTTTCAGAATCGAGATAAGCCTGATCCACCTCCTTCCGGGAGGTATACTTCGGTTTCAAAGCCGCGATCTGCATCGCGATATTTCTCGCCATCTCCCGGACCGCCTCATTCACGAGACTGCTCTTTACCTGGAGCAGCACGGCGATTCTTCCGCCCGCATGGATATAGTCCTGCACAAAACCGTTTTCCTCATGAAGCTTTTGGAATCTGCGGATATGCATGTTCTCTCCGATCAGGGAAATCTCCGCGGAGAGCTGCTGCGAGACGGTCTTTTCGGGATCGAGCTCCCACTTCTCCGCGAGGAAGGCATCGATATCGGAGGCGCTCGTCTTCAGTGCCTGCGCGGCGACCTCCCGCACGAAGCTCTGGAATTTCTCGTTCTTTGCGACGAAATCGGTCTCGGCGTTCACCTCGACCACAACTCCCGTCTTCCCGTCCTCGGAAAGCGCCGTAAAAGAAACGCCCTCCGCGGCGATCCTTCCGGCCTTCTTCTCCGCTCCGGCCAGGCCCTGCTCTCTCAGATGCTCGACCGCCTTGTCCATATCGCCGGCGACCGCCTCGAGAGCCTTCTTGCAGGCCATCATTCCCGCGCCGGTGAGCTCTCTTAAGTCCTTAACCATTGCCGCTGTAATAGCCATTTTCCCCTCCATTCCGAAGCCGCCCCGCCGGGCGGCAGATTAAAATCCGTCTATTCGCCCGCTCTTATTCCGCTTCAGGGACCAGGCTTTCATCTCCCTCTGCCGCTGCGGCCGCTTCCTCCTCCGTCATATCGCCCTGCTTCGCCTCGATGACGGCATCCGCCATCTTGGAGACGATCAGCTTGATCGCGCGGATCGCATCGTCATTTCCCGGGATGATATAGTCGAGCTCCTCCGGATCCGCATTGGTATCCGCGATGCCGAAAAGCGTGACGCCGAGGGCATGGGCCTCCTGCACGCAGATCTTCTCCTTTTTCGGATCGACGACAAAGATCGCGTCCGGAACCGCCTTCATATCCTTGATTCCGCCGAGGTTTGCCTCGAGCTTTCCCCACTCCTTCCGAAGAAGCGTGACCTCCTTCTTCGGGAGGACATCGAAGGTGCCGTCCTCGGACATCTTCTCGATCTCCTTCAGTCTCTGAATCCTGGAGCGTATGGTCTTAAAGTTTGTGAGCATGCCTCCGAGCCATCTCTCATTGACATAGAACTCGCCGCAGCGGAGGGCCTCCGCCTTGATCGCGTCCTGCGCCTGCTTCTTCGTCCCTACGAAAAGCACCGTGCCTCCGTTTGCGACGATCTGCGCCATCGCATTGTAGGCATCGTCCACCATCTTCACGGTCTTCTGCAGGTCGATGATGTGAATGCCGTTCCTCTCCGTATAGATGTACGGAGCCATCTTGGGATTCCATCTCCTGGTCTGATGCCCGAAGTGTACGCCCGCCTCGAGAAGCTGCTTCATTCCAATCGCACTCATCTTTTTTCCTCCTTGGTTATCCTTCCACCGGGTCTTCTGTGCTGTCCGGCATCATCCCCTCAGGGGACACCTTCGGATCCCGGCCCGGTGTGCATCGTTTCGCCCCGTTCTGTCTTTGTAGAAGATTCCGCCTTCTCCGTCAAAGCGGGCTGCTGTCCTCTCAACATCGAAAGCTCATGAATTTTCCGCATCGATAAGACGGGCTTCCCTCTCCCTTTTCGATCAAAGGACAAAGAAAACCGCGCCAAATGGCGCGGCTTTTACTATAGCATGATTTTTTCTTCTCTGTCAACCGCGGGAAGGGGGAGAGACGCAATCTCGTTTTCCTTCTTTTCCCCGGCCTTCGCGTCCTTCGGCTTCGCCCAGCTGATATAGCTGCAGTCCGGGTAGCGGGAGCAGGAGTAGAAGATCCGCCCCTTCCGGGAGCGCTTTTTCACGCATTCCGCTCCGCAGTCCGGACAGAGGAAGCCCGCGTATTCCATGTAGGGCTTGGTATTCCGGCATTCCGGGAAGCCCGGGCAGGCGAGGAACTTCCCGTGGGGTCCGTACTTTATGACCATCCTTCGTCCGCACTTATCGCAGGGGATTTCGGTCTCCTCGTCCCGGATCGTGATCTTTTCCACCTCCTGATTCGCCTTCTCCACCGCTTCTGAGAGATCCGGATAGAAGTTTTCGATCAGAGTCTTCCAGGGGAGCTTTCCCTCCGCGACGGAATCCAGAAGCGTCTCCATATTGGCGGTGAAGCCGGTGTCCACGATCGTCGGGAAGTTTTTCGTCATCATCTCGTTTACGGCGCTTCCGAGCTCCGTGACAAAGAGATTCTTCTTCTCCTTTGTGATATAGCGCCTGTGGAGCAGCGTTCCGATCGTGGGGGCATAGGTCGAGGGCCGCCCGATGCCGTCCTCCTCCAGCGCCTTCACCAGCGAGGCCTCCGTATAGTGCGCGGGGGGCTGGGTGAAATGCTGCTCCTTCTGAAAGCCCTCCCTCTTCAGAACCTCTCCCGGCACAAGCTTCGGGAGCTGCACATTCTTCTCCTCCCTGTCCTCCTCGGAGCGGTAGACGGAGAGAAAGCCCTCGAAGGCGATCCGGCTTCCGTTCAGCACAAAGAAATACTCCCCCGCCTTCAGCCTGACCGTCTCCGTATCATAGACCGCAGGCTGCATGCGGGAGGCGAGGAAGCGCTGATAGATGAGCTGATAGAGGCGGTACTCATCCCGTCCCAGGCTCTCCTTCGCCTCCCCCGGCGTGATCTCCAGATAGCTCGGGCGGATCGCCTCATGGGCATCCTGGATCTTCCCCTCCTTCTTCTCCCTCTCCTGCCCCTTCGGAAGGACATATTCCTTTCCGTACTTCTCCGCGATCAGAGCGCGCACCGCCTCATCGGCCTCCTCCGCGATTCTCGTGGAATCCGTCCTGAGATAGGTGATGAGCCCGACTGTCCCCCGGTTTTTCACATTGACGCCCTCGTAGAGGGACTGCGCGATCCGCATCGTCTTCTGGGTCGGAAAGGACAGGAGCTTCGAGGCCTCCTGCTGAAGCGTGCTCGTCGTAAAGGGAAGGGGAGGCTTCTTTCTCCGCTCCGATTTCCGGATCTCGGAGACGATAAGCTCCTGCTCCCCGATGGAACGGATGATCTCATCGACCTCGCGCTCGGTCTTAAGCTCCATGCGCTTTTCTTTCCCGTAAAAGGCCGCGCAGAGCTTCTTTCTGCCGTGTAAAACGGAGGCCTCCAGGCTCCAGTACTCCTCCGGATGGAAGGCCGCGATCTCCGTCTCCCTGTCACAGATCATCCTGAGAGCGACGGACTGCACCCTCCCCGCAGAAAGACCCTTTCTGATCTTCTTCCAAAGGAGCGGACTGATCGTATATCCCACGAGCCGGTCCATGACCCGCCTCGCCTGCTGTGCGTTTACGAGATCCATGTCGATATCCCGCGGATGCTTCAGGGCGGTCCGGACGGCATTCTTCGTGATCTCATTGAAGCTGATGCGGGAAATCTTTTCCCGGTTGCTCTCCTCCCGGCAAAGCTCCCTTCCGAGGTGCCAGCTGATCGCCTCCCCCTCCCGGTCCGGGTCGGTCGCAAGGAAGATGCGGTCCGCCTTTTTCGCCTCCTTTTTCAGCTTCCCGAGGAGCTCCCCTTTTCCGCGGATCGTGATGTACTTCGGCTCGTAATCGTGCTCCACATCCACGCCGAGCGAGCTTTTCGGCATATCGATTAAATGTCCCATCGTGGCGTCGATCGTATAGTTTTTCCCCAGAAACTTGCTGATCGTCTTTACCTTCGCGGGAGACTCCACTATGATTAAATTCTTTGCCATGAACTTTCTTCCTGCCTCTGCATGATCGAACGGCTGTGATCCGGCAGATCCCGGAGCCCGCCCATGGAAGCACTCCCGGACCGCCGCAGCGCATAAAACGGCGCACTTTCAGAATCCTAACAGGTCTTTTGAAATATTGCAAGGCCCTTCCGCGCCATCCCGCTTCTCCATTTCTCCCTTTTCCGCGGTCTTTTGGAAGCATCTCCTCCGGTAGTAGGCGCACTTCGGGGATTCCGAAAAGCCGAGAAGCTCCAGCTCCAGAAGGATTCCGGACAGTTTCTCCGTGGGAAGTCCCAGGAGGCGGGAGAGTTCCTCGATGTGGATGCTTTTCGTATCGAGCGCGGAAAATACCTTCCGCTGCAGCTTAGAGAGCTCCCCCTCCTTCGGCGGAAGAAGGAGAAGCTCTCCCTCTCTCTCAAGGTGCAGAAAGCTGAGCACATCCTCCACGCAGGACAGAAGCTCCGCGCCCTGGCGGATCAGCTGATTACAGCCAAAGGAGAGGTGATCCGTGATCCGTCCCGGCAGCGCGAAGACCTGCTTTCCCTGCTCCAGAGCATGCCCCACTGTGATGGATGTGCCGGAGCGCTCCTTTGCCTCGATCACAAGCACCGCATCCGAGAGACCGGAAATCAGCCGGTTTCTCCTCACAAAATTTGCGGGAAGGGGCGCCGTCCCCGCGGGAAATTCGCTGAGAATCCCTCCCTGCTCCGCGATCCTCTCGTAGAGCTCATAATTGCTCCTGGGATAGCAGATATCCGCTCCGCAGCCGAGTACGGCATAGGTCCTTCCCCCGCCCTTCAGCGCGCCCCAATGCCCCGCCGTATCGATCCCCCGGGCCATCCCGCTCACGATGCTGACTCCCCGTCCTGCGAGCGCCCCCGCAAAGGCCTCCGCGATCTCCCTTCCGTAGGGGCTCCCGTCTCTTGCCCCGATGATCGAGACGGAGGGACTGTGATCGGAGGGGAGCTCTCCCCTAAGGTAGAGGCAGGAGGGACAGTCCGGAATCTGTCTGAGCCGCTCCGGAAATTCCGGATCCAGCGGCGTGATCTCCCGTATGGGAAAGCGCTCGGAAAAGGATCTCTCATAGCCTCCTCTCATAGCGCAGCCTCCTCCCCGAAAAGCCGCTCCTCCAGGCTTCGATAGGACACGGCCTCGGAGAGCTGCGGGATCCCGATCTCCGCCTCTCCCGAGAGATCCGCTATGGTCCTCGCGGTCTTCAGAAGCTTGTGATAGGTCCGCATGGAAAGCTGCTTCAGCTGGAAAATCCTCCTCATAAAGCTCTCCTCCTTCTCTCTTAGCGTACAGAAGCGCTCGATCTCCCCGATCCCCATCTCGGAATTACAGCGGATCGGAAGCCCCCGGAAGCGCTCCCGCTGGATCTCTCTGGCCCGGATCACATCCTCCCGGAGCCTCTCACTGGAAATCCCCCGCCCCCGGGATCTGGCATCCTCGTAGCTCACGGGGGAGACCTCCACGCAGAGATCCATCCTCTCTAGGATCGGTTTGGAGATGCCCCTTTGATAGGAGCGGATCTGGGAGGGTGTGCAGTGGCAGCGCCTTCTGTCCGGGAAATGTCCGCAGGGGCAGGGATTCATCGCGGCGATCAAAAGGCAGTCCGCCGGATAGCGAAAGGAACCGCTCAGGCGCTGAATCACCAAAAAGCGGTCCTCCATGGGCTGCCTGAGCCCCTCGATCGAGCTTTTGGAAAAAAGGGGGAGCTCATCGAGGAAAAGCACCCCGTTTAAGGCAAGCGGCAGCTCGCCCGGCACGATCCCTCCGGGTCCGCTCCCCCCAAGGAGAGCCGTAGAAGTGATGCTGTGATGCGGGGAGCGAAAGGGGCGCTTCCCATAGAGAGCCCTCCCCTTCGGGAGCATGCCCGCGATGGAGTATAGCTTTGTGATCTCGATATCCTCCTTCCGAGAGAGGGGCGGAAGGATCCCAGGAATCCGCTTTGCGATCATGCTTTTTCCGGAGCCGGCCGGCCCGGACAAAAGGAGATTATGCTTCCCTGCGGCGGCGATCAAGGCCGCCCGCACGGAAAAGCTCTGCCCGCGCACATCGGAAAAATCCGGGATTTTCTCCGGCTCACTCTCCTCCCTCTGCCCTCCCCTCCCCCTCTGAAAGCTCCGAAAGCTCTCCTCCGAGGAGAGAAGAGACCTAAGATCCGAGATCGAACGGACTCCGATGATATCCATCCCCTCCACGACGGATGCCTCCGCCGCATCCTCCTCCGGAACCACCGCGCCTCGAAGCCCCGCTTCCTGGAGCGCCGTAACCAAAGAGAGCGCACCCCGCACATGTCGGATCTCCCCATCCAGTCCGACCTCTCCGAAAAAGCCATAATCCTCCGGAGGGGAGCAGGCCACAAGTCCGAGGGAGAGGAGCATGCCGAGGAGGATCGGAAGATCAAAGCCGCTCCCATCCTTCCTCCGATCCGCCGGCTGGAGATTGATCGTCAAGCGCTTTGGCGGAAGGGGAAGCTCCGCATTCTTCATCGCCACCGTGCAGCGATCCAGCGCCTCCCTCACATTCGCGGAGACATTCCCGACGATGACCGAACGGGGCAGGCCGTTGCTCTCATCCACCTGCACGCAGACCGGGTAGCCGTCCAGCCCATGCAGCCCGGCACTGTTGATTTTCGCAAGCATAAATCCCCCTCCTTATATCAAAACTCCAGGAGCCTGCGGACAGCTTCCGCGATATTTTCTATCTAAGAGGCAGAAAATCCCCTTTACAGAAAGACAAAAAAACGGAAGCCCCCTCCCGGGAAAACACAAAACAGCGCTCTCATTATCCAATGCTGAAATATGGGAAATATATGGGAAATTGACAGATGATAAAAAGTGAAAATCTCGGGCAGAACGCCCAGAATCAAAGACTTTTTTTAATCATAGCCGCTCCGACAAAGCTTGTCAAATATAAAATTCCAGTGTCAAAGGAACCCTCTCCCCCTCGTGCTTGCACGAAGGGGGAGGGGGTTCCTTTGCTACGGATGGGTTCAGCAGCTCTTCCTCAATATAGGCTTTGATTTCAATGAGATCATTTTGAGCTTCTTCGGATAAATGCAGACTATTCATTGACGATCCCGAGCTTCTTCTCCACGGCTTCTAATGTCAGCCAGGCTTTCTCTTCGCCGGATTTTCGTCCTTTCGCAAGTTCCTTCATCAGACGGAGGCTTGCCTCCGTCTTTTCAAAGTCCTGCATATCGAGAATCACATATCGGCCGCGTCCGTTCTTTGTCAGAAAAACCGGAGCGCCGACAGCCACATCATGCAGCACATCGCTGTAATTTCGCAGATCGGAAACGGGTTTGATATTTGGCATATTGCTGACTCCTTTCGCCCATAGTATATCCCAATCTGCTGTAAAATCCAACCGAAGCTTTTACAGCACGGGCTTCGATTATATTCAGATAACGAAGCCTATACCATTGACTAAATTCATAACGGACAGCAAGCTCATGATGATATGCTTGATTGCTTTGATTCCGCTGTCTGGGAACTGGCGATAGGAAGGCGGCACTTTGTGAAGAGACTCTGGACAATGCGAATCTGTTTTTCTATTTTATCTGAAAGAGGCGCGAGCCCTCCGGGGGCCGGTACTTTTTCGGGAGGAAGGGAAGGAAGGAGCGCGGCGGACTCGCATAAAAGCTTTTTTCCGAGAGATAGGAAAGGCGCGAGTCCTCCGGGAACTTCGGAAAACGGAGCTCACAGGCGTGGAGAAGCTGCGAGCGAAGCCCCGTCCTCTTTTGTAAAAGGCGGTTCAGATCCCGATCTCCATACTTCGGGTCCCCCAGGATCGGATGGGAGACGGAGGCAAGATGCACGCGAATCTGATGCGTCTTTCCGCTGATGAGATGGACGAGGAGCACGCTGAAGGAAATCTGTTCCCCGCTCTCCCCCGCGAAGAGCCTTCTATACTCGCTCTGCACCTCCTTCGCCCCACCGGACGCCTCTTCCTGAAGAAAGACTCTGTTTTTGTCCGGATCCTTCCGAAGGAAGCCCTCGATCCTTCCCTGCTCCGGGGTATGGCCGAGGACTACGGCGAGGTAGTATTTCCCGATCGTTCTTTTCTTAAGGCAGAAAGAGAGCTCCTGAAGAGCCGGGAGCGTTTTTCCGAAGAGGAGAAGACCCGTGGTATTTCTATCCAGACGATTTGCGACCCCGGGCCGGAAGCTTGCGAGCTGCTCTCTTCCAAGCTCCCCCTTTTCCATGAGATAGAAGAGGCAGAGCTCATTTACTGAGGGGAGTCCGCTCCCATCGGATTGTGAGAGAAGGCCCGCGGGCTTATTGAAAAGCAGAAGATTTTCATCCTCATAGACGATGCGGGATGAAAAAGCTTCCCCCTCCCACTCTGCCTGCGCTCTCCCCTCCTCTCTTTCCTTCGTCTCAGAAAGCAGAGGAAGCGGAGCGCAAAGCTTCTGAAAGCTCTCCTCCGAAAAGAAGAGCTTTAAAAGATCTCCCTCTTTGAGAAGCTCCTTACCCGAGGCCTTCCTCCCGTTCAATGTAATATTTTTCTTTCGAAGCATTTTATAGAGAAAGCCGTTCTCCGCCCGCCTCAGATATTTCCGAAGGAGCTTATCGAGCCGCTGTCCCGCCTCGTTTTCCCCGATCCTAAGCTCTCTCAAGGATTCCTCCGCTTATTGGATAAGGTACTGTTCGAATCCATAGAGCCGGAAAGCCTCTGGATCTCCCTTAAGAGAAAGAAAAAAAAGCGGTGGGGGAGAAGCTTTGCGAGAAGCCGAAAAAGCTTCATGGAATATCCGTAAACAGAGCATTTCTTCCCGAGCACACTGTCCCTTAAGGCAAGGCGTGCCACTCTATCCGGTCTTGCCATAAAAAGTATCTTATAGGCGGCTATGCTCCGTCCGTCTCTCTCTGCGACATCGAAAAATTCCGTTTTTACCGGCCCGGGGCAGACCGCGCAGACGCGGCAGCCGCTCCCCCGGAGCTCCTCATCCAGCGCCTCGGAGAAGCTGAGAACGTAGCTTTTCCCCGCGGCGTAGACCGAAAAGTCCGGCTGCGGCAGGAAGGCCGCGGCGGAGGAGAAATTGATGATTCTCGACTTTTCCGAAAGATATGGGATGGAAACACGGCAAAATGCGGTAAGCGATCGAAGATTCAGATCGATCATGGCGAGCTGCTCCGACAAAGACAGCCGGGAAACCGCACCGATCTTGCCAAAGCCCGCCGCATTTACCAAAAAGACGATCTCTGCCCCGCTCTCCTCAAGAGCTCTCTCATAGGAAAGGAAAGAGGAGGGCTCCAGGAGATCCATGGAAAGGAGGCGGCACTTTTTCCTAAGCCGCCTCTCCAGAGAGAGGAGGCGCTCCCTCCGTCTCCCGATCAGCCAAAGCTCCTGAATATTCGGGATCCGCTGATCCAAAAGGAGGGCGAGCTCCCTCCCCATGCCGGAGCTTGCCCCGGTGATCACCGCAATTTTCATCTTCTCTCTCCTTCCTCTGTCTTATATTGGCGGATATCAGGAAAAATCTTCTGTCCTCCCTTTTCCCTCCCGTTTTTCAAACGGCTAATCCGCGGTATCCAGATCCGGTGTGATTTCGATCCTGTAGTCCGGATAACGCGAGGAAATCTCGCGGTAGAGGATCGGGAGTGCCTTATCCGCTGTGATATCGAAGCTCAATACGGTATCGAGACGGATACGCTTTTCCATACTGCTCCGTCTTCTCTTGCCTTTTCACTGAGAGCATAAAGCGTTCCGAAGGCGCTGCCTTCTCTCCAAAAGGAAAATAACAAGATCCCCTGCTATGGAAAAAGCAAGGACTCGGGCCCTTCCACTTAGGCCGATATCCTTGCTCTTTTCTCCTGCGGGAGATGGGACTTGAACCCACACGTCCTACCGGACACAAGATCCTTAGTCTTGCCTGTCTGCCAATTCCAGCACTCCCGCGCGACAGCTTGTATATTAGCACGCTGTCCGCGAAAGCGCAAGCTCTTTTATAAAAAAGATTTCGGCGCAGAATGTCTAGCTGTCACTTCCCTCAGTATGCTCTGCCTTCGGCTTCCGGCCTCTCCTTCTTTTCTTCGGCTCCGCTCCCTTTTCCTTATTCTCTTTGCTCTCTTCTCCGGTCTTTTTCTCCGACTTTTCGGAGGAGGACTCCGCGGAGGATGTCTCCTTCCCGCTCTTTGTGCCGACGCGTCCCCGACGTCCCGGCTTCTTTTCCTTCTCCGCTTCCTCTGGGGCAGGCTCATGGCTCACCGAGAGTGCCATGATCTCCTTCTCCTCCGGTGCACTGTCCTCGTTCTGCTTCGCCTTTGGCTTCCGTCCCCGTCTCTTCGGAGCGGTCTTCTCTGTCTTAGGAAGCTCTCCCCCGCTCTTTTTCTCTATGGCCTTTTCCGCCTGCTCTATCTCTTTCCCCGGCTCTACATCCCCTGCCTTTTTTCCATTCTCATTCTTCTCGATCTTCTCATCCTTCAGGGACTCCGCCTTTTTCTCCGTATTCCTCTTTCTTCCTCTTCTCGCGTGCCTTCCGTTCTTTCCCTCTGCGGCCGGCTTTTCGCTCTCTTCTCTCACCGGGGCCTTTTCGTCCCTCTCTGCCTCTGCCGCTCCCGCAGTTTTTTCCTCTTTCGGCTCTTCCCCGCCGATTTTTTGCATGGTGCGGGTCTTCGGATCATAGACAAAGCGCACCTGATTGGGGTTTAGCTTTGGGATCGCCCTCGAAATCTCTTCCTGCGCCCCTGCATGCTCTGTCTTGGAAAAATCCTCCTGGGCTCCCGAGGTCCTTCCCTCTTCCTGGAGCAACGGCAGCATCTCGCTTTTCTCCTCCCCGAGAAGGGCCTGATCCAGTGACTGATCCATAGAAGCGACAAGCTCGGCAATGACAGCATTCGCCGCGGCCTGTTCCGGGGTCTCCCTGTGTGTGCTCTCCTTCTGATCCTTCAAAAGCGGATTGGGAAGGATCTCCACGGGATCTGTATTGCGGTTCAGGTCCTCGTTCCCTCTTCTCCTCCGGAAATTCCCCCGGCTCAGAGTAGGCCTTGTCGGGATCCGGTTCATGGTCTCAAAGGCATCCGTCAGGATCGCCTTCTGGTTTCTCTCCTTCGCGCTCCGGATCCTCGGGTCGTCATTGGCCACGGAGTGCAGAAAGCACTCTTCGATCGTTTCCCCGAGGAGAATCTCCGCTCCGCGGAGGCTGTGCCAGAAATCGCGGACCGCCGCATATCCCTTGTCCTTTGAGACGATGCATATCTTCTCCCCCGTGTCCAAAAACATACCGGTTGTAGACGCAATATACATGTCCAGAGCATTGCTGTGCTGCTTCAAAAGCTTCACCATGCGCACGTTGACGTTCCGGTCCTTCAGATCATCGACCATGCCCCGTTTCACAGCGGAATTATCATCGCTGTAATAGACCACCACGGTATCCGTATCATTGAGGTATTCATAGCCCTCAAAGCCGCTCCCGTGCGTGTTTTCAAAATCCACTAAAATGATCACTCTTTTTCTCCTTACCCTGCGCTTTGCAGTTTTTTCCCCTAGGATTATACATTATATTCTCCGCTTTTCCAATGGCTTCTCTGAGATTCTCCAAATATCTCTTGCTTTTTAGAAGACGGAATGCTATACTTAGCGGGCTGTTTGAGACGAGGTGTGATAATGGTAGTCGGCCAGCCTGGAAAGTTGGTGCCCGTTCTGCGGGTTGTGGGTTCAAGTCCCATCCTCGTCGCGAAAGGAAAAGAAAAGTCTCCGGGGAGATTCGGAGAAAGGACTTTTCCAAAAAGTTGAGGGCGCTGAGAAATCGGCGCCCCTGTTTTTATGCGCCCGGAGGCGCACGTTTCTAAGCGGTGAAAATCCAAAATCCGGTCGGCAGTGGGAAGGATATCGCTGCTCGATGACAGTTTTTGTCCGCCCCCTGGCAATCTATTTCAGCAGTATATTTCCGTTCCGACTTTTCCATCCGATTCCGCATAAAATCAGGAAGGAGGCAATGCGGCCTCTGCTCCCGCCGCTCTCTCAGGCTCTCTCAGAAGAGTCCTCAGAAGAGCGCCCGAACAAAAGGGCAGGCTGCACGCTGCCGCCGGAAGCGCTATTCCTTTTCCAAAAGCTTCCAGTAATAGGTCCCCCCCTGCATCCTCCGGCTGACAAAGTTAATATCATGGAGGTATTCCAGGATGCTGAAGGTCTTTGTGAGCGTCATCTTATAGAGAAAGAGCCCGGCCTCATCCTTCGGCGCTTCCCCCGCCTGATAGCAAAGCTCCATGAGGCGCCGGCAGCACATTTCCTCTCTTTGCTTTTCCAGACAGTCCTTCACCCGGCTCGTCTTTTCCAGATAGGCAAATACCGTCTTATCGACCTCCTCCGAGACATTCTCTATCCTGTTTCCGTGGGAGGGGAGAATCGTCCAGCCGCTGTGACAGCGCTTTTTTACATATTCCATGGAATCAAAGAAGGCCTGCAGGAGCCCCTCTCCGACATAGGTCGTCGCAACGATCGGGGAGACACCATGGATCAGCTGATCCGCCGTGAAGAAAAGCTTTTTCTCCTCCTCCATGAGTCCCAGCTGTCCGTAGGTATGTCCGCGGAGGGGGATGGCGCGGAAGTGAAAATCTCCGTAGTCAAAGTGTTCCCCCGCCCTCGCTTTCTCATAGGGAAAGCCCGTGATCGCGAGGAACCAATCCTCATGCCGTTCGATCCTCTCGGAGACCTTCTGGAAGGCGGCCCAGATTTCGGGGCTTTGCTCCTCGGAGATTCCGGCAGAGCGAAGGACTCTTTCCTGCTCGGGAAGAGAGTTCTTTTCCGGACGATAACTCAGGCAGTCATAGGGATGACGCTCCTCCTCGGGATTCATGAAGATCCGCGCTCCCCTTTTCTGGAATTCAGAGGCAAGGCCGCAGTGGTCGTGATGCCGGTGCGTGAGAAAGATATCCAGGCGGTCCATGGGAATATGGAGACTGTGAAGCCCCTCTTCCAGCATCCGGAAGCACTCCGGGAGTCGGAAGCCCGTGTCGATCATGAGGCTCCTATCCCTCGCCGGGATCAAAAAAATGCTGATCTCTCTGACGCCGTGACTGTCACTCCTGTCATGAAGACGGATCTCAAATACCCCCGGAAATACCTCTCTCATTATTTTTCCCCTCCTGACTTTGCACTACTATATCCGAATCCTGCTCCCCTTTCAAGAATAAATCTGTAAATTCGTGCACTCCGATCTCTCAGAGCACGGTCACGGCGAGGTAATAGGCTTCGGGATCGGCGCTGTCTTTCGATGGGGAGAGCTTTAGGAGGCTTATGGAGCGGGTCCTCCGGCTGCAAAGAATCCGCTTCCCCAGAAATTGAAATTCCGGAAGCTCTTCTTCTGTCAAAAAGCCGCTTCCCCTCGCTTTCAGATAGCTCTCCTTCAATACCCAAAGCCTGCTGAAAAGCTCTGCGGGGCAGTCGGAGCTTCTGATCGAAAGAAGCTCCCTCCGGCTGCATAGCTGCTCTTCCATTCCGGGTTCTGTCTCCCTCTGTATCCTCTCGATATCAAGCCCCACTCTCCCGGGGGAAAAGACGACGGCCGCATAGCGTCCGGAGTGGCTTATGTTAAAGTCCATACTCTCCCCGGGGATATAGGGCCTTCCCAGGAGGTCCCGGAAGATCCTGAGCCTTTCCGGAGGAATATCCTGTCTTTTTGAAAAATACTGCCGCACCATCCGCTCTGAAAACGCACTTCTCGCCCGGTCCTCTCTGCGCCGATATCTTTCGATCCGAAGCCGGCTCTCCGGCGGAAGCTCGGAGAGGATTTCTGTCTCTCTTTCAAAAATCACCTCTTCAAGCCAAAGCTCCGAATCCCCCAAGCTTTTAGAAAGCACTAGCTCTTCCTCTGTCCGGGCTTTGGCAGAAAAGCTACCTTTTCACAGTATGAAAGCATCCTTCCGATACTCTCCTTGTCCGCTGCCTTCCATCGAAAGCCCAGTCTATCCAGCAGCCTTTCCGTCCTCTCCGAGGCAAGGTAAAAATACGTGCTCCGGGGGATGTCCAAGAGCCGGCCATGGAGGATAAAGTCCGAGACATAGGGTCCAAGCTTTGGATCCTCCCGCATCTCATAGAGGAAGCGAAGATAGTCTTCCGCACTCATGGAATGAACCGGGTACCCGAGTTCCCGGAGAATTTCTCCAAGCTCCGCCATGCTGAGCCGTGAGGAGTTTAAGAGATGATACGTTTCGAAGTGACTGTGCTCTGAGAGAAGAAGCCGTATAAAGGCATCCGTTATCTGATCGATGAAGGAAAAATCCGGAAGCCATATCGAGGACTCCGCTGTCCTCTCCATACAGATCATCGCCCGAAGGATTTTGTAAAAGCCATTCGTGTCGATATTGTCTTGGAAGATGCCGCTCTCGGAATCCGCGATCAGATTGCCAAGCCGGTAGATGCTGATATCCCTTCCCTCCTTCCGCAGTCTTTCGATATGCCGCTCCGCCTCCCGCTTCGTACTCGTGTAATAATTGTCGTCCGCCTGTCCGAGATCGCCGTCCTTTTCCGTGTAAAAGAACAATTTCTTCCCTTCGATCAGCCCTTCCGCGACTCCGATGGTGGAAATATGGTGGATCTCCTTTCTCCTCCCCCTGTCTGAGAGCTCCGCGAGCTTTCGGATAAGCTCCGCATTGATCCCGGAAAAATCTTCATAATGCCCGTAGTGCCGCACATTCGCAGCCGCATTGATGATGCAGTCCGTTCTCTCTGAGAGAAGCGCATAATCCTCTTCGCAGAGTCCCAGCCGTTCTTTTGTGAGAGAAGCGAGCACGATATGAAGCCTCCCGGCTTCCTCTCTCGAGGGCTCTGCTCCGAAATAATGTCTCCACTTTCGGAAGAGGCGCTCCCAGGCCTCCTCCTCACTCCCGTCTCTCATGGAGAGATAGAGCTCCGCTTTACTGTCCATTAAAAGACGCCTTGCGGTATGAATTCCGAAAAAGCCCGTCCCGCCGGTCAGAAAAATCGCCTTATATTTTTTCGGATCCACGGAGAGCTTCTCCGGAAGATTCCGAAGGGATTCCCGATAGAACCGTTGTTTTTCCAAAAATTCTTTGTCCGGAGGGCTGCTCTGCCATTCGAGAACGGTCTTTTCGACCTCCAAAAAGCGCTCCCAAAGCTCCTCTTTTTTCTCTGTGATATGCCCAGAGAGCTCCCGGACCGTCTGATAAAGAAAGAGGTCGTTGATCCGGATCTCAAAGTCTGCGGAAAGCTCAGAGACCAGCCGGATCGCCTGTATGGAGTTTCCACCAAAGTGAAAGAAATTGTCCGTGACGCCGATCCTGTCATTTTGCAGGACAGTCCGGAAGGCCTGAAGGATACGCTCCTCCCTCCTGTTCTCCGGTCCAAGTCCCCGGTCCTCTCCCTTGCTTTCTCTCGGATCCGGCAGCTTCCGATCATTGATCTTCCCGTTTCTGCTCACAGGAAAGCGCTCCATAAACAGGATATAGGAGGGGAGCATGTATTCCGGGAGCTTTGTGAGGAGATAGCTCCTAAGCTCTTCCTCCGATACCTCTCCCCGCCGAATGATATAGGCGCAGAGCGCCTTCCCCCCGTCTCCCGATCGGAGAAGCCGAACGACAGCGCGCTTTACCGCGCTGTTTTCGCAAAGAGCCGTTTCAATCTCCTCCACCTCGATCCGAAAGGCCGATATCTTGACCTGCCCGTCGATCCTGCCCAGGAAGTGAAGTCTCCCGTCCAAAGACCATTTCGCGAGGTCTCCGCTCCGATAAAGTCTCTCTCTTCTTAGGACCTTACTCCCCGAGAAGCACTTTCTGTTGAGCTCCGGCCTATTGATATAGCCCTTCGCGAGATTCTCTCCTCCGATCCAGAGCTCTCCCGGGCATCCGACCGGTTGGGGTGCCCCATATGGATCCACGATGAAGACCTCGGTATTGTCGATCGGCCTTCCGATCGAAAGATCCTTTTCCTCCTCTGGAGAGAGCTCGATCGCGCTTGTGATGACCGTGTTCTCCGTCGGCCCGTAGTTATTGAAAAAGCGGTAGCTCCGCTTCTTCATCCGGCCCAGCGCATCTCCCCCTGTGCAGAGGATCCGCAGAGAGTGATTCTCGAGCTCCATGAACTGCTCCGCGATCTGTGTCGGCAGGAAGCTGAAGCTGATATGATGCTTCTCATAGTAGCGATTCAGAGCCTCCATATCCAGCCTGAGCTCCTCCTCTATGAGATGCAGCTCCGCTCCTGACGAAAGAAGCGGGAAAAGCTCCCAGACGGAGGCGTCAAATCCGACCCCGGCGTAGCGGGTCCCTACATCCTTCTCCGTGAGCCCATAATAGCGCCTGTTCCACTCAATGAAACGGATCAGGGAGCCGTGCTGGATGCAGATCCCCTTCGGCTTTCCCGTCGTGCCGGAGGTATAGATCACATAGGCCGGGTCCTCGTGTGAGATCCTTTTTCCGGAAAATCTCTCCGGACAACTTTTTAAAATCCCAAAGCCGTACTGCCTCCCGAATCTCCGGACCTTTTCCCTCTCTCTCTTTTCCCTGTCCTCCCTCCTCCTTTCCGCTTTTTTCTTATCGATAAAGAGCAGCACATCGTAGCGGTAGCGGGTCAGCTCATTCTGGATGCTTCCCCTCTTCTCTGAGATCTCCACCGCGGCGATCTCCGGATAATCCGCCGGAAGGTCTCTGAAATACTCCCTCGCAAAGAAGAGCTCCTGGGACCAGTCCATTTTCGTCTGATAGCCCTTTCCGCTGTTTTCTTCGGAAAAACGCCGCAGGGACTCGACCATCTCCTTCTTTGTCCCGGCATCCATGACATCGCCAAGGAAGATCACAGAGCGCTCCGCGGAGAGAGAGAGCATCTTTTCCAGGACCGTCCGGAAATACGAATAACTCCGAAAGCACTGGATCACGCTGTTCAGTAAAAAGGCGTCAAAGTCCCTGCTCCCGATTTTATCGATCTCGATCGCCTCCACCCTCATAAGCCTGATATTTTTGATCTGCTCCTCCTCTATCCTCCTTTGATCCTTTTCCAGGATCGATCCGGAAAGGTCTGTGCCCCAGTACTCCCCGACCCTTTCCGAGAGCGGAAACATCGTAAGTCCCGATGCACAGCCGATCTCCAGAAGCTTCGCATCCTTCTTTAAGAGCGGAAGCATTTTTTCGGATACATTGTCCGCATACTCCCTCATCTCCTGCTCCGAGAGGTACTCTCCCGTATAGCTGCTCTTCCAGCCTCCCCCCTCGATCGCGTCCTTCGCGGAGCTCCCGACATACTCCCAAAGCTCCTGATTTCCCAGCGGATTCTCCAAAGAGCTGTCCTCCGATCGAATATCCTCCGCATCCAGACAAAGCAGTACTCTAAGACAGGGCGACTCCATTTGCAGCCTCTCCAGCGCAAAGAGCTGCTCCTTTTTCGTCAAAATGACAGAGAGATCGAGATCTTCAATGATGCTGCCGATTCTCTCTAAGGGAAGCTCCGGGTCGATCGGCACATAGGCCGCACCGGATTTCAGAATGCCCAGGATGGAGGCTGTATTTTCCATGCAGTTTCTCATATGGATCCCGACATATCCGCATCCGCTGCACTGCTCCAAGAGGAAGGAGGCGATCCTGTCCGATAAAAGATCCAGCTCATGGTAGCTCATGGCTTTTCCGCCCTGCACCAGTGCCCGCTTATCCGGATAGCGTTTGGCGGAGAGGCAAAAAGCGCTGACTGCATTCACTTCCTTTGGCACCGGAACTCTCTTCCCCTGAAAGGAGGAAAGAAGTCGTTTCTCCTCCTCGGAAAGAAGGTCCAGCTCGGAAAGAGTAATGCCCGGGTTTTCGGAGACAAACAGGAAGAGACGGCGAAGCTCCGCGAGAAGATGGGTGATCCCTTCCTCCTCATAGAGATCGGCGTTGTAGTCAGCCTCGATCGAAATGCTCCCGTCTCTTAAACGGAAGAGAAAGAGGATGTCCGGATAGATTCCACTCGCCCCTTCCGCATCGTGGAGCCCCTCCATAGAGAAGATCGTCCTGACGAGGGGCATATGGGTATCGCAGGGAAGGGGAAGCTCCTCCTCCGCGATATCCTGGTGCTTCAGCGCGTTTTGGTAGACCTCCGCAGTCTCTTTCGAAAGCTCCCGGAAGCTTTGCTCCGCTCTCATCCTAAGGCGGAGCAGCACTACCCGGTTTTTCCGCCCCATCCCTCGTGCCGAGAGCAGCAGCGGGACAGCATAGCTGATATCCTTTGAGAAGCTTCGCTTCGATAAGAGGATCGATCCCCCTGTGAGGAGCAGGATAAAAAGGTTCGGCAGCCTTCCCTTTCCCATTGAAAAAAGCTTTTCTCCGCAGCTTATGGAAAGCTTTATCTCCGCTTTCCTCCTCGGAGCCCTGCTCTTTACTGTTCTGATATGCTTCTCCGGAAAGCCGTCCGTCCCCTGATCCTCATCGAGAACAGCCCTCCAGTACGAGAGATTTCCGTTTCCGATCATCCTTCCCCCCGCTCAAAAGTCAAAGTCAAGCCCCGAAAACTCTGCCGCATCCTCCATTATCTCTCCATCCATTCCGCCGTTTCGGGAAATAAGCGAGAGGAGCTCTCCGATCGGAAGCTCTGATCCCTCCGCGATCTTCTGTACAAGGTCCCGGTAGAGAGTGAAGAATCCCTCCATGGACTCCTTCAGAAAGAGAGTGCCGGCATAGCGGAGCAGGAAGGAGAGCTCTCCCTCCTCTTCCGAGGCCTCCATCGTAATATCAAACTTGGCCCTTTTGTCCTCATTCTCCATGGCGGCGGAGAGTCCGAGGAGCGAAAACTCGGGGCGATCCATATTCTGGAAGGCAAAGACAGTGTCAAAGACAGGATTTCTAAAAGCCTCCCTCTCTTCCTTCAGCTTCTCCACCAAAAGCTCGAAGGGATAATCCTGGTTTCCGAGGACAGAGAGTAAAAGCCGATGGGTCCTCCGGATGAATTCCGAAAGCTTCTCCTCCCTCTCAATCCTTCCCCGTACCGGCATCACATTCACAAACATTCCGACCATCTGCTGCGTTTCTATCGCGATCCTCCCGCTGATCGGGGTTCCGACAATCACCTCATCCGAGGCTGTAAACTGAGAAAGCGCAAGCTGAAACGCCGCCATCAGGACGGAAAAGAGGCTCAGATCCTTCTCCCTGCAAAGCCCCCTGAGCTTCTCGGCGCTTCCTTTATCCATCGAAAATCCGAGCTCCTCGCTCTTTCTCTCCCCTCCTCTTCTCTCAAAGTCAAGCGGCAGCTCTTCTCTGCGGTACCCCTCCATCCGCTCAAGCCAGAAGTGCTCCTGCCGACTGAGATCCAGCTTCCTCTGCCAAAGCGCAAAGTCCTTATACTGAAGCTCCTGCCGCTCCACCGGAATTCCCTGATAGAGCTTCACGAATTCATCGCTCAGGATGCGAAGGGAGCTTCCGTCTGCGGCGATATGGTTCATAACGATAAAGGAAAGATACTCCTCCTTCGAAATCTCCAGGAGGGCGACCCGAAGAAGGGGATCCTTTTCAAGGTCGAAGGGCCGGTTCATGAGCTCTCTGAGCCTTGGGAAGGAAGCCTCTTCCCCTCCCCTGAGCTCGGTGATCGAGAGCTCCTTTTCCTCGTCCACAGACTGCCGCGCCGCCCCGTCTTCTATATAGAAGCGGCTTCGAAAAATGTCGTGCAGGCGGAAAATCCTTTGAAAGCTTGAGCGGAAGCGTTCGATATCAAGGCATCCTCGGAAGCGAATCGAAAAGGGCATGTTGTAGGAGCTGTCCTCCGGGTCTCTGAGATAGAGAAGGAACATCCGCTGCTGCGCATAGGAGAGCGGATAGGAGCTCTGCTTTGGAGCCTTTTCGATATGGTAAAGAGCCACGCTCTCCTCGGGATCTCCGACATTCTCCTCTATATGTGCGGCCAGCTTTTCGATCGTGCTGTATTGCAGGATATCCGCCATCGTCATCCGGCTGCCATGGGCTGCATTGATCCGGTTTACAATCCGGTAGGCTGTGATGGAATCCCCTCCCAGGGCGTAAAAGCTGTCATGGACGGAGAACTCATGAAATCCCATTTCCCGCTGAAAGATGCCTGCGATTTCCCGCTCCATCCTGCTGTAGGAAGCGCCTTCCTCCCTTCCCCTTAAGACAATAGGCTCCATCTCCTCCCCCGGACCTCCCGTCTCCTCCTCTCTCCCGGGCGATTTTCTCAGCTTCTCCTTCGGGAGACGGATCCAGCAGCGCTCCTTTTCGAAGGGATAGAGCGGAAGCCGCATTCGTTTCTTCCTGCGATGATAATAGATGCTCTCAAAGGAGAAGCTTCGGAATCGGACATAGGAAGCGCACAGCTCCTCCATCGTAAGCCCTTCTGCCCGCGGACTGCCCTTCCCCTCTTCCTCCGCTTTTCCAAAGCAGACTCCCTCCGGGAGATAGTCCGGTTCATCCAGCAAGCGGTAATCATAGATCTCCTCCAGCATCCTCCAAAGGCTCTCACTGTCAGAGAGCCGGAAGGCGAGGCGATAGTCATAGTGCGTCCTGTCAAGCTGCATGCTCGTACAGAGTGCCTCCAGCTCTCTGTCCTGAAGATCCAGGGAGAGAATCCGGTAAGAGTTAATAAGCTCATACAGCGCCTCCCTGCTCTTTGCAGAGAGGGGAAAGAGATGCGAGGCTTCGGGGGCGCTCCTCCTCTCCTCTCCCTCCTCTTCCCGATGCGCCTCCATCACGAGATGACAGTTCGTCCCGCTAAAGCCGAAGGCGCTGACTCCCGCGATCCATCTCCCGTTCCTGGGCTCCCACTCGCAGTACTCCTCCGAGATCCGAAGCGGGGAATGCTCCAGCCGAATCTCCGGGTTTAAGCGGTGAAAATGTGCGCTCGGGACATAGCATCGATGATAGAGCATCAGCGCGGTCTTTATAACGCCGACAATGCCCGCGCAGTCATAGAGATGCCCGAGATTCGACTTGACGGAACCGATGCGGCAGAAGTCCTCCTCCTCGGTATCGCAGCGGAAGGCCTGGTTCAGGGCCTCGATCTCAACCGGATCCCCGAGCCTCGTGCCGGTCCCGTGCGCCTCGATATAGGAGATCTCCTCCGCCCTCACAGCGGCATCCTTCCACGCCTGCCTGAGCACTCGGGTCTGGGCATTTCCGTTCGGGGCCGTGAGGCCGATGCAGCTTCCATCCTGGTTCACAGCGCTCCCCCGGATCACGGCATAGATCATATCGCCGTCCTTCTCCGCCTCGGGGAGGGATTTTAAGAGGATCCCGGCCGCGCCCTCACCAAGCCCTGTTCCGCTCGCATTCTCATCAAAGACCCTGGTATAGCCGTCCTCTGACTCAATACCGATGGAATGCTCCCTTCCGGGAAAAAGCACTGTCCGAACTCCCGCGGCGAGCGCCATACTGCACTCTCCGGAACGGATCGCGCGGCAGGCCTGGTGAACTGCGGTGAGAGAGGAAGAGCAGGCAGTATCGATCAGCATCGCCGGTCCGCGAAGATCCAGAAGATAGGCAATCCTCCCCGCCATCATAGAGGCCAGACTCCCCGTCGGAGAACTCTCCTCCTGACTTTCATAAACCATGCTGGTATAAGCTCCCCCGTCATAGTCCCCGATATAGCCGATGAAAAGCCCTGTATCGCTCCCCCGTACCCTCTCCTCAGAAAGCCCCGCATCCTGTATCGTCCTGTAGATCAGCTGTAAAAGGATGCGCTGGTTTGGGTTCATCAGGGCGGCTTCCCTGGGCGTGATATGGAAGAAACGATAGTCAAAGCTATCGATCTCACAAAGATAATTTCCAAGGCGATAGTCCGCGCGGCCGAGTCCGGCATAGGCGCGGCAATTATCCGCATCTCTCCTTCTCTTTTCCGGAAATTCCGATACGGAGTCCCGGCCGAGCTTCAGATTATCAAAGAATTCCTCTGTCCCGTCGGCGTTCGGAAGCAGGCAGTCCATCCCGATCACCGCGATATCCTCCGAGTAAAGAGAACGGACCGTCCCCTCATTCCCCTCTGTACAGCTTCGCATGGCAGTTTGCTTCCTCCTGTCTCAGCATTCCCGATAAAGTTGCCCTGGCTCCGAATTCCACGAACTCGCTCACTCCGGCGCGAAAGAGATAACGCATACTCTCCCTCCAGTGTACGGGGCTTATGAGCTGCCTCCTTAAGCTCCTCCGGATCTCTGAGAGAGAACGGTACGGTCTTCCGCTCACATTGGAAAGGATGCTTCCCCGGATCGGATGAAGCCGGGTCCTCTCTAGGCATTCTCCGAGCGCTCCGACCGCCTCCTCCATGAGCCTGCTGTGGAAGGCCCCGCTCACTCGGAGAAGGATCGGCTCCCCGGCTCCGGAGGCCTCGATCTCCCCGGCCATTTCCCGGATCGCCCCCTCCTCCCCCGAAAGGACGAGCTGCTTTTGACTGTTCAGGCAGGCAAGATCCAGGCAAAGCCCTCTCCGATAGCGCGCATGCCGGATGCAGGAAAGGAGCTTCTCGCGCTCGGGATTTCGCACCGCCATCATGCTCCCTCTCGCTTCGTCCGCCGCGCGCTTCATATATGCCGCCCGCTTTACGATAAGATGCAGCGCATCCCGAAAGGAAAGGACCCCGGCGGAGAGTAAAGCGGAATATTCCCCCAGACTGTGCCCCGCAAAATAATCCGCATCCCTTCCATGCTCCTTGCAGTAGATAAGAAACCAAAGATAGGAGCAAAGGAGGATCGCGGGCTGAGAGACCGTGGTCTCCTTAAGCTCCTCCTCCGCGCCGTATTTACAAAGCTTGGAGAGGGGAAATCCGCAGATCTCATCCGCCTCCTCAAAATAAGCCGCGGCGCGGGGGAAGCGCTCCAGGATGGGCAGGGCCATGCCGGAGCACTGAGCCCCCTGCCCTGAAAAAAGAAAGGCCTTTTTGCTCATTTTTCCTCCTCTTCCCTCTTCCTGCACAAAAGTTCGGACATCCTCACGGCAAAGCTCCGGAGCTCCTCCCTTCCTATGGCCGAGGAAGAGCTCAGAAAGCAGGCTGCCCGTCCCTCCGAAAGCCGATACTCTGCGCAAAGGTCATAATTCCTTGATAAGCTTAGGTTCGAGCGGTTGAGCTCTGTATCATAGAGAAGGAATCGGAGTCCCCCTCCGGGAGAGGAGGGCGTCCGAAAGAGCTCGCCTGTATTCATTTCTCCGAGTCTCTCCCCCTTCAGAGAGCAAAGGCAGAGGATATCCGCCTCATCCATCATCACATGGAAGCTCCCGCCCTTCTCGGGAGAGAGGGAGCGGAGCGCCCCGACAAAGCTCTGGAAAAGCTCCTCTTCCCGTCCTTCCCCACTGCATTCTGCTTCAAAGCGGAAAAATCCGTTCCGGAAGATCTCCCTCTCCTCTTCTCTCTCCCTCTTAAAGTGAAGGGAGGGAAGACACAAGGCCTCCCGGCTGTCCAGGAAGCGGGAGAGCGCGTGGACATTGGGACAGCGGAAGAGATCCGATGGGCGGAGCTCTCTCCCGAATTCCTCCCGGATCCTCGCACTCAGGCGGGCAAGCTTTACGGAATCGAGTCCGAGCTCCATGAAATTATCGAAGCGGCTCCAGCTTCCCCCGCCGTTTTCCTCCATGAACTCTCCAAAGAGGCGCATGAGGGTTTTTTCCGTCTTAGTCAGATCCTCCTCCGGCTCCTCCTTTCCGGAGAGATCCCGCTCCGCCTCATATATCGCAAGTTCTCCTTCCCGCAGCAAACGGACGAGCTCTGTCCGCTTCCGCTTTCCGCTCTCCGTCTTCGGCATCCTCTCTACCGGCACGATTCCGAAGATTCTTAAGCCCGATGTGAGGAGCGCTGCCTCTCTCGCCTTTTTTGAAAATGAACTGAGCTCCTCCTCCCCGACGCCGCTCACAAAGAGATACAGCCTGTCGATATTGTCCTGATCCGGTATCGCGGAGACCGCGAGATTTTCCGCGGGAAAGCGCAGCCTTTTCTCCAGCGCTTCCTCTATGTCGGAGGGATAGAAGTTCTGCCCGTTCACAAAAAGAATCTCCTTGAGCCTCCCGCTGATATAGAGCCTTCCGCCGTAGAAAAATCCGGCGTCTCCCGTCCTTAGCCACCCATCCGGAGAAAAGAGCTGCTCCGTGAGCTCCTCTTCCCCAAAGTAGCCCGAGCTGACATTCTCACCTCGTATTTCGATCTCCCCCACGCTGCCCTCCGGGAGGACAAGATCCCTTTCCCCGCAGATACGGATCTCACAGCCCTCTGCGGCGCGCCCTAAATCGACCAGCTTCCTGCCCTCCTCCTTTCTCCCGGAGAGCCGCACCTTTCCAAAAAGCGTAAGGCTTTCCTTCGAAAAGCTCTCAAAGTGAAGTCCGCTTCCCGCCTCCGAGAGCGAGATGAGAAGACTTGCCTCCGCCATCCCATAGGCATTGATAAAGACCTTATCAGAGAGCCCGAAGGGGCTTAGCTCTCGGAGGAAGGCCTCACAGAGATCAGCGGAGATCGGTTCCGCCCCATTTAAAAGATAGCGAAGGGAAGAGAGATCCCAATCCCCCCTTTCTCCCGAAGAGAGGAGTCCAAGGATCAGCTTATAGGCGAAATTCGGAGCAAGTGTCACCGTTATGGCATGCTCTGTGAGCTTGTCCAGCCAGAGTCCGGGCTTTCGTATGAAATCCTGCGTCGCCATAAGGCATTGATTCGCCTTTATGAGAATCGGGCTCAGATGCGCTCCGATGAGTCCCATATCATGACTGAGGGGAAGCCAGCTCAAAACGTGATCTCTCTCTGAAAAATCGGCTCCGCGGCTGATCCCGAGGAGATTGCTCAGGATATTCCTATGACTTAAAAGAACCCCCTTCGGCCTCCCCGTGGAACCGGAGGAAAACTGGATCATCGCCGCATCCCTCTCGGATAAAGGAGCCTCCCTGCCCCGCCCTCCAAACAGAAGGAGAGCCTCCACACTCTGAATCTCCCTCTCCTCTTCCAAAGCTTCAGGGAGGGCTCTTTCCCTCCGGAGGGAAAGCAGGCGCTCCTCGGAGAGAAGGTGTGCCGTCTTTAAGACAGCGCTCACGCTTCGGAGCTTCCGCTCCTTCTCCTCATCGAGAGCGACGGGAAGAGCCGCCGGAAGCATGCCTCCCAGGAGGCAGCCCCAGAAGGCAATCAGGAAGCGATGGGGATCCGCGATTTGAAGGATCACCCTGTCTCCAGGCTGATAGCCCCTCTCCTGCATGCCTCCGAGGACCTTTTCCGCCTCTCCGAGAAGCTCCGCATAGCTTGTGAAGCTCTCTTTTCCAGCTTCAATGAAGCGGATCCCCTTCTCGGACTCCGCGGCACTTTTTAGGATCTCGACCAGATTCATTGAACCTCTCTCCTCTTCTTAAGGATCCGATAGAGCTCTCTGTGGAGAAGCTCCATCTCCGCTCTTGCCTTCTCGGCATGTCTGTAAATAAAGCGTTCTCCACTCTCAGAGCAGTAGAAGGCCGAGAGCGACGCCGATAGAACAGGCTCCGGGAGAAGCAAAAAGAGTTTCATCTCCCCCGGAAGGATCCTGATCCCGCTTTTCTTTAAAAGCCACAGATTGCTCCGAATCCTGCGGACCGTCTTCTTCATCAGCGCTCTGCTCCTCCCCGCGTCGATGTGATTCCCTCCCCCCTCGTAAATGGCATCCCCGAGAGGGACGACCATGGCGAGGTGGCAAAGCTGCCAGTCGTACATCCTCGGACAGATTGCAAAGGGGATATGGGAGCGGAGAAAGATCCGCTTCAGCGCATAGATCCGGGCCGTCCTCTCCCCTCCGATCTCTCCGAAGCTCGTCTTCTGGAGAAAGGATGGTGTCAGACCACCATAGAGCACCCCTCCCTCGATCGAGCCTCCGGCGCCCGGAAAGGCCGGAATCAGCCGCCCCCTCCCGAGGATTTTCTCCCAGCTTTCATAGCCATCCGGATTGTTGATCATGCTCACGATATTTTTGCATTCCGAATCGGCGAGCTGCCGGAACGCCTCCTCCGCCTGCTCCCTCCGCACCGTGACGAAGATAAAATCGTAGCTCCCGGCGGAATCCTTCACGAGGCGAACCGGGCAGCGCAAAGTCCTGTTCCCCTCCCGGTACAAAAGCCCCCTCTTCGAAAGCTCTGAAAGCCTCTGCCCCCTCGTGCAGACACTCACCGGATAGCCCGCAAGAGACAGACTCTTCGCATAGATGCTCCCCACCGCTCCACAGCCGAAAATCAACAGCCTTTCCTTATACCGCATGACAGCGCCTCCCATCGGAAAGCCCCTCCAGATCCGCATCGCGGATCACAAGCTCCCCCTCAGAAAGTCCTTCCTTTATCACATATACGGTATTGCTCTTGTAGCTCACATTGACCTCTGTCTTAACCGCCCGATTGCCGATCAGGCGGAATACGAAATCCCTGCCGTCACTCCGAAAGACCGCGGAACCCGGGACAGACAGAACCTCCTTCTCCCGGTAGATCGTAAACTCCAGATCCACGTCGCTCCCGGGCTTTAAGGCCGGTCCCTCCTCCAGCTCGACTACGAGCTTCACCTTGTATTCCTTCAGTCCGAGCGCGGAGGTGGAGGACTCCGCAAAGCCGAAGATCTCAGAAATCACAGCTTTGCAGGACTCTTCCTTCCCCTGAAGCTTCTGCGTGAGCTTCACTTCGTCTCCCACCCTGAGGTAGGGCTCATAGGAGGTCAGGATATCCGCCTCGGCCCTCCTGCTTTTTCCGTCCCGGATCACAAAAAGCTGCTGCCCCTCCGCGACCTGTGATAAGCCCGCAATATCCGCTCTCACGATATAGCCGCTGCAAGCGGCCCGGATCTCACACTTTCCCTTCTTTTTCTCCAGCTGCTCGATTCCCTTTTCCTCTGCCCCGATCATCGCGTCAAGCTTCTCCCTGGTATCGCCCGCATAATCATTTTTCAATTTCTCTTCGAGGCTTCTCCGTCTGGACTCCGAGAGCTCCAGTGAACTTTTCGCGTTTTCCAGGGCGAGCTCCGCCTTTTCCTTCTCCTCCTGCGAGATATCACCGCTCTCATAGAGGCTCTTAAATCTGTCAAGATCCCGCTCCGCCTTCTCCTTCCTGCTCCTTTCCTCTCTCTCCTTAAGTCTGAGCTGCTCCATCTCCGATCGCATATCCTCCTTCTTTCGGCTTTCCTCTGAGACAGCTCCTTCGATCTCTGCCTGATAGGCCGCTATATTCTGCCGCTTTACGGCGATCGCATCGTCGTAGTTCTCCGTTTTTATCCTGGCAAGGATATCCCCCTCTTCTACATAAGAGCCCTCGGAAAAGAAAAGCTCCTCAACGCCCCCGCTCACCTCAGAGATCAGTGCCCTGTCCTCCCCGCCCCGGACGACGCCGGTCTCCGTAAAGCGGTCGACGACCTCCCCTCTCTCTACCCTGCACGCAGAGACCGGAAGTCCCCTTTGCAGGAAGAAAAGGAAGGCGGCAGGAAGCAGGAGAACGACAGCTGCCATCAGAATGTATTTTCTTTTAAAGATCCTCTTCACCACTTCTTTCCTCCCTCTTTTCCCTTCTTTCTTTTTCTCCCTCTCCTTCTTCTACTCCCTTTCCTTCAGAACCTCTGCGACATCGATTTTCCCCAAAGAACGGAAGGAGAGCAAAAGAGAGAGCGCAGAGACGGAGGCGCAGAGCCAAAAGCCCTTCAGATAGGAAGTGGGCGGCACATGAAATTTAAGGAGATAGGCATCGGAGGACAGAATTTTCGAGAGAATATCCCGAACGAGGAAGGACAGAGGGAAACCGATAATGATCCCGAGCGAAAAATCGGCCAGTTCCTCCCATAGGATCATGCTCCTAAGCTCCTTTGAGGGAGTGCCGAAGAGGAGAAGCGTTCCGAACTCATTCCTTCTCTCCCGGAGAAGGATATTTCTGATGTTTATGATCAGAACGAAACCCATTGCGACAGAAAGCGAGGAAAAGATCGTCATCATCGAGGACATGCTGTCGATCAGGCTCCGATAGCTTTTCAGCACCCGGGAGGATTCCGTAAAGGATCGGACCGAGCTCGTCTCCGAAAGGATCTTTCTTACTCTCTTCTCCTCCCCTCTCTGCACCTTAAAGAGAAGCTCATTCACTCCGATCTTTTTCGGGAAATATCTCTGCATCTCGTCGATATCAATATAGCAGCCCCCGCCGAAGCTTTCCTCCGCGACATAGACGACCGGGAGAGATACTTTGTTCTTTGCGAGATACGGATTGTAGACCGAAAGCTCATCTCCTGCACGGATACCGAGTTTTCCGGCCGTGATGGAGTTTATGACGAGTCCTCCCCTTCTGAGCCGGATCTCTCTGCCGTAGCAGTCTGCCAGCCGATGCTCACTGGAATCGCGGCGAAAGGCCGTGAGGCTCGAAAGCAGGCTGTGATTTTCGTGCTCCAGGCTTACGGAATATCTCGCCTCGCACTCCAGCTCATAGATCCCCGCGATCTGCCGCATGCTGTTTTCCATATTATTCCTGTCCTTGAAGCCGTCCAGGCTGAGCTTCATATCATAGAGCTCGACCTTCGTAAACTGCATGGTATACATATGCTCTGCGATCACATTAAAGGAGAAGATGACGGAGGACAGGGCAAAGGGGAAGGCCGCCGCAAAGGCCGCGAGGAGATTCCTCCTCTTATTTCTCAGCATGAAGCGAAGACTCATCCTCTGGGCAGGGCTGAGGCGAAGACGGAGGAAATCCGGCAGCTTCTTTCCACTCCTTTGCTCCGGCACTGCAGCTCTCATGGATTCCGCCGGATGGACCTTCAAAATACCGCGGACTCCCGCAAGGACCGCAGCCAGACTTATCATCAGCGCGAGGAAAGCGGCTGCCGCCCTGCTCTCCCAGTAATAATGCAGCTCTCTTTTCGGAAGATTATAGTATAGAGAATAGAGGTAGAGCGCATAGCGCTCCATCGGGACGGAGAGCAGCGAGCCAAGGAAGGAGCCGAAGGCCGAGACAAGAGCTCCGACGAACAGATAGCCTGTCGTGAGCGAAAGATCCGGAAAGCCAAATGCCTTCATGGTCCCGATCAGAGCGCGATCCCTCTCGATGAGCTTTATGAGTACGACATAAAGCATGAAAGCAGATACCAGGAAGAAGATGAGCGGAAGCAGGATAGAGACCGCAAAGAGCTGCGCAAACTGCGAATCCATCTGATGATAGCTGAGCTGATCCTCCCTCGATACGAGGGAGGAAATGCCGTATTCGGAAAGCCTTTCCCGAAGCTGCTCCCTGACATCCTGAAAGGAATACCCCCTTTCCAGCCTGATCCCAAGCTCATTCACAATGCCCGCTTTGCCGAGGCAGTTCTCAAGACTTCTCCTCTCCAGGCAGGCGATATCGTAGATCAACGTATCAGGGATCTGGGCTCCGCCCGGCGGTATGGCATAGATGTATTCCGGCTCCTGGACCGTGCCGCAGATGTAAAAGGTCCTCGGCCTGTCTCCGATGATCAGACGGACCGGATCCCCGTAGTGCAGCCCTCTGTCCTGAAACATCTTATAGCCGATGCATATCCCGTCTCCCTCCGGAAAATTCCCCGCAATGAGACAGCGGTTCAGGGAATCCTCTTCGCCGACGGCCAGCATATGAACGCTGACGATATCGCCTCCCTCCTCCGTCTGAAGACGCAGATCCTCGGAAAGGCGCCCGAAGACCTCCTTCACTCCCTTGATCTCCCGGAGCTTCCCGAGCTCCCTCCCCGGCATGCGCTCAAGCTTCACAAAGACATCGGCAAAATGCTGCTTTTCGTAATAACGGTTCAGCGAGTCCCGGAGATTCCAGCGAATATCTGTTTCCGCGACAAGAATCAGTACACCGAGCGCTATGATGAGCACAGCGCCGATATAGGATGAGAGATCCCCGGCGGCTCCTCTTAGGATGTTCTTCAGATACCCCTTCATTTACCACTCCACCTCTTCCGGCGCGCTCCTTCTTTGATTGACGCCGATATGATCGATCCTGCCGTCCCTCACATAGAAGACTCTGTCCGCCGTCTCCGCAATCTTTTCGTTGTGTGTGATGATCAGCACCGTCTTTTTGTACTCCCGATTGAAGTCCCAGAGAAGCTGAAGAATCTGCGCCCCGGTCCTTATGTCCAGAGCCCCCGTCGGCTCATCACAGAGAAGCAGATCCGGATTTTTGCAAAGTGCCCTGGCGATCGCAACTCTCTGCTGCTGTCCCCCCGAAAGCTTCGATGGGAAGTGATCAGCGCGCTCGGAGAGTCCCACCTGACGCAGCAGATCTCCGGGATCGAGCGGATCCTCCGAGAGCTCCGCCATGATCTCGATATTTTCCAGTGCGGACAGATTCGGCAGCAGGTTATAGAACTGAAAGACGAAGCCGATATGCTCTTTTCGGTAGCGGCTCATCTCGGCCTTTCGGGCAAATTCGAGGGCCTTTCCGCGGTAGAGCACAGTCCCCTCGCTGACGGTCTCAATCCCCCCGATAATGTTCAAAAGGGTGCTCTTCCCGGAGCCGCTCGGCCCGAGAATCACGATGAACTCACCTTCCTCCACCTCAAAGGAAACATTCCTCAAGGCCTGGACTTCTATCTCCCCAACACGAAAAACTTTTGAAATATTTTTCACCTGAAGTAATATGATGGAAACACCTCCCACACGTTAGTTATAACTAACTATCGTCATAATACATGAAAACCCCGGGGGATTGCAAGCAAAAGATCTTAAAAAAAAACTTACTGGTGCTGCATCATCTATTTTCTCTGTACAGTTTCTGTACCGTTTTTTCGATGAGACGTGATTTTTGTGCTATCACAAGCGAGATTTTACGGCAATAAAAATGGCTTAAACGCGTTGATTCTCTTAGGAATCCACGTATTTAAGCCATTTTTCTTTTCACAGGGGATGAGGGATTCGAACCCCCATCGGCGGTTTTGGAGACCGTTGCTCTACCCTTGAACTAATCCCCTCTTTTGCGACAGAACACATTCTATGCTATTTCCTCAGGATTGTCAATGCCTCCCGGATATTTTTCACAGCCATGATCTCCGCGGAATTCCCCGCGAGCTCCCGCGCCTTATCGCTGTGGTAGGCGGGCATGACGATGCGGCGAAAGCCCAGGCGCAGCGCTTCCTGGATCCGCTGCTCCGCCCTGGACACTGCCCGCACCTCTCCGGCAAGTCCCACCTCCCCGAAGATCAGCACATCCTCCGGGACGGAGAGATTCCGGCAGCTGGAGATCAGGGCGAGGATCACCGCGAGATCCAGGGAGGGTTCCTGAATCCGAAGTCCCCCCGTGATATTGACATAGGCATCATAGCGGGACATCTCGATCCCGAGCCTCCGCTCGATCACAGCGAGCAGGAGATTCAGGCGGTTAAAGTCGATGCCGTTCGAGGTCCTGCGCGGCAAGCCGAAGCTCGTGGGGACGGAGAGGCCCTGGATCTCCAGGAGGAGCGGCCTCGTCCCCTCCATGCCGCAGCTCACGACAGAGCCGGAAGCCCCGAGAGGGCGCCCGGAGAGGAGGAGCTCCGAAGGGTTCCTCACCTCCTTGAGTCCCTCTCCGCTCATCTCAAAGACCGCGATCTCTCCGCTTGCGCCAAAGCGGTTCTTCTGTCCGTGGAGAATGCGGAGATTCCCGCTGCTCTCCCCCTCGAAGTAGAGAACCGCATCCACCATGTGCTCCAGAATCTTCGGCCCCGCGACGTTTCCGTCCTTCGTGACATGGCCGACGAGAAAGATCGCGCTCCCGCCCTCCTTCGCCGTTCGAAGAAGCGCCGCCGCGGATTCCCGGACCTGACTGACGGAGCCCGGAGCAGCGGAGACAGCCTCCGTAAACATCGTCTGAATGGAGTCGATCACAACGAGCTCCGGCCTCGTCTCCGCGATCGCCTCCTGAATATTTTCGATATTGGTCTCGCAGAGAAAACGGAGCTCCCCCTCTCCCACCGAGAGCCGCATGGCCCTCATTTTGATCTGCCGAAGACTCTCCTCCCCGCTCACATAGAGGACGGATCTTCCCTCTTTGGCGCTCAGGTTTCTCGACAGCTCGAGGAGCAGCGTAGACTTTCCGATACCGGGATCTCCGCCGAGGAGCAGCAGAGAGCCCACGACGATCCCTCCCCCGAGCACCCGGTCCAGCTCTGTAAATCCGCTCTTTAAGCGCTCCTCCAAGGAGAGCGGGATCTCCCCCAGAAGGAGCGGTCTCGTCCTCTCCCCCCGCGGCAGTGCAGCGGAAAAGGAGGAGCCCTTTCCCTTCTGCACTCGCTTTACGGGCTCCTCCACCATGCTGTTCCACGCGCGGCAGCTGGGGCATTGGCCCAGCCATTTCGAGGTCTCATAGCCGCATTCCTTACAGAAAAACCTAGTGCTCGCCTTCGGCATCGGCCGTTTTCCTCCTGCTGCTCCTCACGCTGTATTTCAGCGTCTGCTTCTTTCGATCCAAGCTGATTCGGACGGAGCAGTCTCTTTGGAGCTTCCCCTCGAGAATCTGCTCCGCGAGCTGATCCTCCACATAGCTCTGTATCGTTCTTCGGAGGGGACGGGCCCCGTATCTTGCGTCAAAGCCCTTTTCAATAAGGTAGTCCTTCGTCCCCTGATCGAAGCTTAAGCGGATATTCAGCTCGGAAAGGGCCCTCTGTCTCACCCCCTTCAGCATGATGCCGAGGATCTCTCCCATATCCTCCCGGCTGATCGGGTGGAAGACGAGGATCTCGTCGATACGGTTCAGAAATTCCGGCCGGAAAAGGCGCTTCACCTCCTCCATGACCTTCTCCTTCATGAGCTCATAGTTTTTCTCGCGGGATCCGTCAGCGGAGGAAAAGCCCAGCCGCTTCGGGTTCACGATGGATTCCGCCCCCGCGTTGCTCGTCATGATGATGATGGTGTTCTTAAAGGAGATCTTCCGCCCCTGCGCATCCGTGATATGCCCGTCGTCCAGGACCTGCAAAAGGATGTTCAGGACATCCGGGTGCGCCTTCTCAATCTCATCGAAAAGGACTACGGAATAGGGTCTTCTCCGCACCTTCTCCGAGAGCTGTCCGCCCTCGTCATAGCCCACATAGCCGGGGGGAGAGCCGATCATCTTTGAGACGCTGTACTTCTCCATGTACTCGGACATATCGACACGGATCAGATCGTTCTCAGAGCCAAACATCAGCTCCGCGAGAGCCTTGGAGAGCTCTGTCTTTCCGACGCCGGTCGGTCCCAGGAACATAAAGGAGCCGATCGGGCGCCGCGGATCCTTAAGACCCACTCTCCCCCGCTTGATCGCCTGCGCGACTGCATGGACGGCCTCACTCTGCCCCACTACTCTTTGATGGAGATTCTGTTCGAGCTTTTTCAGCTTCTCGCTCTCCGCCTCCGCAAGCTTTTCCACCGGGATGCGCGTCCACTGGGAGACCACTCTCGCGATCTCCGCCTCTGTGACATGGAGCGGATGCTCCTCCTGCTCCCTTCTCAGGCTCTCGCTCTCCTTCTCGAGCTTCCGCCTCTTCTCCTCCTGTTTTTTCTTTACCGCGGCGGCTCCTTCCAGGTCTTCCCTGCGGATGCAGTCCTCCTTCTCGAGCTCCAGCTCCTCGATCTGTTCCCTGAGCCTCTTCAGCTTCTCGGGCTCCCCGCTGAAGCTGATGCGGAGCCGGGAGGCAGCCTCATCTATGAGGTCGATCGCCTTGTCCGGGAGGTAGCGCTCATTGATATAGCGGGAGGAAAGCTTCACCGCCGCGCGGAGAGCCCCGTCCTCAATGAGCACATGGTGATGCTCCTCATACTTCGGCGCCACGCCGCGGAGAATTTCATAGCTCTCCTCCTCGGAGGGCTCCTCGATATTCACCGGTTGAAATCTTCTCTCCAGCGCCGCATCCCTCTCAATATGCTTCCGGTACTCATCGAGAGTCGTCGCCCCGATGATCTGGAGCTCCCCTCTGGCCAGGGCCGGTTTCAGAATATTCGCGGCGTCCAGCGCGCCCTCCGCACCGCCCGCGCCGATGATCGTGTGGATCTCATCGATAAAGAGCAGGGATCTTCCGTCGTTTTTCGCCTCTGCTATGACTCTCTTGATCCTCTCCTCGAACTCTCCGCGGTACTTGGAGCCCGCCACCATGGCCGAGATATCGAGGGTCAGAAGGCGCTTTCCCGCGATGGTATCCGGCACCTTCCCGGAGACGATCCTCTCCGCGATTCCCTCCGCCACCGCTGTCTTTCCGACGCCGGGCTCACCGATCAGGCAGGGGTTATTCTTCGTCCTACGGGACAGGATCTGGATGACCCGCATGATCTCCGCCTCTCTCCCGATGACGGGATCGAGACGGTCCTGTCTCGCAAGCGCCGTGAGGTCGCGGGAGTACTGGTCCAGCATCGGGGTGCTGCTCTGCTGCCGCTGATCCCTCTGCCCTCCCTCCTGCTCCGCTCCGCTGAATCTCGGGCCGATCGCATTGAGGATCTGCTGGTACATGTTCTGGACATTGCCGCCCAGAGTCGTGATAATGCGGGACGCGGCGGAGCTCGGCTCCTTCAGAATGGAGATCAGGATATGCTCTGTCCCCACAAGCTTCGAGCGGCTCCGGTTCGCCTCCTGAATCGCGGCGTCCAGAACCCTTCTGGCAGAGGGCGTGTAGCCGGAGCGGTCCGCCACCGTGACATTGCTGTCCGGGGACAGAAAACGGGAGATCATATCCAGAATCTTCTCCTCCTCGATCCCGTTCGCGGCGAGAACCTTCGCGGCGAGCGCCGTGCCCTCCCGGCGGAGCCCAAGAAGGATATGCTCCGTTCCGATATAGTTGTGGTGCAGGCTCTCCGCAGCCTCAATGGAAAGCTGCAGCGCTCTCTGCGCCTGTACGGTGAATTGATTCATTCTCTCTCCTTCGTCCGCCTATAATTCCTCGATATTCAGAGCCTTTCCGCTCCCTGGGTCCTTCTCCCTGGACGGCTTTTTCAAAACTCTGGTCTCGGAGAGATCCAGCTCCTCAACCTCCGGCTCTCCCCGATCTCTGTCCTCCGTCTTTTGAATCATCCGGGTGATTTCCAGATCCTCCTTTTCATTCTTCCCAAGATCTGTCACCACCCTGGTCTCGGAGAGCTCCTCCTTCCTCCCGCCTTCCTTCTTGGAAGGCTCCGAAGCGGATTTTCCAGTTCCTCTTCTCGAGAGCTCTCTCCGGCTCTGCTGCGCCTTTCCCCTCCCGCCCTTCTGCGGCTTCAACAGGATCCAGGCCGCCATCGAGAGGCAGAGCAGCGCGAGTACGCAGCTTAGGATAAACTGCCAGTTATATCTCAGTACCAGGGAATCATGCGTCTTCACAAGCGCCGCGTAGGCCTCCGCGTCCTGCTTTGTCTTCTCCGCGACCGGATCCAGAAAATAGCGCTGTATCGTCTTTTCCGATAGATCATAGCGGTAAAAATTGAGCTCTCCCGCGTCATTCATGCCATAGACGATGCAGTAGGGATGCTCCGTGTCCTCCTTCCAGACCCATCCCCTCACCTGATGCCCGTCGATATCGATCCTGCTCTCTGCAAAGCCATCCGGGATCTTCACATCGGATCCCGGATTCATAATCGTGATGGTCTTCTCCTTTGCGGAGAGCTTCACCCCTTCATTGGTCGTCTTGCTGCCGTCCTCGTCCTTTTGGGATGCTCCTCCCTCCTGTTTTGTCACCTTCAGGTTATAGGCGAGCGTCGTGCTGCCGTCCGAGGAGGAGACATTGACGGTCACATGGTTCTCCCCCATGTTCAGACTGTCGTTTCCGCTGATCTCCACCTTCGCGCTGTCCGCAGAGGGAACGGCATTGACCGTGAGCCGGCTCACATCCGTGCCCACGGTCAGACTGTAATCCGTATTGGTCGAGGAAAAAGCGGGGCTCAGTTCTCCCGGGGAGACGGAGAGTTCCTTCAAGGTCGCATCCTTTTCCGATCCGCTCTCCGCGAGCACCGTCACCGCCGAGCTGCCCAGATGATTGATCTCCACCTGGGAATTGTCCGAGGCCGTGACCTGCTGAGAGACGACGTTGATCGTGGTCTCCCCGCTGCCAAGCGTCCGGAAGCGGAAATTGTATTCCAGTGTTCCGGAGCCCGCTCCGGAGCCCGCTCCGCTCACGTGGATGCTCCCCTCTCCTCCGCTCGCATCCGTTCCGCTCTCAAATTCCAAAAGCGAGGAATCATAGCTCAGCTCCAGTTCCGCGGAGGAAAGGCTGCTGTCCCCGCTCTTTATCTTCATCGTCACATTGACCTCTTCGCCGGCCGTCACCTTGGGATCCGAGAAGGAGATCTGTCCGCTCGCGGCAAGCGAGGAGAAGGCGAGGAGACAGCAGAACAGGAATGTAAGCATTATATACTGCAGTTTCTTCATGGATTGTTCACCCTCACATTACTCAGCTACTTCTATACAGTTTAATTTTTTCCCTTCCTTCCGTCAATAAGAAAAGTCAATAAGAAAAACTGACCCACCGTCTATGCCGATGGGTCATTCTCCGTCCCGAAACGCCGCCGATAGAAGCCGGGTTCTTCATGCCCCGGTGATCCTTCAGGCCGGGTACGCCTTGTTCTCCTTGTCCGCCTGCCTCAGGGCGACTCCGCTTTTCTGCGCCTCCCGGTACTCGAAGAAATCCTTTGCGACCTGCGGGAAGAGCGCATAGGAGAGGACATCCTCCGGCTGCGTAACCCACTGCGCGCATTCCTTCTCAAATTCCGGAAGCTGCGGGGCGATGTGGTCCGCCGGGCGGTCCGTCATCTGTGTCTCCCCGGGCTTTAGGATCTTCTTTACGACCTCCGGGTCCATCGGCTTCACTGTGCGGCCAAACTCCCCGGCCACCAGTTTATGGGATTCCTTCGGCACCATCTTATAGCGCTCCCCGGTCAGGACGTTTAAGACAGCCTGCGTTCCCACGATCTGGGAGGACGGCGTGACGAGCGGCGGCTCTCCGAAATCCTTCCGGACTCTCGGCACCTCCTCCAGCACCTCTGTGAGCCTTTCGTCCTGCCCCGCCTGGTGGAGCTGGGAGATCAGATTCGAAAGCATTCCCCCCGGAACCTGATACTTCAATGTATTGATGTTCACCCCCAGGACCTTCGTGGACATAAGCCCCGACGCGAGGCATTCCTCGCGGTAGGGCTGGAAATAATTCGAGACCTCGATCAGCTTGTCGAGCTTGAGCCCCGTGTCGTACTCCGTCCCCTCCAGCGCCTTCACCATGACCTCAGTGGAGGGCTGGGAGGTCCCCATGGAGAAGGGGGTGGATGCGGTGTCAATGATATTTGCCCCCGCCTCCACGGCCTTCAGGTAGGTCATGGAAGCCATGCCGGAGGTATAGTGCGTATGCATGTCGATCGGGAGCTGCGTCCCCCTCCTTAAGGCCTGAACCAGCTCGAAGGCTGCGCTGGGGAGCAGAAGACCCGCCATATCCTTGATGCAGAGAGAATCCGCCCCCAGGCTCTCGACCTCGCTCGCGAGCTTCTCCCAATACTCCAGGGTATAGGCATCGCCCAGGGTATAGCAGAGCGCGATCTGCGCATGCCCTCCCTCCTTCTTCGTGGCCTTCACTGCGGTCTCGAGATTCCGGATATCATTGAGGCAATCGAAGATCCGGATCACATCGATGCCGTTCGCGATGGACTTCTCGACGAAATACTCGACGACATCGTCCGCGTAATGATTGTAGCCCAGAATATTCTGTCCTCGGAAGAGCATCTGAAGCTTTGTCTTTCGGAAGTGGCGCTTCAGCATCCGAAGCCGCTCCCACGGATCCTCTCTCAGAAAACGGAGGCAGGCATCGAAGGTCGCGCCTCCCCAGCACTCGACGGCATGATAGCCGATCTGATCCATGCTGTCGAGAATCGGCTCCATCTCAGAGCTTGGCATGCGGGTCGCAATCAAGGACTGATGAGCATCCCGAAGGATCGTCTCGGTAATCTTTACTCTGGCCATATTTTCCCCTCTCTCTGCTGTTCTCTCTATCTCTCTTTTTGTGCAGTCCGGCGCATTCCTCCGGCTGTCCCTTCCGTATCCCTTCCTCTAAGAGAGGAAGGGATACCTTTCCCGGGCCGGCTCGCTCTCAGCACTCCTATCCCCGGATACTTCTCACTTTACGCCAAAGACCGCCATGAAGGTTCCCGCCGCGACCGCGGTTCCGATGACTCCCGCCACATTCGGTCCCATCGCGTGCATCAGGAGAAAGTTCGTGGGATCATATTCCGATCCGACCTTCTGCGAGACGCGGGCCGCCATGGGGACGGCAGAGACGCCCGCGGAGCCGATCAAAGGGTTGATCTTCTTCCCGGAGGCGTAGTACATGATCTTTCCGAGCAGGACGCCGGCCGCCGTGCCGAAGGCAAAGGCGATCATGCCGAGCCCGACGATCTTTAAGGTATTCAGGTTCAGGAAGGCCTCCGCAGAGGTCGATGCTCCCACGGAGGTGCCCAGCATGATGACGACGATGTACATCATGGCATTGGAGGCGGTCTCCGTCAGCTGCTTTACGACGCCGGACTCCTTAAAGAGGTTCCCGAGCATCAGCATACCGACGAGGGGCGCTGTGGTCGGAAGAAGGAGACAGACGATGACAGTGACGACGATCGGAAAGAGAATTCTCTCCAGCTTTGAAACCGGGCGGAGCTGCGACATCTTGCATTTTCGCTCCTCATCCGTCGTCAAAAGTCTCATGATCGGCGGCTGGATGATCGGGACCAGGGACATATAGCTGTAGGCCGCGACGGCGATCGGGCCCAGCAGAGCGGTCTGCCCCAGCTTATTGCAAAGAAAGATGGAGGTCGGTCCGTCCGCCCCTCCGATGATCGAAATCGCGGCCGCGGCAGCCCCGTTGAAGCCCATGAGGATCGCGATGAAGTAGGCTCCGTAAATTCCAAACTGCGCGGCAGCCCCCATCAGGAAGCTGATGGGGTTTGCGATCAGGGGTGAAAAATCCGTCTGCGCTCCGACGCCGAGGAAGATCAGAGACGGAAGAATCGTCCACTCGTCGAGATGGAAGAAGTACCAGAGCAGTCCCCCGGTCCCGTTCATGGACTGATCCGGATTCAGCATAATATCCGGATAGATGTTCACAAGCAGCATTCCGAAGGCGATCGGCACCATGAGGAGCGGCTCGAAGCCCTTTGCAATCCCCAGATAGAGGAAGAAAAAGGCGATGCACATCATGAGGTAATTGCCCCAGCTCAGGTTGAAGAAGGCGGTCTGCTGCAATAGATTACTAAAGGTCTCCGCTATATTCATATTTTATAACCCTCCCGCTCAGAAAGCTCCGCTGCCTCCCCTCCTCAGTTCATGCTCGCGAGGACGGCACCGGACTCCACGGAGTCACCGGAGGAGACATTGAGGCTTGCGATCACGCCGTCCTTCGGAGCGACGATGTCATTTTCCATCTTCATGGCCTCGAGCACCAGAATGGTGTCCCCGGACTTGACCGCATCGCCGACCTGCTTTTTCACAGCGAGGACCTTCCCGGGCATCGGGGCCGTCACCTTGACCGCTCCTTCCTCCCCGCCGGTCTTCTTCGGGGAGCCGCTCCTTGAGGGAGCGGCGGAGGGGGCGGGAGAAAGCGGAGGAAGGGAAGCGGACTGCGCCGCCCCGCCCTCTTCCACTGTCACATCATAGGAAACACCGTTTACGGTAATGGTATATTTCTTCATGGGAATCCTTCCTTATTCTTTATGCTTTTATGCTGCCTTTATTCTCTATGCTGTTCTGTGAGCGTTTTTTTCTGTACTTCTCCGCTTTATGCCTCTGCCCGGCGAAGCTTCACCCCTATGCAGAAGCTGCCGCTTCCTCTCTATCTTCTTCGGATCGAGCGGACCCGGAGCCCGTTGTGAAGGCTCTCTCCGCTCTCTCCCTCTCCTCTCTCCTCCTCATAGGCTGCGATCGCCGCGGCGATGACCGCCTGCAGCAGCTCATCGTCTTCCTCCGCTCCGCTCTCCTTCTGCGGGATGACCGGCTCCGGCGGAGCCTTTACGGCGCTCCTCGCAAGAGGCGGGGCATCGATCGCCCTTCTCTTCTCCCTTCTCTCCCTCACATTTTGCTCCGCCAGATTGACATAGCGGAAGAGACTTATGACCCAGGCGATGAAAATCAGAACGGCAAAGACGGTTCCCATTCCGACGAGCAGATTCCCGGCGGCGTCTGTGAGCTTTTCCGCCATCGTATAATCCGGGAGAAAGCTCATCTCCGTGAGCTTCGTCATCTTCTCGTCTACGCCCAGAGTGAAAAGAAGCTTCCTCTTCTCAAAGACCGCATTGACCAAAATCGTCCAGTTTCCATCCGCATCCTGGCTGGCCTCCGAGCTCTCCACAGACTGAAATTCTCCCAGGCGCTCCCTGCTGTTTTGGAAGTTGACAAGCCCGTTATAGCTCACGGCATCCTTATTCTTCTCCGCCTCCCGGATCCTCTCCGAGAGGCTGCTCTCATCACTTCGCGCGATATCCTCCAGGAAGCTCGGCGCAAAGCTTTCCAGATACTGCTTTTCCTGGGCGATGAGTCTCTGCTGATCCTCGCTGATCTGTCCGCTCTCCTTTTTTCTTCCGCAGGCCGAAAGGAGGACGGAAAAAAGGAGAAGGAGAAAGAGCAGTGTTTTCGTTATCCGCTTTTTCATGGCACCTCCCTACACGGTCCCGTGCTTCTTGTCCGGAGAAGAGACCGTCTTGGTATAGAGCATATCAAGAGCGGCGATCACCCTCTGCCTCGTCTCCTCCGGCAGGATAATATCGTCGAGATAGCCCCTCTCTGCCGCCGCCTGAGCGGAATTCTGCGTCTTCCCAAGCTCCGTTGCCTGCCTCTGTATGCTCTCTCTGTCACTGTCCGGAAAGAGGAGCTCCGCGCTCTTCTCCTCATTGAGGATCCCGATCCGCGCGTCGGGATAGGCGTAGACAATATCCGCGCCGAGCGCCTTGCTCCCGAGACCGAGGCCCGCGGTTCCGATCGCATTGCGGATCACTGTCACAAGGGGAACGGAGGCATTGGCATAGGCATAGGCAAGCCTTGCGGCAGCTTTTGCCATATGCTTCTCCGTGCAGCCATCGTTCCGGTAGCCCTCCGTATTGACGATCGTGAGCACCGGAATCTCATAGGCATCGCAGAAGCGGATGAGCCCGGCGGCCTGCTCCGCCCCCTTCCAGCTGAGGGACTTCTCCTCTGTCATGACCGCGCCGACCGTCTGCCCGTTCAGTCGGAGGAAGCCCGTCACGAGATCCGGTGCATAGCCCCTCTTCGTCCGGAAGAAGACGCCGTCGTCAGAGAGAAGCCTTAAGGCATCCGGGGCGCTCAGATTCTCGATCCCCGAGACAGAGCGGTTCAGATCATCCTCCGTGCCCTCCGGCTCCGCATAATCCTCATTGTTCGAGGGGAGCAGGGAAAAGAGCTCTCGCAGCTTCCCGAGGATCTCCTCCTCGCTCCCGCTGAAATCCACAAGCCCGTTTTCCTCCTGTGCCTCTGCCATCGCGATCCGATCATCCTTGTTCCCAAGGACAGCGTCCGGGGCGTTCACAAAAAGGCGGCCCTTCTCCTTCTCCATGAAGACGAAGTCCGAGAGAGCCGTAAGCACCGCCATGCCGCCGCCGGAGCTTCCGAATACCGCGCTGAGCTGAGGGATGACACCGGAGGCAGCTGTCTTTTTTCGATAGATTCTTCCCATGCCAAAGAGAGAATCCGAGGCCTCCTGCAGGCGGAGCCCGGAGCAGTCGATCAATTCGATGAGCGGCGCTCCCATCTTCATCGCCATATCGTAGAGTGTCGCGATCTTCTTTCCGTGCATCTCTCCGACGGAGCCCCCCAGCACGGCGCTGTCCTGCGAATAGACATAGACCAGTCTCCCGCTGATGGTGCCGTAGCCTGTGATAACGCCGTCGGAGGGAAGCTTCTTCTCCGCCAGGTTGAAGTCGGTGGATCTGGCCCGGACCAAAGCTCCGATCTCGACGAAGCTGGACTCATCGAGCAATGAGCGTATTCTGCCCATTGCGGATGATGTAGACTGATTATCCATTTTTCATCCTCCATTTCTCTATCAGGCAGGGAAGGAATCCCCGATTTTTCGGTCCTATTGTAAACGAAAAGGCCTCCTAATTCAAGCGGACTTGACAGAGGTCGTTAAAAATTTCACTAGTTCTCATCGCCCTGTCTTCCTCTCTCAGATGCTCCTCCGAAGCCCCTTTGGATAAATATTTTTTATGCGCCCGCCCCGGTATCTTCCAAGGCCCAGAGCGGCCCCCTCGAAGCAAAGAAGCATAAGCCCCCGATCCTTTTGGGAGAAGACGAGCTTCCTCTGCTTTTCCCCCTCCCGAAAGGAAAAGGAGGAGAGAAAGGAAGGGGGCTCCTTCATAGGATCCGGTCCACCCTGCTCCCCCTTGCTCCGGATCTCGGAGGGCTCCGCCCGAAGCTCCAGTCCCAGGAGATAGTCTCTGACCCTCGGATCCCCCCTTCGAAGATTCAAATAGGGAAGAGGGAGATTCTCTCCGTGGGAGAGGGCGTGCGCATATCGGAGCTCTCCCCCCTCCTCCTCTGCCGCAAGGAGACCGAGCCGGAGAACGCGAAGCCCCCGAAGCTCCGGCATGCTGTCCGGGACGAGATAGATCCTTCCGCCCGCCCTTAAGAGCCTCCGGCCCGTTTTCCCGGGCAGAAGCCCGTCCTCCCCCTCTCTCCGGAAAATCGCGATATAATGCCCCTCCCCCGGTCCCCGCTGCGGATAAGTCCGCCTTTCAAAGCTCAGGCGGAGGAAGGGATATTCCGAGAGCAGAAAATCTCGCTGCCCTTCGTTCTCCCCTCTCTCAAAGGTGCAGGTCGAATAGCACAAAAGCCCTCCCGGGGAGAGCATGGAGACCGCGTTTCGGAGGATCTCTCTCTGCCGGAAAATACAGTGCTCCACATTTTCCGGACTCCACTCTGAAATCGCGTTCTCGTCCTTCCGGAACATCCCCTCTCCGGAGCAGGGCGCGTCCACGAGGATTCGGCTGAAGTACTCCGGAAAATGCCGGGAGAGCCGGTCGCTGTCCTCGTTTAAGACGGCGGCATTCTCTATCCCGAGCCGTTCTATATTGGAGGAAAGTATCCGGGCCCTCTCCGGCACATATTCATTGCTGATCAGGATGCCTCCCTCTAAGAGAGAGAGACGATCCGCGGCCTGTCCCGACTTCCCGCCGGGACTTGCGCAAAGATCCAAAACGCGGTCAAAGGGACGCACTGAGAGGGCGGGAAGTGCCTGCATCGCCGATGGCTCCTGGAGATAGTAGAGCCCCGCCTCATGATAGGGATGGAGGCCAGGGCGTATGGACCTTTCTAAAAGCCTCCGCTCATCCAGGATGAATTCCCGGAAATACTCCTCTCCTTCGAAAAACGCTGCATCACTCCCCGCCAGCGCCCGGAGTCCCCAGTCTGAAAGAAGGGTCTCGTAAACGGAGCGGGCGTCCTCCCCATAGAGGGAGAAAAGTCTGTGAAGACTCAGTCGAAGTCCCCGGACAGGGGGATTCTCATAGCTTTTCAAAAAGCTCTCATACTCTTCCCTCTCTCCGAAAAGCCGCTCCATCCGCCTTCGAAATTCCGCCGGCAAAGCCCGCATGCTCTCCTCCCCTCTCTGCTCTTCCTCGATCGCTGAGACCGGCTTTAAAAAGGCGGCATCGTGCCGCTTCTCTTTACGCCGCTTTCTTCTCCTTAAGGCGAAGAAGAGACGGCTGCCCTCCCGGGCTCTTGTCCCGGAACAGGTACCCGTCCCCGAAAAGACATATTTTCTTTAAAGGATAAAAACGCCGCTGATGATTCCCTTAAAGCTCAACCCGGTAATCCGCGCTTCCCACTCCGTCCACAACGAAATAGGCGGCGTTTTGATCCGCGACGATGTAGATCTCCACCCTCTTTGCGCCCGGCTTCACCTCCGCCGCCGCCTTCAGTGCGCGCTTTCTGACATCCTCTTCGTCGATCTTTCGTCCGAAAAACTCAAAGCAGAGCTTCACCTTCGGGGCGCTCTTCTCCGCCTTTTCCGCACTCTTTTCCTTCTCTGCCTTCGCCGCCGTCTTCCCGGCCGTGCTCTTCTTCGCCCCGCTCTTCTTTTCCGGGGTCTTTTCGGATGACTTTTTCTCCGCCTTTTCCGGCAGCTTCTCCGCCTTTTCCCCGGAGAGCTCTCTCGCGGCCTTCTTGATCTCCGCGAAGGACTCTCTTAAAGCCTCATCCTTTTCTCTGCCGCTCTTCTTATTCATAGCTCCCTCCTTCTGTAGTCGCTCTGCTGCCTGTTTTGAAAAAGCCTCGCATCAGGATAAGTCCCTGCATCAAAGTTCCGGAGCAGGACAAAGCTCTCCCGTCTTCGCCTGATCTCCCCGTGAAACGGAGCCGATCCGCTCCATGGCGAATCCGCCATACGCAAAAGTCGATGCCTCCCGCCCAAAATCTGTCTGACGGGAACTTTTACAATAAATTATTATAGCTTTGTTCTTTTTCTTGTCAAGCGCAGCGGCTTTTTCCCAGGCATTTTTGAAGGCAATGAGCCGCGTGCCTTCCCCGGCGCTTTATTTAGAGGAAGCTTAAGAGCTCCCGGAACAGTTCCCTCGCGGAGTCCAGCATTTTATCGAAGGCTCCGAAGCGGTAGAGGCTGAGAAAGAGCATGCCGAGCGGGATGGCAAAGATCATGCCCCCGATCCCATAGAACTTAAAGCCCAGGTAGAGAAAAAGGAGCGTCAGTAGGGGAGGAAGTCCCATCGCGTCCCCCATGATCTTCGGCTGCAGGAACTGCCGCACGAGCTGCGTCATAAGATAGAGAAGAAGGAGCCAGAAGGCCTCCATGAATCTCTGGGAGAGAAGCTCCAGCGCGATCCAGGGCCAGAGGATGAATCCGACGCCAAAGAGGGGGAGAAAGTCCAAAAAGGCGATAAAAAGCGCAATCAATATGCCGTAGGGGATCCGCAGGAGAAAAAAGCCCGCGGAAAGGAGGAGGAAGACCAGCGCCATGATCTCAAGGTTTGCGAGAAGCCAGCCGTGGAGGATCTTCCAGGCATCCTGCCGGAGGAGGGAAAAGTAACGGCGGAAGCGCTCCGGGAGGAGCTCCTTCAGCCTTTTCAGGTAGCGCTCCCCGTCTCTGCAAAAGCAAAAGCCGGATAGGATCGTCACAACGAGATAGACGAGCAGGGTCGGGAGGGATTTCACAAGATCCAGGGAGGCCGAAAAAGCGGGACTGGAGAGCCTTCCGATCAGCTCCTCCCCGTAGGCATCGGAATTCGCGATGAGATTATCGATGATTCGATTGAGCTGCTCCGGCATGCCGAAGAGAAGCTTCCTCCTCTCTCCGGCGAGAGCCCTGAGCGAAGTCAGAAGCCACTGCGCCATATCCGGGAGTCTCCGGAGAAGAAGCTTTACAAAGTGAAGCCCCGCCGCGAGGAGCCAGTAGAGCAGGAAGCCGATCAGGGCGAGGAGCAGGATCATGATGACCGCGGAGGCATGCTGCCTCTTCATGAGGGGGCTCCTCCGGTTTAAAAGGCGGATGAGCGGCGACGCAAGAAGCGAGAGCAGTGCCCCGAGGAGAAAGGGAAAGAAAAAGACGAGGAGCTTCGGGAGAAGCAAAAACGCCCCCAGGAGAAAGAGGATGGGCACCAAGACATTTAGAATAAGCTGAAGCCTGTGATTCATGATTTCCTCCCTTCTCCGAGCTGCACTTCCCCCTCTCCTCTCTCTCCCCGGGACAGGCAGAAGCGCTGAAAGGCAAAGTATAAAAGAGCCGTTGCGAGGAGGTAAAACCATACCGCGGGATTGGAAAACCAGGTTGTAAAAAAGGAAAACAGAAGGTAGAAGGAAAGCTGTGCCCGGAAGAGAACGCCGAAGGGATTCCTCCCGGAGAGGGAATGGAACAAAGCGGAGACAGAAGCGAGCAGGCACGAAAACAGCGCGACTCCGAAAAGCCCGAAATCGTACCAGCTGTCATAGAGGATGCTGAGCGTTGTGAGCTCCTTCTTCGTCACGAAATCCGGCCAGGCGAGCGGAAAAGTGAAAAAATATTTGATCCCGCTCAGAGTCAGGAAGGGGTAGAGCAGCTTCATGCCGTGGGAATGCTCCCTGAGATGAAGCGTCATCTCATTGAAGTTGTCGTAGTTATTTGCGATATAGATATAGGGCTGGCTGAGAAAGATGGGGAGATGATATTTCATCTCGAAGATCCCGTTTAAGTAGCGGATGGAATGCGCTCTCTCGATCGTAATCAGCACATATACCGAAAGAGCGCCGAAAAAGAGAAGGAGGAGACGACCCCGGGACAGCCTCTCTCCCAAAAGCAACAGGCTAAAGAGAAGGAGGAGGAGCGAGAAGAGAAACTGAAAGCGGGAGACCAGGAGAATACTCAGAAAAAGCGGAAAAAGCGCGCCAAAAAGGGCGAGCGGGCTCTTCCTTCCAAGCTCCCTCCGGTAGAGCGCGGCCACAGAGGGGAGAAGGACATAGAGGGTTGTGAAGTAATGGATCGCCGGAAGGTGAAAATAGGAATAGGCGTGCGGCGTATTCACAGTAAAGAGCGGAATAAAGCGAAGCCTCCATGCCTCAAAGAGAAAGCAGGACAGAGAGAGCGCGAGGAGGGAAAGGATGCTGATGCGGTAAAAGGAAAGCCTCCTCTCCCGCTCTTCGCCGTCCGGATAAAGCGCGTTCTCTCTCCCTTCCCCCTCCTTTTCTCCCGCCCGGATTCCGCGGACCGCATAATAGCAAAGATAAAAGAGAAGGTATGCGAGGTAGAAGGAGAGCCAGGTCTCTTTGGTCCTCGCCGTAGACAGACGGCTCAGCTTAAGGCAGGCGATCCCCTCCCCCCCGATGAGTCCGAGCGCAAAAAGGGCCGCGGGAGAAAAGGATCCGTCCCTCCTCCGGTTCCTCCGAAAGAGAAAGAGCGCCGCTCCCGCAAGGCTCAGGGAAGCCAGCGGAAAAAGCCCCCTTTCCGTAAACAGCACAGCGAGGAGGGAGGCCGCCGTATAGAAAAAAAGATCCGAAAGATATCCGAAGTATTCCGATATTCTCTTCAAGAAGCTGTCGTGCCTTCCTTTCCTCCGGAAGAGCTCTCCGTCTCCTGTGTCCTGGAGGAGCTGCTCTCCTGTGTTTTCTGGGGAGAGCTGCTCTCCCGGCCTCTCTGAGAGGAGCTGCTCTCATGCGTCCTCGATGTCTCATGCCCCTTTGAGGAGGAACTGCTCTCTCTCGTCGTCCTCTGAGAGGAGCTGCTCTCCTCCGTGCTCTCAGCGCTTCCCGTCTCCGTGCTTCCCTGGGAAGAGGAGCTTTGCTCCGTGCTCATCGTATCCCTGGCACTGCTGCTCTCCGCAGTGCTCTCCGGACTCTCCGTGGTCCCCTCCGAGGAATTGCTCTTTGTCTCCGGTATCTTTTCGATCCGGATCGTGACAACGGCGTCCGTATTCTGGTCCGCGAGCTTCACGCCGGATGGCAGAAGCTCCGAAATGCGAAAGCTCTTTGTGACATTGTCCATCGCGCCCGTGATGTCCACCGTGGGAAGCTCGAGGACCTGCAGCCCCTCCACCGTCTTGCTGTCCCCGGAGAGCTGGACAGAGCTGGGGGAGACCGTGCTGCTCTCATATTGATATCCCGCCGCCGGAGAGCCGATGACGGAGGAGAGAAGGTTCACGGACTTCTTTTTATAGACCTTCACCGTATAATTGATCTCCTCGGGGGAGACCGTCACATTCTTCAGTCCCTCGAGCGCCTTATTGTTCGCATCATAGAATACAGGGCTCGCCTTTCCGCTCTGATTCTCCGAGAGCTGATCCACATCGACCCGGATCCCGACCGATGAGATCTGCCCTACCGCAGAAATCGGTCCCGATACCGTGACCGAGCTCGGATCGGTCTGGATCCCGGCGATCTCATAGCCTGTCGCGGCCTTTCCCTGCTCATGGCTCACGAGATCGAAGTGCTTCTTCTGGACATCCTCCACTCTGACATGAATCACGGTGGGCTTCGGCGTCACATCCTGTATGATCCCGCTGTGATTTAAGACGCTGACATAGACCGGAACGGTTCCCGTGATCGAATAATCCTTCAGGTCAATGTAGGCCTTGAAATCCGAGGAGCTGATAAGACTCCTCTGATCAGAACGCACCTTGTAGCTTATCGTGACGCTGCCCCGGTCGATCTCCCAGGTCTTCGAATCCGCATTGAAAATGTCTTTGTTCTCCACCTGAAGCTCCGCGAGGCAGCTGTCCTCGATCTCCGGCTTTGAGACATTGACGACGATCAGCCAGAGCACGAGAGCCAGCGCGACGCTGATCAGCTTAAGCCCCAGATTCTCCCGGAAAAATTTCATCGCTTCTCCCCCCTCCTTCGAAGAAAGGAGAGACCGAGAAACGGGCGCTGTGCCCCCTTCTTCTCCTTTCTGTTGTCCGGAAGATAGCTGCGGAGCGTCTCCCTGTCCGGGATACGGATCAGTCTCCCCTGGAGTGTGACGGAGATCCCCCCCGTCTCCTCGGACACTACGACCGTCACGGCATCCGTGCTCTCGGAAATCCCGAGCGCCGCCCTGTGCCTCGTGCCGTAGGCCTTTGAGATCTCCGCCTCGGAGAGAGGAAGATAGCAGGTAGCGGCGGTCACAATATTGTGGGCGATCACCACCGCGCCGTCGTGAAGCGGCGTGTTCTTCTCGAAGATATTGATGAGAAGAGCCGCGCTTACGATGCCGTTGATCCGGATCCCGGTGTCCTCGATCTCGCGGAGGGACTGCTTTTGCTCCAGCACGATGAGGGCCCCCGTCTTCTTCTTTGCCATCTCAAAGCATGCCGTCACGATCTCTTCCACCGTATTTTGGCTGTTGTCCGTGCTGATCTGCTCCGGGAAAATCTTTGCGAAAAAATCCCGGGAGCCAAGCTGCTCCAGAGCCTTCCGAAGCTCCGGCTGAAAAATCACAACGGCCGCAATGATAGCCGCGGTCGAGATCCGTTCGATCAGCCAGACGATCGTGCTCAGCCGGAAGATAACGGCAAAAGCCGTGAAGGTGAAAATCACAAGGATTCCCTTCAGAAGCTGCCATGCCCTGGTATTTTTGATCCAGAGAAGACAGATGTAGATGAAGTAGGAGAGGATGATGATCTCCAGAACACTCGTCTTCGTAAAGGGCGGCAGGAGGCTGAGCCAGCTGTGAAGTACCGCAAATCTATCCAACAATTTCCGCTCCTTTCTCCTCTTCCTCCTCATCCTCGTCCTCTCTCTCCTCCTCTTTGGAGGGAGAGGGGAAGGGAGCGGGCGGGCGGCGCTTTGGCACGGCCTTTACATAATAAAAATACTCATCATCCTCGAAGGAAAGCCGCTCCGCCGCACGAAAATCCGCATCGTGAAAGAAAAGCGTCAGGAAGCAGGAAAGAGCGACGGAAAAAAGGAGAGAGAGCAAAAAGCCGGGCGCAGAGATCGAGATGAGCCCCTTCCGGGAGCCCGCGAAGACAAAGAGCAGAAGCGCCGAGAAGCCGGCGCCCACTGCGGTGTACCAGGAATTTCGAAAGCTCATATTCCGGATCGTATAGATTAAGAGCATGGCAATCACCATGGAAAAGATCATAAGGAGCATGCCCCTGTCCTCGAAAAAGCCGAGGAAGATCTCCGCCATCTGGTTTACGAGCTTCTCCGGTTCGCTCTCCAGCGTGACCTTCCCGGCATTTGCCGCGAGAAAGCGAAGGAAATAATAGGAAAAGGTCCCAAGAGCCAGCGGCGCAAAGGACATAAGACCGAAGAAAAGTCCGCAGAGCGCCGGGGCGAGATAGGGGATTTTCAGGACAAAAAGAAGCGGAACCAGGGCGATGAGCTCCGCGTGTCCCCCGCGAAAGGCCGTCTGAAAGAGCAGGATCATAAGGAATACGAAGGCCGCCGCCAGCATAAAAAAAAGTGAGACTCGGTAGAGATCCGCCAGGATCAAAGCCCCCGCAAAGAGGGGAACCGCCCCCCAGGGGAGAAAGAAGCAAAGCCCGGACAAAAGGAGGAGAAGCAGCGGATTTCCGGAAGCTCCCCCGTGCCCGAAGACAGCATTTACAGAAAAGAAACTAAGCGCGGCAAAAAACGCGCGGAAAAGCGGGAGCAGCCAGTAGTCCTGCTTTTGGTAAAAGTCCTGCACCCTCTCTCTGAAAAGCAAAAACTCTGTCATCCTCCACCTCTCATCCCAAGCCTCATCCCCGCGGAGCAAGCCCCGCAGGCTTCGCGCTTATTCCTCTCCTCTTCTCCGGCCGCCGCTCTTCTTATCCGTGCTGCCCTGCATCCTCCTGGAGACCTGCGGTGTGAACTGAAGCTCTGCCGCAGGAGCGCGCAGCTCCTCCCGGCTCTCCTCCTCTGTGAGCTCTCCCGCGCCCTCCTCAGTCTCCTCCCGGACTTTCTCCCCCGGAGACTCTTCTTCTGAGAGCTCCTCCAGCGAAAGCTCCGGAGCTCCCTGCTCCGAAGGGAAGGAGTCCGGGGAAGCCTCCTCTTTTCCCGGGGGGGACGCGGGAAGAGCGTCCTCCGCCTCCTCTAGCTCCAGGAGACGCTCCAGCTCATCCAGATAGCGATCCCCCAGTCTTTGGATTCTGTCATAGTAATTTGCCGACAGAGCCGCGGCTGCGACCACGGCGGCAGAAAGCCCCAGGAGATAGAGAAGCAGGATTCCTCTTCCCAGAGATAAAAGGAAATCCGGGTTCAGGCTTTCAAAGATCATGTTGATCTTCAAGAGAAGGACGAACGATGCCACAAGAAGAAAGCAGAGGCTGTAGTGCAGAGCCGCTCTTAGGATGCGGTTTGAGATATAGTCCGCCTTATAATAGCGGCTGATCCTTGGGACATCTCTCCCCTCTCTCTTTTCAAAGATGGAAAGCCGCGCCATCATGCGGATCTTTTCCTGATTCAGCATCCCCTCTCCTCTTTCCTTCCCTCTCCTCTTTCCTCTCCCAAAAGTCCGGTGAGGACCTTTCCTAATAGCCTCTCGCCCCTCTCGCTCTCTCCGCATAGGGGGAATCCGGATGCTCTCCGACGATCTGATCAAAGAGCTTGTTGGCGTTTTCCGTGTCCCCCATCCTCTGATACAGCCTCGCAAGAAGATACATATTCGCGGGATCGCTCCGGAGCTGTACGCTGAGCTGATAATAGGCGCGCGCCTGCTGCAGGCTTCCCGAATTCCACGCCTTGGTTCCGAGGTCCGCCAGGCGCTGGTAGACCGATCCCTCCATATAGGACTTGATGCCCGAGAACATGGAGAGCAGGCTCTCATCCGTAATGCTGGCCGGATCGAGCTGGGTATAGAGCTCCGCAGCGGTCACAAGATCGCCGCTCTGATAGGAGGCACTGATCTTCGTGAGCGTCTGATACTGCGATTTGAAGGAGGCATTCTGATTTTCATAGCTGTCGAGCTGAGATCTCGCATCGTCGTACTGAGACTGCAGCTGATCTCTCTCGGACTGCAGGGAATTCAGCTGGCTGTTCGCCGCATCAAGCTTCTCCGTATAGAGGATCAGCTCCTGGTTCTTCCCCGCGTTCAGGGAACGGGTATAGGCGGGAAGGATGAGGAGCTTGAAGCAGAGGATCGCGAGCCCGAAGCCGAGCAGGACATAGAGCAGGACATTCCAGAGGGAGACCTGCCGCACCTCCCTGGGGATGAGCACATCGTCGTCTGTCATCTGCCGGTGGGAGAAAGCATTTCGAAGGCGGTTCGCCTCCACCTCCGCCCGCCCGGTCCTCTGCTTGACCTCGTCCATCAGGACCAGGGCCTTCGGATTATTCCTGTCGATCTTCAGAACGGTGTAGAGGCTCCTTCCCGCCTTCACAAAGACCTCTCTCTTCATATAGAGAAGAGCGAGCAGGATATGGGCCTTCACATAGTTCGGGCAGTCCTGAATCACCTGATTGAGCTGCATCACCGCGAGGTCTTCGTTATTGTGCTGGGCATAGTCCAGCGCCTGATTATAGCGATGCACATTGTCCGAGCAGATTCGCAGAATTGCGGGCTTTCTCTGAATCTCATCGAGATAATGGTCCGCGATATTGTCATCCGGGAGGAGATTCATGCTGATGATCCACTGCACCAGCGCATCGGCGGTCTCTCCGCACTCAAAAAAGATCAGGCCGAGCAGATTCCGCGCATCCTTTTGGTATTTATCAAAGAGCAGGGCGCGCTTCAGAAGCTCCGCAGCGCCGGAGAGGTCCCGGAGCCGCGCCCTCTCCAGACCCAGATTGTAATAGCAGTTGGCGATGCGCTCCAGGGTGACATCATATTTCATCGGATCCCTTCATCCCTCTTTATAGCTTCCTCGATGAGCTGTGTCATGATATCGTTCATGTCGGTCAGATCCACCTTTACGATCGCGTCCTCGATCTGATCCACATCGAGACTGGGCTTAAATCTCTGGATTTCTTCTTCAAAATTTATCATGATGCCTCTTCGCTTTTCAGTATCATTTCAGGAAGACGCGCTATGATCTGACAGAAGACAGAGCCTCTGCAGAGCCGCTTGACAGTCCCGCCCTTCTTCCCTTACAATCAGTCGCGTTGTGCCCTTTCCGCGCCCTGGAAATCCCTCCACAGCGCGCTCCCTTTCAAACTATTGAGATAGTGTAGCACAAGAAAATATATCCTTCAAGTAAACGGACGGGATTCGTCAGACGGCGAATCGACTCTTATAAGGAAAAAACATGGAAAATCTCGTAAGCTTTCTGATCTCGAAGCTGGGGGCTGTGCTCTCAAAGGAGCTCCTCGTCTTCCTCATATCTCTGATGCCGGTGCTGGAGCTCCGGGGCGGGCTGCTCGCGGCCTCAGTCCTGAGGCTGAACTATCCGCTCGCCCTCCTCCTCTGTATCGCGGGGAACCTTCTTCCGATCCCCCTCGTCCTTCTCTTCATCGAGCGCTTTGTCAATTTCCTGGAGCGCTTTCCCATAAGCCAAAAGCTCGCGCTCTGGTTTCGAAGGAAGGTGGAAAAGAAGAGGGCGTCGATTGAGCGCTATGACTTTTGGGGTCTGGTACTCTTTGTGGGCATCCCTCTTCCCGGAACCGGAGCCTGGACCGGCGCCCTTGCCGCCGGCATCCTCAGGATGAAGCGGAAGAAGGCATTTCTTGCGATCTTCTGCGGCGTAATGCTCGCATCGCTGATCATGTCTCTTCTAAGCTACGGTCTTCTCGGGGCAATCCTCAACGCTGCCTCTTAGGCACAATCCGTAAAGGATCCAAGAGCGGGGGGATTTCTCCGCGCTCTTTTGGAATCTCTCGTCCTCGTTCTCCCGAAAATTCCTCGGGCTCTTTCGGAGATTTTTCGAGCTCTTCCGGGGATTTTTTTGATGCTCGGCTAATTTCTTCTCTACGAGCTTATCTTTTTTGGATATATCCGAGCTTTACCAGCATCTCCGCGGACTCCACGCCGCCTCCCGCCGCGCCGCGGAGCGTGTTGTGACTGAGCCCCACAAACTTCCAGTCGTAGAGCCTGTCCTCCCGAAGTCTTCCGATCGAGATGCCCATTCCCCCCTCAAAGTCGACATCCTTTTTGACCTGCGGCCGGTCCTCCTCCGCAAGGTAGCGGATGAACTGCTTCGGAGCGCTGGGGAGCGCATATTCCTGAGGAAGCCCCCGGTAGCTCTGCAGCTTCTCGATGAGCTCTTCCTTTGTGGCCTTCTTTCGGAAGTTCACAAATACAGCGGCCGTATGTCCGTTCAGAATCGGAACCCGGATGCACTGGGAGCTGATCTTTGGGGACTCAGCGGGGACGATTTTCCCGCCTTCGATTCTCCCGAAGATCCGAAGCGGCTCAAGCTCTGACTTTTCCTCCTCCCCCCCGATATAGGGGATGATGTTCCCCCGCATCTCCGGCCAGCTTTCGAAGGTTTTTCCGGCGCCGGAAATCGCCTGATAGGTCGTGACGACCAGCTCATAGGGCTCGAATTCCCTCCAGGCAAAGATCGCCGGCGTATAGGACTGGATGGAGCAGTTCGGCTTCACCGCGATAAAGCCCCGCTCTGTGCCAAGCCGCCTCCTCTGCGCTTCGATAATCCTATAGTGCTCCGGGTTTAGCTCCGGGACCACCATCGGGACATCCTCCGTCCAGCGGTGCGCGGAATTATTGGAGATGACAGGGACCTCCGCCCTCGCGTAATCCTCCTCTATCCTTCGGATCTCCTCCTTCTTCATATCGACCGCGGAAAAGACCAGGTCCAGCTCCGGGGCGAGCTCCGAGACCCGGGACACATCCTTTAATATAAAATCCCCGAGCTTTTCCGGCATCGGAAGCTCAAGCTTCCAGCGGTCCCGCACTGCGTCTCCATAGCGACTTCCCGCAGAGCGCGGGGAGGCCGCGAGGACCTTGATCTCAAACCAGGGGTGATCCGCGAGCAGGGCGGCGAAGCGCTGTCCCACCATGCCGGTCGCACCGAGAATTCCTACCTTGAATTTTTCCATGGTATTTCCCTATCCTTTCACAAGAAGTCCGAAGACTCATACTTCCAGGCGCCGGGCAGAAAAAGCGGGCTCTCCCGCTCTCAGTGCTTTGTCCCTCTTCCCCCCCTGTGGCTCTGTTTTAAGCGGCTCAGCATGAGCTCTCCCTTTTCCGTGGAAAGCCTCTCAGACCCCGGGGCGATCAACAGGGCCGAGCGGATCCTGTCGCCTCTCCCAAGCTTCATGGAGAGCACCCCCTTCGCATTTTTCTTCTGGAGAGGCAGCTCCTTGATCGGGAAGCGAAGGAAATAGGAGGCCTCCGATTGAAGAACGAGATCCTCTTCGCTCTCTCCCGGAACGGAAAAGACAGACGCCACGCGGTCTCCCTCCTGCAGCTTCGTCGCAGAGACAAGGCGGTTTGCGGTGTCGAATTCCTCCGAGGGAACCCGCTTTGCAAGACCCATCTGACTGACAAAGAGAAGCTCCTTTCCGGACAGCTCCGCCTTCGCCGCTGCGAAGAGGATTTCCTCCTCGGAAGCGGAATACTTACTGATATTGTCGATCGGCACTCCCTTGTCCCGGAATTTCCCGAGCGGCACATCGAGGAGTCGGATCTGATGGAGTCTCCCCTGATCTGTGAACAGGAGAATGCGGTCCGTGTTTTTGCAGGGGATCAGGAAGCGGCTCTCGGAGAGAAGCGCCTCCTGATTTCTCTGATAGACCGTCTCATCGAGAAGCTTCACATAGCCAAAGCGGTCCTGTACATAGACGACCTGCATCTCCTCCACGGCGGACTCGTCATAGACCGCATCCTTCCCGTCCTCAAGGAGAGTCCTTCTCGGGACAAAATAGCGCTCCCGAATCTCGGAAAGCTCCTGCGCGAGAAGCTCATTGGCCCTCTCCCTCGAGCTCAGGATCCCCCGGTACTCCTTGATGCTTTTCAGGCTCTCCCGATACTCCCTCTGGAGTGCCAAAAGCTCAAGCCCGATCAGCTTGGAAAGCTTCATGTCCAGGATCGCCTGCGCCTGGCGCTCCGTAAAGTGAAAGTCACGGATCTGCTCCCGGTATTCCCGGTCCCTCTCCCGGAGGCGAATCCCCTCCGAGCCCTCGCCCATCAGAGCCTTCTTCGCCTCCTCCTGCTTCTGTGAGCTCCGAAGGAGCGCGATAATCGCGTCGATGCAGTCGACCGCCCGGATCAATCCCTCCTGGATCTCCTTTCGAAGGAGCTCCTTTTCGAGAAGCTTTTGGTACTTTTGCTCGATCAGCTGGTACTGAAAGCTGAGATATTCCCGGAGTATCCCCCGAAGGGACAGAACCTCCGGCCTCCCTTTTACGATGGCGAGCATGTTTACGCCAAAGCTGTCCTCGAGCTTCGTCTTCTTATAGAGGATATTCGTGATCCTGTCAATATCCGCGCCGCTCTTTAGCTCGAGGACGATCCGGATGCCGTCCTTATCGGACTGATTCGAGATATCCGTGATCTCCGGGAGCTTCTTCTCCTCCACGAGGGCCGCCGTGTCCTGCATGAATTTCATGATGCCCTGGCCGATCATCGTATAGGGGATCTCCGTGACGATCAGCTTGTCCTTATCGCTCCTCCCCTTCCTCTTCTCAAAGACGAGCTTCCCCCGGAGCTTGAGCTTCCCGCTCCCCGTCCGGTAGATGTCGAGAAGCTCCGAGCGGTTTGCGATGATGCCCCCTGTCGGAAAGTCCGGCCCCGGAAGGTAATGGAGCATCTCCCGGGTCTCCATCGCGGGATTCTTCAGATAGGCCAGTACGAGATCGATGATCTCCGAGAGATTATGCGAGGGGGCGGAGGTCGTCATGCCGACCGCGATCCCCTCCGAGCCGTTCAGAAGAAAATAAGGGATTCTCGCCGGGAGCACCTCCGGCTCCCGGAGCTTCTCATCGTAATTGGGCTGAAAGGGGACCGTCGTCTCCAGATCCCGAAGCATCACCTCATCCGTGAAGCGCTGCAGCCTCGCCTCCGTATATCTCGGCGCGGCCGCGGAGTCCCCCTCGATGGAGCCGAAGTTTCCCTGCCCCTGGACGAGAGGCTGCATCCTCTTAAAGTCCTGCGCGAGCACCACGAGAGTCTCATAGATCGAGGCGTCGCCGTGGGGATGATATTTTCCCATGGTGTCGCCGCAGATCCTGGCGGATTTCAGAGTCGGACGGTCGCTGTGGACGTGCAGCTCATTCATATCGTAGAGCACCCGCCTCTGCACCGGCTTTAAGCCGTCCCGGATGTCCGGCACCGCGCGGGAGGTGATGACGCTCATGGAATAATCCAGATAGGATTTCTGCATCTCCTCCGAAAATTCCGTCGTCAATATCTTTTCTGCCATATCCTCTCTCCTGTCCCGGGCTTAGGCGTCAATCGTCGCCTCTCTCGCATGCTCATAAATAAATTCCCGCCTCGGTCCGACCTCCGTGCCCATCAGCATTCCCGTCACCTCGGAGGCGAGCCGCGCGTCCTCGATCTCCACGCGCTTTAAGACCCGGTTCTCCGGATTGAGCGTCGTCTCCCAAAGCTCCGAGGGATCCATCTCCCCAAGACCCTTGAAGCGCTTGATCTCATAGCTCCCCTCCCGATGCTTCTCCCGGTAGCGAAGCAGGGCCTTGTCATCGTAGAGGTACTCCGCCTTCTCCTTCTTCGCACTGGGTGTCGCGAGATAAAGGGGCGGCATGGAGACATAGACATGTCCCTCCCGGATGAGATCTGGCATGAAGCGATAGAAAAAGGTCAGAAGCAGCGTATCGATGTGGCTGCCGTCCACGTCGGCATCGGTCATCAAAATGATTTTGTGGTAGCGGAGCTTTGAGATGTCGAAGTCATTTCCGTAGCCCTCCGAGAAACCGCAGCCGAAGGCATTGATCATCGTCTTGATCTCCGCATTCGCGAGCACCTTGTCGATGGAGGCCTTTTCGACATTCAGGATCTTTCCCCGAAGCGGCAGGATTGCCTGCGTATTCCGATCCCTCGAGCTCTTTGCGGAGCCCCCGGCGGAGTCCCCCTCCACGATGAAGATCTCGCAGTTCTCCGGCTCCCTGGAGATGCAGTTTGCGAGCTTTCCGTTGGAATCAAAGCTGTACTTCGATTTCGAGAGGAGATTGGTCTTGGCCTTCTCCTCCTGCCTCCGTATCCTCGCGGACTTTTCTGCGCAGCCGATGATCGCCTTTACGACCTCGATATTCCGGTCGAAATAATGCGAGAGCTCCTCCCCTGCGATGGCGGCGACATGCTTCGCCGCGTCCAGACTCGCAAGCTTGGTCTTCGTCTGTCCCTCAAAGATCGGCTCCGGATACTTCAGCGCAATGACGGCGGTCATGCCGTTTCGGGTATCCGCCCCCGTAAAGTTCGGATCCTTCTCCTTCAAAAGTCCGAGCTCCCTGGCATAGCCGTTGATGAGCTGCGTGAATTTCGTCTTAAAGCCGACGATATGCGTCCCGCCCTCCTGGGTGTAGATATCATTGCAGAAGCCGAGGATATTCTCCTCAAAGGAGTCCGTGAACTGAATGCAGCACTCAAGCTCCGTGTTCTCCGCCCTTCCCCGGAAGTAAATCTCCGGGCTCACGGCCTCCCCGCAGTCCCGGTCGAGATCTCTGACGAAGGCCCTGAGTCCCTCCGGTTCGTGGTAGTCGGCGAGGATCTCCTCCTCTCCCCTCCTGTCACAGTAGTGGATGCTCAGCTCCGGGTTCAGATAGGCGGTCTCATGGAGCCTGGACATCAGCCACTCCGCCCGAAACTGCGTCTTCTCAAAGATCTCCGGATCCGGGATAAAACGGATCTCCGTCCCCTTCTCCCTGGTCTTTCCGATCACAGGCGGCATGCCGTCCGAAAGCTCCTTCGTCGGGACGCCGCGGCTGTACTCATCCTCATAGATTTTCCCATCCTGGAAGACACGGATCCGCATATAGGAGGAAAGCGCATTCACGACAGAGGAGCCCACGCCGTGCAGCCCTCCGGAAATCTTGTAGGAGGAGGCGTTGAACTTCCCGCCCGCATGGAGAGTCGTCATCACGACCCGCTCCGCGGAGACCCCCTTTTTATGAATCCCCACAGGGATGCCGCGGCCGTTGTCCCGGACCGTGCAGGAGCCGTCCGGATCCAGCGTGACCCAGATCTCCGTGCAGTACCCCGCGAGATGCTCATCCACGGAATTGTCCAGGATCTCATAGATCAGGTGGTTCAGGCCCTTCGTGCCGACGGAGCCGATATACATCCCCGGCCTCCTCCGCACGGCCTCGAGCCCCTCCAGCACGGTGATACTGTCCGCATTGTACTTCTCTGCCATGAAAATCCCTCGCCCTCCATCTCAAGTTTCTCTTTCGGCGGCTATAATAGCATACATCTGTTTTCTTTTTCAAGAGCTTTTCTGCTCCATGCCCCTCGCCTCAGTCCTTTTTCAGATCCGCATAGCCGTTCGGATTTTTCTTCTGCCAGTTCCAGGAGTCCCGGCACATCGCGTCGAGATCGAACTCCGCCTTCCATCCCAGCTCCCGAAGCGCCTTTTCGGGGCTCGAATAGCATACCGCGATATCCCCCTCCCTCCTGGGCTTTATCTCATAGGGAAGCTCCTTCCCGCAGGCCTTCTCAAAGGCGCGGATCACCTCGAAAACGGAGTAGCCCCTGCCGGTCCCGAGATTGCACACAAAGACTCCGTCCTTCTTCTTAAGACGTTCCAGCGCATGGACATGGCCCCTTGCGAGATCCACGACATGGATATAGTCCCGGACCCCGCTCCCGTCCGGCGTCGGATAATCCGCCCCGAAGACCTGGATCTTCGGCAGTCTTCCGATCGCGACCTGAGAGACATAGGGGAGGAGATTATTCGGAATCCCCTTCGGGTCCTCTCCGATCAGCCCGGAGCGATGGGCCCCGATCGGATTAAAGTAGCGGAGAAGAATCACATTCCACTCCGGATCTGCCGTGTGGATATCCGTGAGGATCTGCTCCTGCATCCACTTCGTCCAGCCGTAGGGATTGGTACAGAGCCCCTTCGGACAGCTTTCCGTAATCGGAATCTCGGCAGGATCCCCATAGACTGTCGCGGAGGAGGAAAAAATGATGTTCCTGCACCCATGCCTCTGCATCGCATCCGTGAGATTCAAAAGCCCCCCGATGTTCGTCTCATAATATTCCATCGGCTTTCTCACAGATTCCCCGACGGCCTTCAGCCCCGCGAAATGGATCAGCGCCGAAATATCCGGATTTTCCCGAAAGACCCTCTCCACTCCCTCCTTGTCCCGCATATCGACCCGGTAGAATTTCACCGCTTTCCCCGTGATCTCACGGATTCTCTCCACCGCCTTCTCACTGGAATTATAGAGATTGTCCAGGATAATCACCTTATAATCTCTCTGAAGAAGCTCTACGCAGGTATGAGTTCCGATATAGCCGGCCCCTCCGCTCACAAGTATCGTCATCCTCTTCTCCCTTCTCTCAAGGAAACGCGCCATACTCCCAAGGGAATATTCGGCGCGTTTCTCAGAGGGCGGCAGAAAATCCGCCCCTATTCCAAAGACATCCATTCGGCAGCGCAACTACGCCTCTAAGAGCCTCCCGCCCTCCAGCGTCATCACCCTGTCGCAGAGCTCATCCAGCTCTCCGCTTCGATGGCTCGTCATGATCACTGCGCTTCCACGCTCCCGGAAATGCCGGATGAGAGCCAGAATCCGTTCCGCGGACTCATCATCACTTCCGACGGTCGGCTCATCGAGGAGCAGAAGCTCCGGCGTCCCCATAAGAGCGCTGGCGAGGTGAACTCTCCGCTTCATGCCGCCGGAGAGCTCCGACACAAGATTTTTCTCTCTCCCCGAAAGTCCGAGCCGTTCGAGCAGCCAGCGGCATCTCGGCCGGATCTGCTCCGCCCGGAGGGAGAGCGCCGCCCCATAGAAGTGCAGATTTTCCGAGACCGTGAGCTCCTCATAGAGAGAGAGCTCCTGCGGGAGATAGGAAATCCCCCGCTTCTCCGCTCCCCGGTAGAGAAGCTCTCCGCTGTCCGGCTTCCTCACGGCGGCGATGATCTGGAGCAGCGTGCTCTTCCCCGCCCCGTTTCTCCCCCGTATTCCCAGGATTTCCCCCCGGAAAAGACGGAGAGACAGCCCGGACAGCACCGCCCTGTCTTCTCCTCCCTTCCGGCTCTTCCCGCGGTATCCCTTCCTAAGGTCCCGGATCTCCAGAAGCTCCTCCACGCTCTATCCCTGAGAGAGACCGCTGTCCATAGCGGACTGCAAAACCTCCTCAAGCTTTCCGGCGATCTGTTCGGCAAGCTGCCCGAGCTCCTCCTTCGAATACCCGCTGATGTCGGTCTCCTCCTTCTTTGGGAGCTCCGCCGTACTCTTGTCCGTCGATTGAATCCTGAGCTCTGCCCCGCTCAGCGGAAGGGAAAGGGACTCCAGGCCGTCCAGGCTGAAGGTATGCAGGCTGCTTCCCTTCTCTCCCTCCTCTACCCTTAAGTTTAAATCCAGATTATCCATGCCCCGAAGCTCATAATCCCCGTACGGGAGGAAGACGGAGTGCTTTCCGCTGTCAAAATCATAGACAAGAGCCGCCCGGGGCGGGACTCCAGGTCCCTCCAGACTGATCTTTCCCTCATAGTTCTTTCCCTTTACGCGGTAGCTATTCTCCAGTACGACGGAACCGGAGGCATCACTTCTGCTCAGGCACTCTGTGATCTTTCCGTCTCCATCCTTCCCTCTCTCATAGCTCAGGCTCCCGCTCTTTGATTCGATCCGGATGAGCCTGACCTTTCCCTTCTCCGTCGCGACGACCCAGCTAAGATCCTCGCTCTCCAGCTCCTTCGAGTACTCATCCGCCTTTTCCCGGAGCTCGTCCGCGCCGTCCCGGATCATCCTCTCAATATCCTTGTCGCTCTTTTTCTGTCCTGTAAAGCCAAGCATATTCTCCCGGTTCATCTTCTTCAGGAACTCGCTGAGCTCCTCATCATCCTCCATCTTATCCGCAAGCTCCCGGAGCATCGTCCTCATCTCCTCCGCATCCGGACGGAAGGTATAGACCTTTCCCTTAAAATGCTCTCCCAGTCTTTCCAGACTGACCTCCTCCCGGCTGAGCTTCAGATTCTTTTTGTTGATCATAGAAGTGACAAGATCAAAATACCGGTTATAGATCTTCAGAGCTTCTTTCTGATTCTCCTTCACATTCTTCTCGTCCGGAAGCTCGATCTCCTCGTCCGTCATATTCTGGTAGAGCGTCTTAAGATCGGCGACATAATAATTCTCATCCGCATCCGGAAGATAGAATCCGACCTTCCCCTTTTCACTGTCATAGCTTGTGAAAAGCTTCAGGATATCAGACCCCATGTAATTCAGCCTTAAATCAAAGAGCGTCCTCTTCTCCGATGTATCGAGCTTCATGACAACGGAGGAATCCTCGAGCTGCTGATTGATCTCATCCGCCGCAGCGCTTCCATCGACGGAAGCCGTAATCGTAAGATCCGTGGAAAAATCCCTGTCGATGTCAAAAAAGCCAAGCTTCCGAAGCCCCTCGGACTTTTCCAGGAAGAGCTGCTTTTGGAGGTTTACAAACTGCTTCTTCGCACCCCCGCCGCCCCGGAGCAGAGTATTCGCGCCAAAGGCGAAGAAGGCGATCAGGAAAATGCCGATGATGGCGAGGAGACCGATCAGGAGGAGATTTATGCCCTTCTTCTTCGGCTCCTCCACAGTGTAGTGATATCCCTCCTCCGGCCTGCTCTGAGGATTCCACGTTCCGGAGGACACGGTCCCCTGCAGCTCTCCGGCGATGCTCCCCCCGCTTGTCACTATGGCGGAGCTGCTCTCCTCTTTCGCCCCTTCCTCACTGCCTTTTTCGGAGGCAGCACTCTCACTGCTTGGCACCAGCGTGAAAGCGCTCTCTTCCTTCGGTCCTTCCTCCGCGCTCTCTTCCGAGGCGATGCTCTCCCCGCCTGCAAGCGGAGCGGAAGCGCTCTCCTTTTCCGTTCTCTCCTCAGCGCCCCTTTCCGAAGAATCGCTCTCCCCGCTTGCAAGCGGAGCGGAAGCGCTCTCCTTTTCCGTTCTCTCCTCAGCGCCCTTTTCCGAGGCGATGCTCTCCCCGCCTGCCAGCGGAACAGAAGCGCTCTCCTTTTCCGTTCTCTCCTCAGCGC
>NZ_KI273122.1:0-136951 GCF_000469565.1 Oribacterium sp. oral taxon 078 str. F0263 | reverse complement strand
TTCTCTCCTCAGCGCCCCTTTCCGAAGAATCGCTATCCCCGCCTGCCAGAGAAGCGGAAATGCTCTCCTTTTCGGAGGCAATACTCCCTTCGCTTGTCAGCGGAGCAGAAGCGCTCTCCTCTCCCTTGCTCCTCTCTTCAGAAGCAGGGAGCGCCGCATTCCCCGAAGACGCAGGAAGCTTCTCCCCGCAATAAGGGCAGAACTTCGCACCTATCTTCATTTCTTTTCCGCAATTTGGACAAAAACTCATACTCCTCCCTTCTGATTCGATCCCTGGAGATCCGAAATCGCCCCTGACAGGCCGTTTCATTGCATCCAGTGTACCACAGCTCTACGGCTCTGTACACAGAATTCCCTTCTCCTGCCCCTGTCTCAGGAAATGCGGAGCGAGCACAGGAGGAAAGCTCAGCTCCTCCAAAGCCCCTTCTCCCGGATATAGCAAAGGACGCTTTCCGGCACCAGGCCGGAGATGTCCTCCCCCCTTCGGACCATCTCCCGGATCCTGCTGCTGGAGATCTCTGTTTCCTCCATAGAAAGGAGGTGAATTCTCGCGCCGTACCTTCCCCTCAGGTACTCCGCCTGCTCCGAAAGATTTCTCTCCCTCCTCCCGGAATCCCGCCTCGCCGCGGCGATCTCCGAAAGACGAAAGAGAAGGGAAGGCTCATGCCAGTTCTCAAGCTCGTAGAGCTGATCCGCTCCGATGATCAGCGTGAAGCTCTCCCCCGGGCAGCGCTCCCGGAGGATTCGAAGCGTATCCACAGTATAGCTGGGGCCCTCCCTCTCCCCCTCCATGAGGGAAAGGCGGAAGTCCCGGCGCCCGCGGATCGCAAGCCTCGTCATTTCCGCGCGGATCTCGAAGGGGCTGATATCCTTATGCTTATGGAGATAGGGATGCGCGGCCGGAAGGAAGCAGATCTCCGAAAGTCCGAGCTCCTTGAGCGCACAGTCCGCGAGGCGAAGATGCGCATTGTGAATCGGATCAAAGCTTCCTCCGAGGATGCCCGTCCCTCTTCTCCCCTCCTCAGCTTCTCCCTGTTCCAGCCTCATACTTTCTGTTCTTCTCCTCCTTCGCAGGCTTATACAGCACGATCTTTCTCCCGATCAGCTGCACAATTTCGGAATGAGAGCGCTCTGCCAGCGTCTCCGCGAGCTCCATCGGATCATCCTCACAGTTTTTCAGAATCTGGATCTTGATCAGCTCATTCTTTTCGATATTTTCAGAGAGCGACTGGAGAAATTCCGCAGTCAGCGAATTTTTTCCGATCGAAAGAGCCGGGGACAATCCCATCGCGGCACTCTTTAAAAGCGCCCGGTGCTTGCTGCTTTTGATATATTTCATTCCTCCTCCTTCTCGGATGCGGGGAAATCATCCCCCTCGCTGTCCAGATATTCAAACTCGTGCCCGTAGATCCGGATACTGTCCCCTTCCTTGAGTCCCATCCGCTTCAGCCTTTTGATGATTCCCTGCTCCTCCATAAAGCGCTGGAAGAAGGCAAAGCCCTTCTCGGACTCCAGATTGGTATAGCCGAGCATCTTCTCGATCTTCGGGCCCTCCACCGTGAAAAATCCCGGCTTCGGATTTCCATACTCCAGCGGAAGCAGCTCCTCATTTCCGATCGAAGAGAGGTCAAACTCACTCTCATAGACCCTTCTCTCTCTTCCGGCCCTCTCAAGAAGCCTCCAGGCCTCCTCCAGAAGCTCCCCGATCCCGGTATTCGCCGCCGCGGAGATCGGGCAGACCTCCATCCGATCCCCGTATTTTTCCCTGAGGATATCGAGGCGCTCCCTCTCCTCCTCCGCCGATAGGAGATCGACCTTATTCGCCGCGATCAGCATGGGGCGCTCCAGGAGATGCTCATCATAGCTTCTCAGCTCCCTCCGAAGCGTCTCGATATCCTCTGCGGGATCCCTCCCCTCCGTGCCGGCGAGATCCACGACATGGATCAAGACACGGCAGCGCTCAATATGGCGGAGAAACTGGTATCCGAGGCCGACTCCCTCCGAAGCTCCCTCGATGAGTCCGGGGATATCCGCCATCACAAAGCTTCTGTCCCCCTTAAGTCCGACGACGCCAAGCTGCGGCGTGAGCGTCGTGAAATGATAATTCGCGATCTCGGGCCGGGCATTGGAGCACATGGAAAGGAGAGAGGACTTCCCCGCATTGGGAAAGCCCAAAAGCCCCACATCCGCGATCACGCGAAGCTCAAGCCGCAGCCAAAGCTCTCGCGAATCCTGCCCCGGCTGCGCATATTTCGGAGCCTGCATGGCGGGCGTCGCAAAATGCATATTGCCGAGTCCGCCTTTCCCGCCTCTTAAGAGAAGAAGTCTCCTGTTTTCCCCGCTCATATCCGCGATGATCTTTCCCGACTCATCCTCTCGAAGTATCGTCCCCTCCGGGACGCGGATCACGAGATCTCTCCCGCTCCTCCCGTGCATCCTCTTTCCGCCGCCCTCCCGGCCGGGCTCTGCGGTATATTTCCTTTTATGCCGAAAATCCTCCAGCGTATTGAGGCCGGAATCCACCTCAAATATGATGTCTCCGCCCTTTCCGCCGTCTCCCCCGTCGGGCCCGCCGGCGGGCACATAGAGCTCTCTCCGAAAGGAAACATGACCGTCCCCTCCCTTTCCGCTCTTTACAAAAATTTTCGCAGTATCGGCAAACATTTTTCCTCCCTGGGATCCGCTTAATCCGCCCTCCCCCGCCTTACATTGCAAACCGCGCTGAACCCCGCTGCAAAGAGCTCCCGTGCCGCCGGCAGATATTCGCACCGGAAGGCTATCGCTATGCCGCCCTGCCGCCTTTGTCCGCCCGGCACAGGTCGCTCTCGCTCCGACTGCCGCATCCAGCGGCGCGTAAGCGATTTAAAATACCAAATCGCTAAGCGCCGGGGCGGCAGACGGCCTGAGCATGGACAGACAAAGGCGGCAGGGCAGCCGCAGACAAGCTTGCCTGGTATTTCACTGCTCGACGGGGATTAAGATTATCACTAACAGAAAAGACCCCACGCCGGAAAAACCGGCATGGGGCCGCAGAATCAGGTCCTAGCTTGCTTCCTTCGGAAGAACGGAAACCTGCTTCCGGTCTCTCCCGAGTCTTCCGAATCTGACGACTCCGTCGACCTTTGCGAAAAGCGTAAAATCATTTCCAAGACCGACATTCTGTCCCGGATGAATTCTGGTTCCATTCTGCCTGTAGAGCACATTGCCCGCCTTGACGAACTGGCCGTCCGCTCTCTTTGCACCAAGTCTCTTCGAATTCGAATCTCTACCGTTTTTGGTAGAGCCCATACCCTTATGATGAGCCATATTCCCTTCCCTCCATCTGGAAACCGATCAGGCGATCGAATCGATCTTCACCTCTGTGAAGAGCTGCCTGTGTCCGTTCTTCTTGTGATAACCGGTCTTTCTCTTATAGCGGTAGACGACGATCTTCTTTCCCTTGCCGTTCTTTGTCACGGTCCCGGAGACCTTGGCGCCTTCCACATAGGGCTTTCCGAGCTTCAGGCCGCCGTCGTTCAATAAAAGCACCTGATCGAAGCTGATCTTCTCTCCTTCTTCGACCTCAAGCTTTTCCACGCGGATCACGTCGCCTTCGCTGACCTTGTACTGCTTTCCGCCGGTAAGAATCACTGCGTACATTCCGAGGGTACCTCCTGTTCTTCTCTCGCTAGCTTTGGTGAGACCCTGTGTCTGCTTGAACCTCGCTAAGCGGCATACCGTTATAACATAGCAACGATCCCCTTCTCTGTCAATCCCTTTCTGAAATTTTAATTCCCGCTCTATCCCGAAGCTTATTTCCACTCCGAGAGGGTTCGGCGGATTTTAGTCCTTCACAAAATTTCACCTATCGGGCTGTGGCATTCCGTCCTGCCGTTTCTCCGGCTGAGATCCGTCTCTTAGTCCACGAGCCTTCGGTAGTAGGGATAATTCGCGCTGACCTCTCCGACGGAGACATTGTTTCCCGTGGAGTTTTCATGAATTGCGATCATATTGCCGTTCTTGCTCCACTCCAGGAACATGACGACATGACTGTCCGCCCCGGTCCGGATGATGATGTCCCCGGGCATGAGATCCGAGCGGTTGATCTTTGTCCCCATCCCGACAAGCTCTGAGGTGCTGGAGACACGGTTTAGATCCATGCCGAGCGCTGTCCAGTAAACCCACTGCACCCAGCCGGAGCAGTCCAGTCCCCGGAGAATTCTCCCGCGGTAATCGGCTCCGACCGGAGCGCCGAAGTGATTCCCCTCAAAGCCCTGACAGGAGGCCTTCCCCCCCCAGTAATAGGGGATCTTCCCGACAGAATCGAGAGCCGTTCTGATCAGCGCTTTCCTCCGATCACTCACCGTATCCGGGAGCTTGGAGAGATAGGAGGAGATCTCCTCCCCGGTGAGCGGCGCCTTCGGATCAAGGGTGGAGATGCTGAGACCATAGCTTTGATACCAGTCCTCCGCGATCATCTTCTCCGCGGCGCTGATCTCCTCCTCGCTCCAGCCCTGCCAGGCGGGAGAAGCGTTTTCCCGGTCCGACTTTTCCATCGCGTCATCTGCGGAAATATCAATGCTCCTGAGGCCGTTCTTATCGGAGAAGCCGCGTATAGTCACGCTCACATAGAGATCCACATGGCCCGGACAGTAGTTTTTGCTGTTCGGATCATCCGTCGCCGGCGTTTCACTTTTTGCCCCGGAAGAAGCGCGCTCGCTCTCCGGCGCCTTCCTGCTCTCCGCCCCTCTTGTGCTCTCCGCCTGTTTGGAGCCCTCTGCCTGCTTTGTGTTTTCTGCCTGCTTCGCGCTCTCTGTCTGCTTTGTGCTCTCTGTCTGCTTCGAGCCCTCCTCCTGCTTTGTGCTCTCCGTCTGCTTTGCGCTTTCTGTCTGCTTCGCGCTCTCCGTCTGCTTTGCGCTCTCTGTCTGCCTTGTGCTCTCTGTCTGCTTCGAGCCTTCCTCCTGCTTTGTGCTCTCCGAGCTCTGGGTCTGACTCTCCGCCATAAGGCGGACTTTCGACTCTTCCCCTCTTCTTCCCTCCCTGCTGCGGAGAAGAGAGCGGGCCTTCGGAAGACTTCCCCGCGCGGAGAGTCTCACGGCCCCGCCCATGCCGAGCACCATGACATCATTTTCCGTCGTCCCCGACTTCCCGGCTCCGGAGCTTGCGCTCTCTGTCTTTGCGGCGGAGCTGGATGACTTCGCGGCGGAGGAGCTCTCTGCCTTTGACGATGGAGAGGAAGAGGAAGAGCTCTCCGCTCCGCTCCCCCCATCCTTTGCGGCGCTTTGAGATCGGCTCTCGGAATTCAGCTTCCCCGTACTTTCGGGGGAAGCTGCGGAGGAGGAGGTACCGCTTCCGCTCCCGGACTCCGAGCTCGATTTCATATCTCCGGACTGCGCGCTCTCCGATCCTGCAGCGGAGGAGGAGCCTCCGTTATTCGGGAGGAAGTGGATCGATCTCCGCCCCTCCGCATCCGTCTCTCCGAACTGAACTCTGTACTCCTGTCCGTCCTTCGAGATAATCTCCTCGGAGCCAAGCGTCGGCCTGCTCTGGGAATCCGAAGCGGACTCATACTCCGACGCCTCTCCCGATTCGGACTGCGCTCCGGAGACTCCCTCTGCCCTCTCCGTCGCGTTCTTAAGCTTCTTCCTCTCCTCCGCATCCCTCGCGGCATCCTGCTCGGCTTCCTCCCCCTCCTCTTTGGCGGAGCGGTGGATGCAGCCCTTGTCGTAGTATACTGCCCCGATGGATACCTTGTAGGAGCGCGACTTCTCGTAGAGCTCATTGCAGATTCTCTCAAAGCTCTGATAATCCCGGTAATCGTGCTGGTAGCAGTAGACGCTCGCAAGGGCCATGATATCCTTCACATTGGAGAATTCATTCACCCGGTTCCCGTCGCCGTCATAAAAGCTGAAATTCACATTCTTAAAATTCGGCACAAACCAGCTGTCCGGCTTATCCCGGTTCTGCCCTGCCGTCGGATTGTATTTTCCGAGCACCCTTCCACTGGGGATGGAGAGCCGCTTTGCCATGTTGAGCGGACTGATGCCGGCGAGCTCATAGATCTCCGCGATATAGCGGGAATCCTCGGTCATAAGCTTTCGGTAGACCTTCCCCGCGTAGGAGTTCAGAACATCCGACTGATCCGCCCCCTCCGGGTAGAGATAGGCGAGATTCAGCTTGTCCATCGCGGCCTGAAAGCCGGGGTCCTCCGGGGCGGGCTCTCCCACCGTCTCCTCCAAAGCCGTGCTCTCCGGCGGAAGCTCTGCCTCATTCTCCGAGGAAAACGAAGGGGAAGCGGGGGAAGCGGAAATCGGCGGATAGGCCCTGGAAAAAAGGCCGGAGAGAAGCCCGAAGGCACTCATCAGAGCCGCCATCGTCCTCTGACTTCGAAGAATGCGCCAAAGCTTTTCCCCCTTATTCCACTTTCCCAGACTCATGACATCCTCCTGAGCTTTTGCAAGAGCTCCTCAAAATAAGCCGGATATTCCGAATCAAACTCCATATATTTTCCGCTCACAGGATGGACGAAGCCGAGCCGCTTCGCATGGAGACACTGCCCCTCCAGGCGGAAGGGGCAGTGCCTCGGGCCATAGACCTCGTCCCCCAGCACCGGATGCCCTATGCTCGCCATGTGAACGCGGATCTGATGCGTTCTCCCCGTCTCCAGGCGGCATTCGACCAGGGTGTATTCCGAAAAGCGCTCCAGCACCCTGTAATGCGTCACGGCTTCTCGTCCTCTCTCCCAGTCGATCGCCTGCTTCTTCCGATCCCTCCGGCTCCTCCCGATCGGGGCATCCACCTTCCCCTCATCCTCTCGCATTCTCCCGCATAGAATCGCATGGTAGCGCCTCGTGATCGTATGCTCCTTGAGCTGCTCCGCCAGGGCGCGGTGCGCCCTGTCAGTCTTACATACCAGGAGAAGTCCCGTCGTATCCCTGTCGATCCGGTGCACGATCCCGGGACGAAGCACGCCGTTGATGGAGGAAAGCTCCGCCTCCGGGCGCCCGAGCAGTGCATTGACCAGTGTCCCGCCGCTGTGTCCCGGCGCGGGGTGCACCACCATTCCCTTTGGCTTATTGACGAGCAAAAGCTCGCTGTCCTCATAGACAATGTCCAGGGGAATCTCCTCTGCGCGGATCTCCGTCGGCTTTTCCTCCGGGAAGCAGATGGAGATCTGCTCTCCCCCGCGCAGCCTTTTGGACGGCTTTTCGGCCTGCCCGTCCAGGAGCACTCTTCCCTCCCCGATCAGGCGCTCCGCATAGCTTCTGCTCAGAGAAAGCTCCGGGCATTGGGAAAGATAACGGTCCAGCCGCTCCCCGGCGCACTCCGCCTCCACCCTGATGCTTTCCGTCCCCGTCATTTTCCCCCTTTCTTTCTTCTCAGAAAATGAAAATCCTCATCTCTGTAGACGAAAAGGAAGAGATAGATCATGAGCGCGCAGCCGCTCGTGACATAGATGTCCGCGACATTAAAGACCGGGAAATTGATCGGCATGAAATAGAGGAAATCGACCACATATCCGTTTCTCATGCGGTCGATAAAGTTTCCGATGGCTCCGGAAAAGATGAGGAGGGAGCTCAGAAAGAGAGGAAAATAACGTCTTTTTTCGGGAAGACGCCGAATCAGGCAGACAATCACAGAGAGCACCAGGACGGTGATGACGAAAAAAAGCATCCTCTGGCCGCTCAGGACGCCGAAGGCCGCCCCCTCATTCTGCACATAGAGAAGCTCCAGCACATGCGGGAGAATCGGGATCTCTCTCCCGGAAGAAAGGCTGCTTTTCGCAAGTCCCTTCGTGAGCTGATCCAGGGCGATCAAAAGAAGCGCCATGAGGGAAAAAGAAATTCCCTTTTTCTTTAAAAGCATGCTTTTCCTTTCTTAAAGACGAGTTTTTTCCGGGAATGCCTAAGAGAGGATCCCTCTTCCATCAAAGAGAGAAGGGCTTCCCTCATTCTCTCTTCGCTGAGTCCGATCTCAATATAGGCTTCCCCGATCCGGCGAAGCAGTATGAAGCGGATCCTTCCCCCATCCATCTTCTTGTCCTTTTTCACGGAGGAGAGGATCTCTCCGATATCCATCCTGCGGAGCTTGACGGACAGTCCGACCGCCTCCATCCAGTCCATAAGCTCTCTCTCCTCCTCCGGGCTCAGGGCCGCGGAGATCCTCTCCGCAAGGAGAGAGCCGAAGGCGACGCACTGCCCATGGCTGTACTGAAAGTCAGAGCAGCTCTCGATCGCATGTCCCAGGGTATGCCCGAAATTAAGGAGCCTTCGGATGCCCTCCTCCCTGGGGTCCTCCTCCACGATCTCCTTCTTGATGCGGTCGCTCCGGTAGACGGTCTCCGCCAGGATCTCTTCGTCCCGGAGCAGGATCCCCTCTCTCTCCCGGATCAAAAAGTCATAATAATCCCGGTCCCGGATCAAAGCGTGCTTCATGACCTCTCCAAGCCCGGAGGCGTACTGTCTTTCATCCAGGCTCCGGAGGACAGACATCGGACTGTAGACGAGGGAGGGCATATGGAAGGCCCCCACCATATTTTTATAGCCCCGGAAGTCCACTCCCGTCTTCCCGCCGATCGCGGAATCCACCTGGGCGAGCAGCGTCGTCGGGATCTGGAGGAAGCGGATCCCTCTCAGATAGGTCGCCGCGGCAAAGCCCGTGATATCTCCGACGACTCCGCCGCCAAGCGCGAGAAAGAAGTCTCCCCGCTCTATGCCGTCCTCCACCGCCCTCTCGTAGATTCTCGATACGGCAGAAAGCGTCTTATTCTCCTCCCCGGCGGGAAGAACCAGGCTGTCCAATGCAAGGAAGCGCTCCCTTAAGAGGGATAAAAGCTCCGAAAGATAGAGGGGCGCGACATTCTCATCCGTCACGATGACGGCCTTCCTCCCCTCCGGAGAGAGCGGACGAAGCGCCTCCCGAAGGGCCGAAAGGTCCTTCTCGATCCAGATCTCGTAGCTCTTTTTTCCTCCACAGCATAGCTCCAGCCTTCTCATGGAAACCCCCGGAATTGAAAAAGGCATACCCCACCGGATACGCCTCTGCCTGACTAAGTTTAGTTCCTGCCTTATCCTCGGACGTTCAGATCAGCGTTCCCGGACGAGAGCATGTTCTGGAAGTCTCCGGACAGCTCTACATTCTGCGGGGTAGCGATGAAGATGAAGTTGGAAATCTTTTGCAAGTTTCCGTTGAGTGCGTAGGATGCGCCGGAAGTAAAATCGATGATCCTCTGGGCAAGCTCCAGATCCAGCTGTTCCATATTGAGCACTACAGCGGTGCCCTCCAGAAGATAATCACAGATCTCACTGGAATCCTCCATGGACTTCGGCTTAATCATGGTCACTTCCATATAGGGCTCCGTGTCCTCCGGCTGATTCTTCCTGCCTCCGCCGAAAAAGCCGCCGAAACCACCGCCGCCCCTGCCGCTTCCGCCTCCGCCGCCGTAGGAACTCCCATCCTGAGGATCATCATAGAACTGACCCTCTTCATCATCAAAATAATTACCATCGTCCTGAGCGGCATCCTCCTGGGGCATCTTGAACGCCTTCATCACGTTGCTAAAAAAACTCATACTCTGTTCTCCAAGTTTATCGGGAGGATCTCCCCTCCGTTTTTATTTTTCGGATGAGGACTATCTCTCACCCCCGCTTCCTCATCTTGGCAGGATCGGTAGTAGTGAAACCTATTCTAAACCATTTGAGCGTCTTGTCAAGTCGCGGAAACGCCGCTTTCCTGGCTTTTCCGGAAAAATACGAAAATCGAACAAAAATCGTAAGAAGCGCTTTTCGCTCAATACACAAGCTGTCCATCTTTCACGAGGGAAGCGTTTAAAATAATGTGATCATAGACGGAAACGCTATTTTCCATGTTTGCCTCGGCGATCAAATAGTCCGTCCCGCTCTCCAAAGGGATGATCTGCCGAAAGATGCAGTAGCCCTTATTGATATTGTAGACTCCCTGAAGAACCTTGGTCTTTGCGACAGTGAAGCTTTGCTTTCCGTCGCTCCTGGAAAGAAGATCCCCCTGTTTAATCCCGTCCTTTTCCGCGTCCCCGCCTGTCCTCAGATAGCAAAACTGTTCATCGCTCACCGCCGGCTCCTCCGCGACAAACTGCGCGGTATTCTGTCCGTTTACCTGGCTGATCTTAAGGAAGCCGTCCTCCCCCTTCTCATTCTGCACCAGGTAGTCCTTCGGGATCTGGTAAAATTCCTGATCCACCACGGCGCTCAGAGGGATCTTCAGACCCCGGTTCTCGCTGGATACGATGCGGAAATTCAGGAAGCGTTCGTTGAGGAAGTCCTCCATCAGCTCACTCATCTTCACCCTGCCGTAGACCCGAGAATCGGCTCCCGTAAAGAGAGTGAGATCCGCGCTGGTCGCCAGCTCCTTCCCCGGGAAAAAGAGCTTCACCCTTTTTTGATCCTGATAGCGGGTCCTCTGCTCCTCCGTGAGCGGAAAGACGATGCTCCAGTCCGAGCTTGTGACGAGGCGGCAGGCCGCCTTCGAGCGGTCCAGCTGCAGGAGAGCTCCGGGCTTAATGAAGTACTCCTCATAGCCCGCCTTCTGAAAGAGCTCCTCCCGTATGTCCCCCTCCCGCAGTCCCTCGTAGCCGTCGACGCTGTAGGAGACGACGCCGGCCGCCGGGGCCTTTCCCCGGATCAGACGGATCCCGAGCTCCTCCAGCTTGCTGTCCAGCTCCTTTTCCTCCCCCAGTCCGGAGTAGCGGAGCGCTGCGGTGTCCAGTGAGTTCTTGATCTCGTAGAGAGAGGAGAAGCGCTGATTCTGAAAATGCGCGGAAAAGGCGGAGAGGCGGGACTGGAGATCCTCCAGCTGCTCGCTGCTCAGATTGCTGCCGAGCTCCGGGTGCTCTCCGAGGTATTTCGTGAACTCCCCGGTATCATCGATCCCGAAGATCTCGTCCCCGACTCCCACTCTCCTCCCCTCCTGGGCAAAAAAGTGGATATGCCCTCCCCCCGGGGCATCGACGGTCTGCTCCTCCCGGAGTATGATGCCGCTAAAGCCGTTCTCCTGGACGATGCTCCCCTCCCTCACCTCATAAAAGCTGATCCTGTTTCCCCGGAGCATGCCATAGGCGCTAAAAATAATGTAGAGAAAGATGATCAGAAAGATCACTGTCCCTACATTAGGTTGAAAGCGGCGTTTTCTGTTTTCCTCAAATACCTGCTTTTCAGGGGCCATCTTAAAAATCAGAGAGAAACCGCAACATTCTTCTTCAGGCTCTCAGGGAGCTCATCGATGCCCATGGAAATACTGATAACAAAGGTGAGCTTGTACTTCTCGCCGAGCGCCTCAAGCTTCGCGATACAGCCGGAGATGTCCCTCCCCTCCAGTCCGGAGAGCTTCAGGAAGCTGTCGAGGAACATATACTCAAGATCATGGTCCTGGGAGATAATGCCGCTGATGAATCCGATGAAAGCGTCCTCGGAGTCCACAGGGAATTCATTGACATTGATAAGACGGATTCTGTTGTTCAGCTCATACATGTGCTGGGCGGATTTGTCCAGAAAGTCCACATTTCCGCCGGCCTCCTTCACCACCGTATTGGCGCGGTCCAACAGCTGCTTCGTCTTGCCCTTGCCTCTTTGTCCTACAATTAACTGTACCATGATACTACCTCCTCCTGATGGCCATCCTTGTATGGATCTCGGAATCAAGCCTTCCGAAATTCCCTCTCATAAATCATATAATACGGAAGAAGCGATTTCAAGCAATTTTCCGCACCGCCCCCAAGCTCCTCCTCTAGGCCGGGATTCTTTTCAGGAGCTTCGTCATATCACTGTAGAGCTCATCCTTGGAGTCATCCTTCATCACGACGGAGATATACTCCTTCTTCGTGCTGATCCTCTCCGTGTCCATCGTGAGACAGTAGCCCGCCTTCTTCGTGGTCCCCGTCTTTCCCCCCAGGACCTTGAGATCCTCCGGCGTCTCCCTCTCCCCGGTCATGAACTGGTTGGAGCCCTTCCAGATCTGGGTCTTCGGGACATTGTTTTTATCCCTGTAGTTCACGGTATAGCTCGTGCTCCCCACAATCTTCCGAAACTCCTCGTACTTCATCGCCTCGGCGAGAAGGAGATAAATGTCGTAAGCTGTCGTATAATGCTCATCGCTCGGAAGGCCGTTCGGATTCACAAAATGGGTCCCCGTGAGACCGAGGCGGAGGGCCGTCTCATTCATCTTTTTCACAAAGGCCTCCACCGAGCCGGCGCTCGCCTCTGCGACCGCTACCGCCGCGTCATTCCCGGAGGGCAGAAGCATCCCGTAGAGAAGATCCTCGATCCGCAGCCGGTCCCCGACCTTTAAAAGTGCGGAGGAAGAGCCCTCGTCCCGGATCATTGAGCGCTGCGTCACCGTGAACTCCTGATTTAAATCCTGCACGGTCTCCAGACAGACCAGGGCCGTCATGACCTTGGTGATACTCGCCTGGTAGGTCCTCGCGTAGGGATTTCGGTAGGCCAGAGGCTCCGGCTTCTCCTTCGTCGAATAATCCGCCAGCAAAAATGCCGGGGAGCTGAGCTCCTCCGCGTTAAAGTCCGTATTCCCCATGACCGCGAGAGAATTCGCGAAGGGCTTCGCCCGGACCCCCTCTCCGGAGCCGCTCTGGGCGTTCATCCTCTGCTCCGCCTGCTCAAAGCTGTAGGCCTTTTCCAGCTTCCTCCCGCAGGCAGATCCCAAAAAAACCACAAAAATCAGAGGCAGAAAAACTGAAAGCCTCCTCCACTTGCCGCCGTATAAAATTGATTTCATCCTGATTCAGTCCTATCGATCAGATATTCCTCCACTCCAGATCCCCTCTCTCGAGAGCGTGGATCAGAAGCTCCGCCGTCGCGAGATTCGTCGCGATCGGGATATTGTAGATGTCGCAAAGCCGCACGATATGGCTTACCTCCGGCTCATGCTCCTTTACGTGGAGCGGATCCCGGAGAAAGATCACCATGTCGAGATTCCCCTGCTCGATCTGGGAGGCCAGCTGCCTCGCTCCCCCCGTCTCCCCCGGGAGAAACTTGTGGAGCTTCAGGTTCGTGACCTCCTCCACCAAAATCCCCGTCGTTCCCGTAGCATAGAGCTCGTGCTTACTCAAAATCCCTCGATATGCGATGCAGAAGTTCTGCATGAGTTTTTTCTTGGAATCGTGTGCTATCAGTCCTACGTTCATCTTTCACCCCTCCTATCATGTTTTTCGTTGTAAGGCGACATTCAAGACTATCCCAAGCCCCAGGTAAACTGAGAGAAGGGAGCTTACTCCCCTGGAAAAAAACGGCAGGGTAATGCCGGTATTGGGAAAGAGACCGGTTGCAACCGCGATGTTAGTATATGTCTGAAAACCGATCCATGCCATGACGCCCACGCAGATCAGGCGCCCGCTCAGATTTTTAGCCTTTGATGCTATTATAAGACATTCCAGCACAATCAACAAGAAGAATATGATAATTATTACGGAACCTCGGAAGCCGAGCTCCTCTCCGATCACGGCAAAGATAAAATCATTGTCTTGTTCTGATAAAAAATCGCCATTTTTCACAGAAAAGATGGAATGATTGAAAAGTCCCTTCCCCTTCAAAAGTCCGGAGCCGATGGCCATGATCGAGTTCTGCTGCTGGTTATATCCCTGCTGGTTCTCCGAAGGATTCATGAAGGTCAGAATGCGCTCCGCCTGATAGCCGCGGAGGAGGGGGATTTTGTCGTAGAGTCCCGAGCGGAAAAGATAGTAGAGAAGGAGGCCGAATAAAAACGAAACGATGAGTACCCCCGCGATCCAGCGGATATGGATCGGAGAGGCAAAAACCATGCAGGCCACGATGACCGTCATGATGATCGTCGTGGAGAGATTCGGCTGTAAAAGCACCAGTGACGCCGGGATGAGAAAGTAGAGAAAGGCAAGGGCCAGGACGTGCGGAAAGTTGATCTCATCCTTCATCTTCTGAAAATAATCCGCGAAAAAGAGGATGAGTCCTACCTTGACAAATTCCGCCGGCTGAACCTGACCAAGCACCGGCACCCTCACCCACCTCGTCGCGCCGTGTCCCGCAGCGGTGCCGTAAATCTTCACACCGATCAAAAGCAGGACGCAGAAGATATAGATGAATTTCGAGCGCTGCGTGATCTTTCGGTAATCCACGAGGGAGAGCCCGATGCACATCGCAAGCCCCGCGAAGGCTCCCATGATCTGCCGGGCCACCTGCGGATCCTGGAAGCTGTCCGCATTGATTGCAGAGCGGACCACGAAGACGCCGGTGACATTCAAAATGATCATGTAAAGGATCAGCCGGAAATCATAATTTCTGAAATCATAGTCAAATTTCATTCGTATTCTGCTCCTTGTCTGGCTGCCGCACAGGGATGTACTATCCGCATGCCGATGGGAATCTGCACATAAATGTGCTTCTTCCCCTCGGCGCTCTCTTACTCTCAGACTCTCTCGCGATGAAGCTGCGGATTGCTCCGCACTGCAGTCGCTCCCGCAATCCGCACCGGGGATTCGGAAATCGCTTCGCTCCTTTCCTCGCTCCGCTTCTTTCCTCATCCCCGTTTGCCTGCCGCATGCCACGGGGAATCCGCACATAAATGTGCTTCTTCCCCTCGGCGCGCGGCAGGGCTTAATCGCTGACGTTTACGGAGGAGATGGAGGAGGCGTCCTGTGCAAGGATCTGGTCCATCGTGGTTTTTCCGAAGCAGTAGTCGTAGACCATGTTTGCGAGGTTTGCCGCGTTTCCCGAGGAGTAGCCGTAGGGGATCGTGACCGTGACGCTGATCTGCGGGTCCTCATAGGGCGCATAGGAGACGAATACGGCGTGGTTTCCGCGGTCTTCTCTCTCCTGCGCGGTACCGGTCTTTCCGGCTACCGTGATGTTCTGCCCCATAAATACATTTTTCGCGACGCCGTCCGTGATGACCTCCCTCAGTCCCCTGTGCACTGCGCTCCAGGTATTCTGGCTGATGCTGAGCCGGTCCAAAAGCTCCGGCTCCACCTTCTGGACCGAATCCCCGGAGGGGGACTGGACTCTGTCGATGATGGAGAGCCGGAAGAGAAGGCCCCCGTTTGCGACCGCCGTGATATAGCGGGACAGCTGCGCATTATTGAAGGCATGGTTTCCCTGTCCCATCGCGGAACGCTCCGGGTCGTAGTCGGAAATCCTGGGCTCCGCCTCATCGAGCTCAAGCCCTGTCTTTCGGTCCAGGCCGAAGAGGCTCGCATACTTTTGGATCCGGCTCATGCCGAGGTCGGAGTCGTAGTTCCCCGAGCTGTCCGTCGCAAGCCTGTGCCCGAGATCCGCGAAGAAGAAGTTGCAGGAATTCTTGATGCCGTCCACGAGCGTCTCATTTCCGTGGTGCGAGGGATAGATCCAGCAGCGGATATTCGGTGTCACGAGATCATACTTTCCGGTACAGTCGATCACCGTGGAGAGATCTATGACCTTCTCCTCCAGGGACGCGACCGATGTGATCGGCTTAAAGGAGGAGCCGGGCGCGAGCTGTGTCTGCGTCGAGCAGTTGAGAAGAGGCAGGGAGAGGTCCTCGTTGCACTTCTTCAGGTATTCCGGATCGGAGATCCGGTTATTGTCAAAGCCGGGATAGGTGACAAGCGCCCGGACCTTCCCCGTCCTCACATCCGTCACGACGACGGATCCGTAGCAGGGGTCCAGAGCCAGCTGCGCCGGAGTGATCTGCAGCCTTTTGATCTTGTCGATCAAAAAGCTGTAGGCAAAGTGCGGATCTCCCGCCGCAAGCTGCTGATAGGCCGCGTCGTCCTCCGCGAGCACTCCCTGCTCGAACATCGCCATCAAAAGGAGATTTCCGGGGATCCTCCGGTTCGCGATGGCGTATTTATAGAGGAGCTTGTCAAAGTCCGGGTCCTCCCTGAGATGCTCCGCAATCTTTTTCGTAAAAAGAGAGAAGATGCTCTCCGTGTCGGAATACTCCGCCGAGAGCTCGAGCTTTGAGGTATCGATCCAGGATTCCTCGATCCCGTTCAGGATGAAGTTATGGAGGGAGATCCGGTCCTCCTTCCATGCGCTGTAGCTCTGAGACTGCCGGTAATGCGGGTTCTCCGGGTCAATGATGCCGGAGTCCGAGCTGCAGAGATAGTCATAGATGTAGACGATATAGGCCTGCATATCCTGGGGGAGCTCCGAGAGCGTACCGGCCCTCCCGTCCGCAAGCTGTGCCTCGATGGCGGAAAGAACCTGCTCCTTATTCTCCCGGAAGCGCCTGATGATCTGCTGCTCCGCCATCCCCGCATCATCCGCCGTGAAATGCTCCCTGTGCAGGACATTGTTGTTGATCAGCTGAAAATACGCATCCCGGAGCGGGATCATGATCTGCGACTGCTTCACATTTCTCGTATCGACATTATCGCTCTCCGAGATCTTCGAGCTCAGGATACCGGCGAGCTCCTGCTCTAAGAGGTGGTAGATCGAGATCTGATCATTTGCGGAGATCGTCGTATAGATATCATTTCCGGACTTGGCATCGGTCTCCGATACGATCTGAAGGATGGAGCCGACGGAATTGAGATACATCTCCCGCTTTCCCTTCTTCCCCTTCAGAACATTCTCCTCGCTCTTCTCGAGCCCCCATACCCCGACGATGTCGTTTGCCGCATAGTCCGGGTCCTGCTTCCGAAGCTCCGCGAGCTGACTCTCCTGGAGCTGTCCGGTGTAGCCGACGATATGGGAGAGGTAGGGGGCGTAATTATACTTCCGGACCGCGACATTCTCGATATCCACTCCGAGAAGCGAGCCCTTCGACTCCAGGATCTCGGCCATGCATTCCCGGGAAACGTTTTCCGCGATCGTCGTCTTCATATAGCGCTGATAGGCGGTGAGCCGCATCGTATAGATGATTCCGATCATATCAAGAGCCGTCTGCTTCGAGAGCTCAATCCCCTTCCCCTTTTCATCCCGGAGCTTATCGAACTGGTAGAGCTGCTTCGACTTTTGAAAAAGCTGCTCCGCCGTCATATTGAGATCTGCCTCCGTCAGATTCTCGGCCTTCTTCCTCGTGATATTCGCGATCAGCTGCCTCTTGTCGGAGTCGCCCGAGGTACCAAATTCCAGGACGCCGTCCGAAGCGAGCTTCAGCTTGTACTGGCTCTTCACAGAGTACTTATACTTCTCGATGATCTCCGCCAGGCGGTAGAGCATGAGATTTCTCCGATTGATCCCCTCCGAGCCTCTTCCGTAGCTTCCGTTGTCCTCGATCGTGATATTGTACTGGATTTCATTGTAGGCGAGGAGCTTTCCATCCTTGTCATAGATATTCCCGCGGGTTCCGACCGTGGTCACGGTCCTGAGCGTCTTATCCTGATACTTCGCGAGGTATTCCTCCCCGTGAATGATCTGAAGCTGGAAAAGCTGTATGGTGAGGATGTAAAACAGCGCGGCAAACACAAGTGCCAGCGCAAAAAGCCGGGAGACCAGGATTCTCCCCGCCGCTTCCTTCAGGAGTCCCCATATTTCTTTAAGCATTCTCTCTCCTTAATCTGCCATCCTTCGGTTTGCCGAGAAGAAGAAACGGTACAGAAAGACCGTCACGATCAGGGAAAATACGGTCGATGGAAAAATAATGTGTGCAAAGTAGTAGGGAAGGTCCAGCCTAGCCCGGACCAAAAAGCGAAAGGTATAGATGTAGATGTGATAGATCAGCTCGCTGAAGACGCAGAGGAAGATCGGAAGCGTCAGATATTCTTCGTAGTAAAAGCGATTGAAGAAGCCGTTGAAATATCCGATCAGAAGAAAGATAAAACTGTAGAAGCCGAAGGGCCCCGAGTAGAACATATCCATCAAAAGCCCCGCGAAGAGCCCATAGAGCATTCCCGGCAGATTCCCGTGCAAAAAGCCGAAGGAAAAGGTAAGCACCAGGAGAAGGTTGGGGCTTTCCGCGAGAAAGGGGATCAGAGGAAAGACGCTGGTCTGGATCAAAAAGGCAAAAATCAAAGAGAGTGCATGGATCAGAAGACGCACTCTCCTGTTCTTCAGTTTTTTGGAAAATTTTCCCTTCAATCGAATCGTCTCTCCCATCTCCTTTCGAACGGGCGCTCCCTTATGCCTTATTGCGGGGCAGAGCTCTCCGCGCTCTCCCCGGGCGGAGTCTCGCCGCCCTCCGAGCTGCTGCTCTCCGGCAGACTCCCCGCCTCTACGACAGGGACATTTTCTCCCTCTGCCGCGGAGCTTCCCGCGCTGCTCTCCGGATTCGTCTCGGACAGTGCCGCCGGCTCCGCTCCCGAGCTGTCCTTTGTCTGAAACTGGTCGGACTTCACATCGGTGATCACGAGGACCGCACTCAGATCGTTGAAATCCGCCGCAGGGATGAGATAGCCGTTTTTCATCAGGCGCTTCTCATCCTCCTCGATCCCGATCGCATAGCCCACCAGAATCCCGGGCATGAACTTCGAGGAGATGTTCGAGGTGACGATGCGGTCCCCATCCTGGATGACCGCGTCTTTCTTCATATTGGTGATCCGAAGCCTCCCCTCCTCATAGAGCTTCAGGTCTCCGGCCACGATGCAGTTGTCGCTGGTCTGGATTCCCATACAGGAGACGCGGGATTCATCGTCGATGATGGAGCGGACGGTGGCATAATTTAAGCCCACATCCGTCACGATTCCGACGAGCCCCCCGTTGGCCATGACATTCTGATCCACGCGGATGCCGTCCCGGGAGCCCTTATCGATCCGGAAGACCTGAAACCAGTTCTCCGAGTCCTTCGCGATGACCCGCGCCGCCACCTTGTGATACTGGAGGTAGTTCTGATCCAGAGAATAGAGCTCTCGGAGCTTCTTCAGCTCCTCGGAGTTTTGCTTCAGAACATTGTTCTCCTCCGTCAATACATCGATCTTCTCCTGAAGGGACTTGTTCTGTTCCTCCTGCTCCTTAAGGCTCTTTCGCTCCCGAAGCTGATCGTAAATCCCGAAGCCGACGCGGTTCACCCCCTCCTGCAGAGGAACCAGGACATAGCCGATCGTGTTCCGGATCGGATTCATGAGGCCGTCCTTTACGGAGGAGAGGACGATCATCATGACACAGAATACGCTCAAAACGATAAAGACATATTTACTCTTTCGGTTTTCCACTAAATCCCGCCCTGCTCCTTAAAGCTGTAATATGCATTGTCTCCCATGATGATGTGATCGATCAGGGGGATGCCGAGGCACTGTCCCAGGCGGAAGAGCTCCGCGGTAAAGCTCCGATCCTCCTCGGAGGGTTCCGGGACGCCGCTTGGGTGATTGTGGACCATGATGATGGAGACTCCGCCGTTTCGAAGCGCCTCCCGGAAGATATCCCGGGGAGAAATCGCGCTGCTGCTGCAGGTCCCCCGCGAAAGCTGCACATCTCGGATGAGCTGCAGCTGATTATCCAGGTAAAGGATGTGGATGACCTCGTGGTCCAGATAGCGGAGATCCTCCTTGAAGTAGTCGTAGACATCCCTCCCCCGGTGAAAGGAGAGCCTTCTGACCCGCATCTTCCGGTTCCAGATGCGGCGCGCGATCTCCCCCACTGCGGAGAGCTCCGCGGCCTTAGAGACCCCGATGCCGCGCAGCTTTCTGAGCTCCGCCGGATCGAGATGTGTCAGCGCAACCAGTCCGTCGAAGTTCTCCTCCCTCGAGAGGAGCTCCTCCGAAAGCTCGAGCACGGACTTCTCTTTCGTCCCGGTTCGGAGCAAAACAGCCAGAAGCTCTGCGTCCGTGAGAGACGATGCGCCCTCTCGGATGCACTTTTCCCTGGGGAGCTCTTCCGGACTCTGCTCTCTCATAAGCCTGAAATTTTTCATTTTCTCTCCCGTCCGGACGGAGGGGAGCCTACAGTCTTATTATTTTAGCATAGGGCCTAAAGCTTCACAAGTCCCTTCTCCCAGAGCTTCTGAACGGACAGGATAATGCCGAACTTTGCGTGGGGCCAGGTGAGGCCGCCCTGGAAGTAGACATGGTAGGGCTCCTTCATCGGGGCATCCGCGGAGAGCTCGATGCTGGAGCCCTGGATGAAGGCCCCCGCCGCCATGATGACCGGCGCATCATAGCCCGGCATCTCCCACGGCTCCGGCGTCACGAAGGAATCCACCGGGGATGCGGCCTGAATCCCCTGGCAGAAGGCGAGAACCGCCTCCGGGCTTCCGAGCCGGATCGCCTGTATGATATCGTTTCTCCTGGACTCCGCCCTCGGATGGCAGGAAAAGCCCAGCCTTTCATAGAGGGAGGCCGCGAAGATCGCCGCCTTCTCCGCCGAGGCCGTAATGGACGGGGCGAGGAAGATGCCCTGAAAGAAGGCGCGGTTTAAGCCAAGAGACGGCCCAACCTCCTTCCCGAGCCCCGGGGCGCTGAGCCGGACCGCGCAGTTTTCGATGCAGTCCTTCGTCCCCGCGATATAGCCGCCGACCGGCGCAAGTCCCCCGCCGGGATTTTTGATGAGGGAGCCGACAAGCATGTCCGCTCCGTACTCGCTCGGCTCCTCCCGGCAGACAAACTCCCCATAGCAATTATCCACAAGACAGAGGAGATCCGGCTTGACGGATTTCAGGAAGCGGATCAGCTCCCCGATCTTCTCGGGGCTCAGGCTCTCCCTGGAGGAGTAGCCCTTTGAGCGCTGGATCTCGGCGAGCCTGGTCCGCTCGTGGATCGCCGATCGAATCTCCTCGTAGCGAAAGCTCCCGTCCGGATTCAGCGGGACCTCCCGGTAGCTGATCCCAAACTCCGATAAAGAGCCCCTGGACTTCCGGATCCCGATCACCTCCTCTAAGGTATCATAGGGCTTTCCGACGGGAGAGAGGATCTCATCCCCCGGCCGGAGATTCGCCTGAAGTGAGAGCGCAAGGGCATGGGTCCCGCAGATGATCTGGGATCTCACAAGGGCATCCTCCGTCCCGAAGATCCCGGCATAGGTCCTCTCCAGAGCATCCCTCCCGATGTCGGAGTAGCCGTAGCCGTTCGTCCCCATGAGGTGCGCCTCGGCCACACCGGCGTCCTGCATCGCCTTCAGCACCTTCAGCTGATTGAACTCCGCGATCTCGTCGATCGCGAGAAATCTCTCGGAGAGCGAGTCGAGAACCGGTCTCGAAAATTCATAGACCTCTCTCCCTATCCCCAGTGCTCGGTACATCGTTTGATTATCCATTCCGTAATCTTCCCCTTCTCTTCGCCAAATTTCGAGATCTCGATCCACTCTGCCGCCTTCTCCCTCCGAAACCAGGTGATCTGCCGCTTCGCATACTTCCTCGAATTCCTCTTGATCTCGGAGACCGCCTCCTCCAGACTCCTCTCCCCAGAGAGGAAGGAGCTGAGCTCGCGGTAGCCGATCCCCTGCATGGCCGGATCGCTCCGCCTGCATCCCGAGAGGAGGAGCCCCTTCACCTCCTCCAAAAGGCCCCGTTTCATCATCTCATCGACCCTCTCATCGATCCTCTCATAGAGCTTCTCCCTCTCCCTTGTCAGGACGAAATAGAGCGCATCGTACTGCGCCCTTCTCCCCTGCTCCTCTTCATTGTGGCGGGAAATCGGGAAATGATGGAGCTCAAAAAATTCGAGCGCCCGGATCAGGCGCTTCACATTATGGGGGTGAATCTTCCGGCAGGACTCCGGATCCAGCTCCCTGAGTCTTTCGTAGAGCCTCTCTCTCCCCTCCTCGCCCTCCGATTCTCTTTCGAGGCGCTCCCGGATCCTCTCCTTCTCCGATTCTCTTTCCTCCCGAAAGTCGATCCCGTAGAGCAGAGCCTGGATGTAGAATCCGGCGCCGCCGACAAGGATCGGGAGATGTCCCCGGTGATAAATCCCGTCGATCGCTTCCTCCGCCATCTCCTGAAAGCGGGGGGCATCGCAGCGCTCTGAGGGATCGAGTACATCGATCAGATGATGCGGCACTCCTCCCCGCTCCTCTTCCCCTGCCTTTGCGGAGCCGATGTCGAGCCCCCGGTAGAGCTGCACGGAGTCCGCGGAGACGCACTCCCCGGAAAGCCTCCGGGAAAGCTCCACGGAGACCGCGGTCTTTCCCACCGCGGTCGGCCCGGAGATGATGATGAGAGGGCGCTTTGCCTCCTTCCAAGACATAGATTTTCCTCCTGAAATCCCCGATCAGACGCTGCCTTTTCGGACCTCTCCCTGGGATTCTCTCGAATTTCCTTTCGACTTTTCCCTATAGAATTCTCTTGAATTTTCTTTCGATCTCCGTTTTGCTGATGGAGACGATCGTCGGTCTTCCGTGGGGACAGGCGTAGGGATTTTCCAGGCTCATAAGCTCGGAGAGAAGCGCGTCCATCTCCCGGAAGCTTAAACGCATATTCCCCTTCACGGCCGCCTTACAGGACATGGAGGCGATTCTGTCATAGATGGATTCCGCGGTATGTCTTCCGCTCTCCTCGCAAAGCTCGTCCAAAAGCTCCAAAAGGAGCTCCTTTTTCCCGATCCGGGGAAGATCCGCCGGAACCGCGGAGACGGAATAATCCCTGCCCCCAAGTTCGCTGATCTCATAGCCAAGCTCACGGAAATAGCTCAGATATCTCTGAAGGATCAGCTCCTCCCGGGAGGAAAGCGTCAGGACGATCGGAGGGGAGAGATACTGTGAGAGCGCTTTCTTCTCCCGAAAGCGCTTCATCAGGCGCTCAAAATTCACCTTCTCGTGCGCAGCGTGCTGATCAATGAGGAAGAGCTTATCCCCGTATTCGATGAGCCAATAGGTATCGAAGAGCTGCCCTATGATGCGCTGCTCTGTCCTTGCTCTCTCTGAAAGGAAGCGCTCCGAAAAGAGGCTCTCCTGCTTCCCGGACAGAGCCTCCGAGCGGGATCTCTCTTCCGCATCCTCCCTCTCTCTTTCCCCCTCGCCTTCCTCCTCTTCTCTTTTCTCTCTTTGCTCCGAAAAGCTGGGATTCTCCCGGATATTTCCCGGGACGAAATCCTCTGCCCTTCGGTAGCCTTCCCTCTCCTTAAAGGGCGCGGAGGAGCTCTCCTCCCCGCGCTCCCCCTGCGAAAAGGAGGGCGTCATTTCCATCCTCCTTCTCTCAAAGGGCTCCGGCGCAAAGCTTGTCTCCCTCTCCTCCGATTCCTCCCTCTTTGGGGGCTCAGCATCCGCGATCATCTCCGTCTCATGGAGCGCCCTCTCGATCGCGTCAAATACCGCAGCATAGATCCCCTCCCCATCGGAGAAGCGGACCTCCAGCTTCTGCGGGTGCACATTGACATCCACGATCGCGGGGTCCAGCTCGAGCATCACGACCGCAAAGGGAAATTTATGCTGCATGAGGAAGGCGCGGCAGCCATCCTCCAGCGCCCTTGTTAGGAGAGGGCTTCGGACATGGCGGCAGTTTACGAAGAAAAGCTCACAGCTTCGATTCGAGCGGTTTGTGCTCGGCTTCCCGACGAAGCCGCTGATACGGAGCGCGGGTCTCCCCGTCTCCTTCGACGGAAGATAAGAGCCGGAGAGCGGAATCAGCTGCCCCCTCAGTTCTCTCCCGTAGACCGCATAGAGTGCATCTAAAGGGGCTCCCTTCCCGAAGCTCACAAAGCGCTGCTTTCCGTCCTGGAGATAGCGAAACGCGATGTCCGGGTGGGCGATGGCCTCCCTTTCGACGATCTCCTGCACCCTCGCCCCCTCTGTCTTCCGGGATTTCAGGAACTTCCGTCTCGCGGGCACATTGTAGAAAAGCTCCCGGACCAGGACCGTTGTTCCGTCCATCGCCCCGATCTCTGAGAGCGAACGCTCGACACCCCCCTCGATCTCGTAGCGGGAGGCGAGAAGCGAGTCCGGAGTCTTCGTGATAAGCTCTGTCTTTGAGACCGCGGCGATGGAGGCAAGTGCCTCTCCCCGAAAGCCGAGCGTCCGGATCCGGCCAAGGTCCGACGCATCCCGGATCTTGCTGGTCGCATGCCGGAGAAAGGCGGTCCGCACCTCCCCCTTCGCGATCCCGGAGCCGTTGTCCGTGACCCGGAGAAGGGAAATTCCCCCGTCCCTGATCTCCACAGAGATCGCGGACGCCCCTGCGTCCACCGCATTTTCCAGAAGCTCCTTCGCGATGCTGGAGGGGCGCTCGATCACTTCCCCCGCTGCGATCTGATTGATCGTCTCCTCGCTAAGAATCCTGATCTTCACCTTCTCTCCCATCTCCGGGTCCTCCGGAAGCTTCTCCCTGAGTCTGCCTCCGATCCGGCGTTGGACAGCCTCTTCCCTCCATTTTTCCATCCATCCTGCTCAGCGCTCCGGGGAGAGCTTCTCCCTGAGCTCGTAGAGCGTATTGATCGCATCGAGCGGCGTCATGCGGTTTAAGTCGAGGGAGGCGAGGCAGCGAAGCGCTTCTTTTGCCCCTGCCCCGTCTTCCTCCCCTCTCTCCTCTTTTCCGGGGAAGGTCCGAGGCTCTGCCTCTCCCGGGCTTTCCTTTTCTCTCTCCTTCTCTCTCTCCTCCTTCTCTCCCTCTCCGCCCTTTTCTTTGGAGGAGAGAGAGGGCTCCGGGAGCTCATGTGTCCTTCGGAGTATGTCCGCATCGGAGAGCTCCCGGGAGATCTCCTTTGCCCGCTCGATCACCGGGGAAGGCACACCCGCAAGCCCTGCCACATCGATGCCGTAGCTTTGGTCCGCGCCGCCCGGGATGATCTTTCGGAGAAAGATGATATCCTCGTCGTGCTTTGAGACCGCGACGCAGTAATTGTTCACGCCGGGAAGTCTCCCCTCCAGCTCCGTAAGCTCATGATAATGCGTCGCAAAGAGTGTCTTTGCCTTCACCACCTGGCTCAGGTATTCGACCACGGCCCAGGCGATCGAAAGCCCGTCAAAGGTCGAGGTCCCGCGCCCGATCTCATCCAGGATGAGAAGGGAATCCGCGCTCGCGTTCCTCAGGATATTCGCGACCTCATTCATCTCTACCATGAAGGTGGACTGGCCGGAGGCGAGATCATCGGAAGCACCGACCCTCGTGAAGATCCTGTCGCAGACCGCAATATCCGCCTCCTCCGCCGGGACAAAGGAGCCGATGGAAGCCATGAGGACAATGAGGGCAACCTGCCGCATATAGGTGGACTTTCCCGCCATATTCGGCCCCGTGATAATGGAAATCCGCTCCTCTCCCTTGTCCAAAAGGGTATCGTTGCTGACAAACATCCCCTCGCGAAGAAGCCGCTCCACCACTGGATGCCTCCCCTCGCGGATCCGGATTCTCCCCTCGCTGTTGATATTCGGCCGGACATAGCCTCTCTCCGCCGCAACCCTGGAGAGGGAGAGCATGCAGTCCAAAAGCGCGATCTCCCGGGAGCTTTTCTGCACCCTTGGAATATTTTCCGCGATCCTGTCCCGAAGCTGGCAGAAGATCCCGTACTCCAGCGCATTCAGCTTCTCCTCCGCCCCGAGGATCTCATTCTGGAGCTCCTCCAGCCGATCCGTGGTGTATCTCTCCGCCCCGGTCAAGGTCTGCTTTCGGATAAAGTAATCCGGAACCAGATTTTTAAAGCTGTTGCTCACCTCGATGCAATAGCCGAAGATTCTGTTGTAGCGGATCCGAAGGCTCTTAATCCCCGTCTTCTCTCTCTCGTAACTCTCCAGCTCCGCAAGCCACTCCTTCCCCTTTTTCCGGGCAAGCCGGTAGTGGTCGGCCTCCTCATGATAGCCCTCCCGGATCAGTCCGCCGTCCCTTGCGGAGAGAGGCGGATCCTCCACGAGAGCCTCGTCTATGAGCTTATAAAGATCCGAAAGCTCATCCATCTCCTCATAGATCTCCCGAATCAGCTCGGAGTGAAAGCCGGAGATCTGCTGCCGGATATCCGGCAGCAGGCGAAGAGACTGCTTAAAGGCAAGGAGATCCCTCGGGTTTGCGGACTGATAGCTGATTCTCCCGAGAAGTCTCTCGAGATCATAGATCGTGTTGAGATACTCCGAAAGCTCCTCTCTCTCGATATAATGCGAGCAGAGCTCCTCCACCGCGTCCTGTCTCCTTCGGATTTCCCCCCCGTCTATGAGCGGCTGCTCCAGAAAGCGCCGGAGGAGACGGGCCCCCATCGCGGTCCTCGTCCTGTCGAGAACCCAGAGCAGAGAGCCCCGCTTCTTTTTCTCCCGAAGCGTCTCCGTGAGCTCGAGATTCCGCTGCGAAGCGCTGTCCAATATCATGAACTGTGAGCTCTGATAGCGGCGTATATTTGCGATATGGGAGACAGAGCCCTTCTGGGTCTCATAGATATAGGAGAGAGCCCCCGCCGCGGAAAGCTTCTCCAGCTCCCTGTCGGAGAGGCCGATCCCGGACAGTGTCGCATGAAAATGCCTCTCCAGAAGGCGGTCCGCATTTTCCTCCTGATAGACACTGTCCGAAAGCTCCGTCACAAGGAGAGAGAAGCGCTCCCTGAGCTCCTCGATCTCCATCCCGGAGATCATGAAGCTGTGATTGCACACAATCTCCCGGGGGGAGAAACGGGAGATCTCATCCAGAAGCTCTCCCCGCTCTCCGCAGTCCGTGCACAGAAACTCCCCGGTCGAGATGTCTGCCGTCGAAACGCCGAAGCGCGCCCCGTCGTAGAAGATGCTCATCAGAAAATTGTTCTTCCGCTCATCGAGCACGCTTTCGCTTGTGAGGGTCCCCGGGGTGACGACCCGGATCACCTCCCTCTTTACAAGGCCCTTCGCCAGTTTCGGATCCTCCATCTGCTCCGCGATCGCGACCTTGTAGCCGCGGGAGACAAGCCTTGCGATATAGCTGTCTGCCGCGTGGTAGGGGATGCCGCACATCGGCGCCCTCTCTCCGCCTCCGCAGTCCTTCCCGGTCAGAACGAGGTCCAGCGCCTCGGAGGCCTTCTTCGCATCCTCGAAGAACATCTCATAGAAGTCGCCGATCCGGTAGAATAAAAGCGCGTCCGGATACTCCTTTTTACTATCCAGATACTGCTGCATCATCGGTGAGAACTTTTTCTCCGCCATGCATCTCCCCTCTTTCCCGCAGCCCTCAAAGCAGCCTTCCCATATAATAAAAGCCCCTGCTCTCCAAAAGCTCTACGGACACAAGCTCCCCGATGAGCCGCTCTCCTCCCCGGAAATGGACGAGGATATTGTTGGAGAGGCGGCCCGTGAGAAAGCCCGGCTTCTCCCTGTCCCTTTCCTCCACCAGGACCTCCATGACCTTTCCGATATCCCGCCCCTCATTCTCCGAAGAGCTCTCCCGCACGGCATCGAGGAGGCGGTGAAAGCGGTCCTTCACAAGCTCCTCCGAAACCCCCTCCCATTTCGCGGCGGGCGTCCCGGATCTTTTGGAATAGACGAAGGTAAAGGCGGAATCAAATCCCACACGCCGGACGACATCCATCGTATCCTGAAAGTCTCTCTCGCTCTCCCCCGGAAATCCCACGATGATATCGGTCGTGAGGCTCACATCCGGCAGTTTCTTCCGGATCCTTCGGACGAGGGCGAGATAGGATTCCTTCGTATAATGCCGGTTCATCCTCCGAAGGACCTCCGTGGAACCGGACTGCAGCGGAAGATGAATATGCCTGCAGATATTTTCCCTCTCCCCGATGAGATCGATGAGCTCCTCCGAAAAATCCTTTGGATTCGGCGTCATAAAACGAATCCTTCGAAGCCCCGGAATCTCCGATACCCTCCGAAGGAGCTCCGGAAAACGGAGCTCCTCTCTGTCCAGTCCATAGGAATTTACATTCTGTCCGAGGAGCATGATCTCCTTCACTCCGTCCCTGACCAGATCTCGGCACTCTCTCAGAATCTCCTCCGAGCTCCTGGACTTCTCCCTCCCCCGGACATAGGGGACGATGCAATAGGTGCAGAAATTATTGCAGCCATAGCTGATGTTCACGGAGGCCCGAAAGCCCGTCTTCCGAAGAGAGGGGAGATTTTCCACGATGAGACTCGTGTCGTCGATGATCTCCACCGTCCGCTCATCCCTTCGGAGCGTCCGGTAAAGAAGCTCCGCAAGCTTATAGACATTATGCGTTCCGAAGATGAGCTTTACATAGGGATAGCGCTTCCGGATCGTCTCGACCTCGTCCTTCTCCTGCATCATACAGCCGGTGATGCCGAGGATCATTCCTTTCCGTCTCTCGCATTGATGCTTCAGACGGCCGATCCTGCCGTAGAGCTTCTGATTCGCGTTCTCGCGGACGGTGCAGGTCGTAAAAAGGATGACGTCCGCGTCATCCTCACTCTCCGCCTCCCGGTAGCCGCAGCCCTTCAGGATACCTCTCAGCTTCTCCGCGTCCTTCGCGGACATCTGGCAGCCGATCACATTGACGAGACAGCTCGCCCCGTAGCCCTCCCTTTTCTTCCGCTCCACGAGCTCTCTCACTCTGTCCATGAAATAGTACTGCCGCTCCGGCTCCCCGGAAGGAGCCTCCGGCACCCATTCCGAGCCGCCGTAATCCAGATTATTCTCCATCCTGTCCTTTCATCCCGCTCTCTCCTCCGCCGTATTCCTTGTCCGGACGCAGGAAATCCCCACACCGCGGCCCCCGCGGCATGAGGATTTATTATAGCAAAATGCTGTCTCTGTGTCAAAATAGGGCGCTTCTCCCGCCCTAGCTGTCCTCCAGAAAGCCCGCAAGGGCATTTTTATACTTCGGGAGACTGATCTTTTTCAGTGCCTTCGCCTCGATCTGCCGGACCCTCTCTCTCGTGACTCCGAACATCTGCCCGACCTCCTCCAGCGTGTGGGACTCCTCCCCGTGGAGCCCGAAGCGGTGGATCAGGACATCCCTCTCCCGGTCCTTCAGATTCTCCAAAAGCTTGTCGATCTCCTCCCGGAGCATGACGTTTGCGGCGTTTTGCTCCGGAGAAATCATCTTTTCATCCGCGACAAAATCGGAGAGATTGGAGTCCTCCTCGTCTCCGACCGGAGTCTCCAGAGAGGTCGGCTGCTTCGAGACATCCAAAATCTCCTTCAGCTTCTCTTCCGGCATATTAAGAGACGCAGCGAGCTCCTTCAGGGAGGGCTCGTAGCCGAGCTCCAGAGTGAGTCTCCTCTGCGTCCTCGTCACCTTGTTGATGCTCTCCACCATATGAACCGGGACGCGGATCGTTCGGGACTGATCCGCGAGTGCCCTTGTGATGCCCTGGCGGATCCACCAGGTCGCATAGGTGGAGAGCTTAAAGCCCTTGTCCGGCTCAAACTTCTCCACACCCTTCATCAGTCCGAGATTTCCCTCCTGGATGAGGTCCAGTATGCTCATCCCTCTCCCGGTATAGCGCTTCGCGATGGACACCACCAGTCGGAGATTCGCCTCCACAAGCCTCTGCCTTGCGAGAGGATCCCCCTCCTTGCTCCGCCTGGCGAGCTCCTTCTCCTCCTCCGGGCTTAGGAGCGGAATCGTGCCGATCTCCTTCAGATAAAAGCGCACCGGATCATCCGTCTCGATGCCGGTTAAGAGGCTCAGAGACTCCAGATCCAGGCGCTCCTCTTCCTCATCCGGAAATTCCTCCTCGCTGGAAAGCGCCTCCATTTCCCCGTCTTCCTCCCCGGATTCGATCTGGGAGAGCATGCTGTCGCTCAGCACCGGGTTGATTTCGACGCCGCTCTCTTCGATATATTTTCGAATATGCTCAAACTGCTCCTCCGGGATATCATAGCCTCGAAATGCATCGGCAAGCTCAGTCTCATCGATGGAGTCCTTATTTTCCTTTCCCTCCTGAATCAGCTCGCTCACGATTTCAAGAAGCTCGGTCTTCCCCAGTTGTCTCTTTTCTTCCGCTTCCTTATCCGTCTTTTTCTTCTGCATCTCTTATCCGTTTCTCAAGCGCTTCAATCCTCGACACAAATTCATATTTTAGAACATTTTCCGTAAAATATGAATAGCAATTTTGTAAAATTGTAAGAGCAAATTTTCGTTTTCTTCGATAAAACAGTATTTTCTTCCCTGTGAAAAGGCAGGAGACCGAAATAGGAGCCTGAAAAAGTCTCCTCAGCTTCGAAGTGTCGCCCTCAGGCGGTCCGGCTTTAGGAGAAGATCCAGACCGTCTGCGGCGGAGAGCACCAGCACATCCGCGTGGGAGAGGAGGGAGGCGCAGAGTCCCTCGCGATCCAGCACCGCGATGGAGAGAAGGGAGGCGTCGAACATCGGGATATCGTTGAATCCATTTCCGAGACTGACGACTCCCCCGCCGCAGGAGCTCGCGATCTCGGCCTTGCAGCCCGCCGCCCCCTCCCTCGGAAAGGTCGAGATTTCGATCCCGAGCGCTTCGCACTGGCTCCGCACGCTTCCATAGGTATCCGCCGTCAAAAGCTTCACGGAAAGTCTCCTCCGAAGCTCCTTAATCCGCTCCGAGAGCGCGGGGAGCAGGATGCCGTCCGCTGCGATGGTTCCGTTATAATCTAAAAGCAGGGTCTTAAGTACCAGCTTCTCTCTTCCGGGAATCTCGATCTCTATCATTTTCGCCCCCTGTCCTATCCATTCCTATCCATCCTGTATGCCTCTATATGCCCTGAAGGAAGGCCCTCGTCTCCTCCCTCTTTGCTCCCGCAAAAAAGCTCTCCCTCTCCCCTCTTTCTAAAAGCCGCCCCTGATGCAAAAATACGACCTCATCCGCAATGCGCTTCGCCTGGGAGATATTGTGTGTCACAAGTATAATGCTGTACCTCTCCCGGCACCTTTTCAGCATTTCCTCGATCTGCCCCATAGAGACGATGTCCAGCGAGGAGCAGGGCTCATCCAAAAGAAGAACCTCCGGCTCCACCGTAAGAGCGCGCGCGATGCAAAGCCTCTGCTGCTGCCCTCCGGAAAGCTTCAGAGCGCTGTGATCGAGCTCCCCCTTCACCTCCTCCCAAAGCCCCGCCATCCTAAGCTTCTCCTCCGTGATCCGCTTAAGCTCCGAGCGATCCCTCTTCCCGTAGTAGCGAAGACCATAGCACATATTTTTCCGGATGGACATGGGAAAGGGCGTCGGCGTCTGGAAGACCAGCCCGACCCTTCTGCAAAGCTCCTCCGTCCGAAGAGCCGAAACGGACTCCCCGTTTAAGAGGATCTCCCCGCTCAGCCTGGCCTCCCTCAGATTCCGTATCATGCCGTTTAAGCATTTCAGGAGAGTCGTCTTCCCGCAGCCGGACGCCCCCAGTATCGCGGTGATCTTATGTTTCGGAGCCGAAAAGGAGATCCTGTCAAGCACGGTTTTCCTGCCGTAGGAAAGGCTCAGCTCCCTGAGCTCCATCGCGGCTGTGTTCTCCTCTCCGCTGTCCTCCCCTTTTCTTTTAAGATCCCCCATCTTTCCTCCATCCCCGATGCCTTCCCTCATCCTCTCCACCGCCTTTCCCGGTATCGGGCGTAAGAAGCGGCGGCGAGCCTGCACAAAAGCAGAACAGCGATCATGACAAATGCCGTCCCGTAGGCCGTCCTCAAAGAGCCCGCACCCTGTGCGATCAGGAGGTAAAGGTGCAGGGGGAGAGCCATCGCCGGCTCCAGGAAACTTTTCGGATGGGCGGCGAATGCGACAGCGCCGGTAAAAAGAATCGGAGCGGTCGCTCCCATCGCGAAGCATCCGCCGAGAAGCAGGGCGGAAATCAGCTCTCCAAGACAATAGGGAAGCACCATTTTCTTTACCGTCCAGGCCGGAGAACAGCCCATGGCCATGGAGGCGTCCAGCAGCTCCTGCGGAAGCTCCAAAAACGCCTTCTCCGCCCGCATCTCAATAAAGGGGAGGATCATGATCGAAAGCGCCGCTCCGCCGGACAGAACGCATCTCCCAAGTCCCAGGGAACGGACCAAAAAGCTGTAGGCGAAAAGTCCGAGCACAATGGACGGAATCCCGGATATGCATTGGATCACCAGCCGAATCGAGGCCCGCATCCATCTGCTCCTGCAAAAAAAGACCAGATAAAGCGCTGCTGCGATCGCGGGAATCCCGGCGAGAAGCACCGCGGTCCCTGAAAAAAGCAGGCTTCCCGTAATGGCGGGGGCGATACCGCCCTCCTCCCCGAGGACCAGGCCCGCCGGAGCCCTGGTCAAAAAGCCGGGGGAGATCACGGAGCTTCCGCGGCCGAGAATATAAAGGATCAAAAAAAGGACCGAAAAGACCGAAGCGCCCAGAGAAAGCGCCGCCCAGAGGCGAAGCAAAAGGCCGAAAAAATATTCCCTCCTTAAAGGAGAAAGGCCCCGCTTTCCGTCTTCCGCAGTAAAGGAGGATCTTATCCCCCGGATATGCCCTCTCTCCCTTTTCTTCCGACTCAAAGATATCTCTCCTCTTCGATATCCGGAAGCCTGCTCCGGATCAGCCCGATTGTGAAATTGATCAAAAACAGAAAGAGGAGAAGCACAAAGCCCGCCGCAAAGAGCGCATGGTAATGCGTGCTTCCCGCCTCCGCGCTCCCCATCTCCAAAGCGATCAGCGAGGCGATGGTCTCAGCCTTTCCCAGGATCCTCGGGAAGAGATTGGCATTCCCGACGAGCATCATAACCGCCATCGTCTCCCCCATCGCTCTCCCGAGTGCAAGGATCAGGGCGATGAGGATGCTGCCCGCGGCCCGCGGCAAAATCAGGCTGCGAACGGTATAGCTCAGGCTGATCCCCATGGCCTCCGCCCCCGGATAATACCGTTCCTTCAGCTTCCGGAAGGATTCGCTGAGCGAAGCGATCATAAACGGAAGCAGCATGACGGAGAGGACCAGCGAGGCCGCGAGCACGCAGCTTCCGGTATGTACTCCGGCCCGGATAAAAAGAGGTGTCACCAGCTCGATTCCGATAAAGCCATAGATGACCGAGGGAATTCCGGCCAGAATATCGATCACAGAGCAGAGGAAGCCTCTCAGCTCCTCCCTCAAAAAGCAGGAGAGACAGAGCGCGGCGCCGATGGAGAGAAGCGCTGCGAAAATCAATGCAAGAAAGGAGACCGCAGCCGTCGCCGCGATAAAGTTAAAGATTCCGAACGCCTTTTCGCCCCCAAGATCAACGGGCATCCACCTCTCTCCGAAAAGAAATGAAAAAAGCGAAAGCTCACGAAAGGTCGGAAGAGCCTCTCTTCCGATAAAATACATCACAAAGAGAAGCAAAAACACGGTCAGGAAGAGGAGAAGGAGGAGGCAGCCGATAAAAAGCCTGTTTTCCATTTTTCTCATTTCCGCCTCCCCTCCATCCGGAACAGCAGTCTCCTGCACCCGCCTGAATTCAGCCGGCTTCTTTGGGAGATGCTTCCCTCTTCCGGGCGCTTATACCGTAAAGGCCGGAATATATCCGTTCGCCTCTATGACATCATAGCCCGTCTGCGAAAAGATATAGTCTATGAAAGCCTCCTCATTCTTTGCGGGCTTCTCTCCCGTCACAAACATGACCGGTCTTTGGATCTTGTAGCTTCCGCTCAGAATATTCTCCTTTGTCGCCTCGATCCCATCCACCTTAAAGGCCTTGAGCGAAACGGTCTCCTTGTTCGCCTTATTGAATGCGCCGTAGCCAACGTAGCCTATCCCCCAGGGATCATTCGAAACATTGGTCGCAAGCTCCGTCATGGAAGCGGACTGCGTCGCGGAGGGAGTGATCTCCTTATCCCCCATGATCGCCTTCTGAAATACCTCATAGGCGCCGCCCGAGAGATCGCGGATGTATACATTGATCGGCTCATCCGGGAGGCTGTCGTCTACCTGCTTCCATGTGCCGATCTCCCCGTCGAAAATCTTTTGTATCATCTCCGTATCCAGATTATCCAGCTTCTCCGCAGCGGGATTCTTCGCATTGACGGAGACCGTCAGCGCATCCCTTGCCACAACCCAGCTCTGATAGTCCGCCCCGAGCTTCTCTACCTCGGAGTCCTTGATGTCGCGGGCGAGCATCCCGAAATCCGCGGTCTTATCGATAGCCGCCTGCACGCCGACCCCTGAGCCGCCCGGCGCAACATAGATGGAGATATTCTCCTTCGGAAAGGAGGGGTCCACCTTATCCCAGCTCTCGTATTTTTCCGTAAAAGACGAAGCCAGGGAAGACAGGATCGGATAGAGCGAGGTAGAGCCGCAGAACAGAATCTGTGCCTTAAAGCCGGACGCATCCGACGAGGCTTTGCTCTCCACCGCTGTTCCGGACGCGCTTTGATCCTTAGAAGAAGGAGCGGAGCCGCAGGCTGCGACGGAAAAAAGCAGCATGAGAACGGCAAGTAATAAGCTGATTTTTTTCTTCATTTTTTCCTCTTTTCTTTTCCTCTTTTCTTCCGACAAACGGAGACTATTGCGGTATTTCCCCTTGCCGCCATTTTCCTCGACCGTCCCAAAGGACAAAGCAAAAAGGCGCCGCAGAGCTCCCACTGGCGCATTCACCTTGGATACTAGACATAGACTTCGCTTCGGTCAAGTCCTATGTTTTTATAGATATTCATAAAGATATAGCGTTTTTTTATAGCAAAGCCGCAAAAAATCCCGCCCTCGCATCTGCCGGAAAAAGTCGAAAAAGACTGTCCTCATAAGGGGAATGGATCTGTTCAGCCCGCCTCATCTATGATAAAATGAGGAAAAGAGCGGACATTTATGCTGAAAATTACCGGCAGCACAGTCTGCGCAGCTCTTCTCAGAGCTGCATTCCGTCCCACTGGCAGGAAAAAGGAAGGAGCCCATTATGAAATGCCCGAATTGCGGAAATGAGAACCCGGACGGTCAGCGCTTTTGCGATCACTGCGGAACGGAGCTTCCCAGGCAGCAAGACAGTGCTTCCGGGGCAAGCTTTAATCAATATTACCAGTCGCAGCAGCAGAATGCTCCGCTGCAAAACTATGGAGAACCGGCAATCCCGCCGGAGTATAGACCGATCACTATGTGGGGCTATGTCGGCTACGCCCTCCTCTTTTCAATTCCGCTTGTCGGGCTCATCCTTGTCCTGATCTTCAGCTTCGGAGGAACGACGAACATCAATCTGAGAAACTATTCGAGATCTCTCCTCTGCCTTATGCTGATTTTCCTGGTGATCTTCCTCCTCGTCTTCTCCTGCAGCGCACTGGTATTCAGAGCGATTATACCTGATTATTACTATTAAAAACTATATGCCGTCTCACAGGATTACGGAAGACTAAGACAAATACGATGAGTAAGATCATGAGCCCGGATTCCCACGGAATCCGGGCTCATTTACGCTGTCATTCCCTCTCAGGAGACAGGACAGGGCTGCTGCGCTTCCGCCGCTTTCATCATAAGCGCGCACTCGATCCGCTTTCGGAAGAGCCTGCAGCCGTATTCATAGCAGCCGTGGATATCGCCGACGGCATGGAGCGCGTTGGCGGCACAGCCCCCGGCACAGTAGAGCTGTGCCCAGCATTTTCTGCAGTCGGGCCGGGCGTAAATATTGCAGGAGCGAAACTCATCCCGGATCTTTTCCTCCGTGACTCCTTTCCATATATCGCCCAGCCGGTATTCCGGATCGGAGACAAACTGATGGCAGGGATAGAGCTCCCCCCAGGCCGTGACCGCCATATATTCCGTGCCGCTTCCGCAGCCGGAGATCCGCTTGTAGATACAGGGGCCACGGTCAAGATCCAGCATGTAGTGATAGAAGGTGATGGGCTTTCCCTCCCGCCTTCGGCGGATCATATCCTTTGCCAAAAGCTCGTATTGCTCATAGAGCTTCGGGAGATCCTCCTCCGTCAGATGACAGGGATCCTCCGGAGAAGTCACAACCGGCTCCATGGAAAGCTCCGTAAAGCCGAGCGCGTCCGCCATATGGAAGATGTCCTCCGTGAAATCCGTATTATAATGCGTAAAGGTCCCCCGCATATAGTAGCCCCTGTCTCCTCTGGCCTTCACGAATTTCCGGAAGTTCGGCACGATTCTCTCGTAGCTCCCCCTTCCCCCGCTGTCCACGCGGAAGCGGTCGTTGACCTCCCGCCTTCCGTCCAGACTCAGGACCACATTGTAGCACTCCCGGTTCGCCCACTCGATCACCTCGTCCGTCACGGAGACTCCGTTTGTCGTCAGAGTAAAGCGGAAATTCTTCCCGTGCTCCTTTTCGATGGACCTGGCATAGGAGACGAGCTTCCGGCAGACCTCGAAGTTTACCAGCGGCTCTCCTCCGAAGAAGTCCACCTCCAGATTTCTCCGGCTCCCGGAATTCTCAATCAGAAAGTCGAGCGCCCTCTTCCCGATCTCAAAGCTCATAAGTCCCTGCTTCCCGCAAAAGCTTCCCTGAGAGGCGAAGCAATAGGAGCAGTTCAGATTGCAGCGGTGCGAGACGAGAAGGCAGAGCGCCTTTATGACATTGGAGCTTTGCTTCAGCCTCCCCGCGATATTTTCATAGATATCCCTGGAGAAAAGCTTCCTCTCGGAGATGAGCTCCCGGATATCGGAGAAGCAGTCTCGAAGCTCCTCCTCACTGTATTCCGGCTTCTCCTTCAAAAGCTCCTCCCGGGCCTCCTCCTCGCTTTTCCCGAGATCCAGAAGACGGATCGCGTCGTAGGCGAGAGAGTCCACGAGATGGACACTTCCGCTGAAGACATCGATCACGATATTATAGCCATTCATTTTATATTGATGAATCATGCTCTGTCCTGTCGGTCTCCTTCGGGCGAAAGCCGCCCCGCAGAAAGACCCGAAATGCCGGACTCCGCAGCCGCATGGGATGGCAGCGCGAAACTTCGGCATGAGAAAGCCGGGACATTCCCGCCCCGGCCGAGAGACAAAAACGAAGCGCCGATTGGAGCTTACTTTCCTTCCTTCTCGCACTGCTGGTTCGCGATGCCGCAGCTTGTCTTGCAGGCGGACTGGCAGGAGGTCTGGCACTCGCCGCAGCCTCCGTTCTCCATGCTCTTCTCCATGTCTCTTGTGTTCAAGGTGATGATATGCTTCATAGCCGTCCTCTTTCTCTGAAAACTGCGCCGAATCGGCGCGCAATCGGGATGACCCCGCTTTTTTATTCTACACAGGATACGGAAGGCTTGTCAAGGAGCGCAAAGCCCGCATTCTCTCCGACGTCTTTCGCTCCCTCAAAATCTCACAGCATCCTCTCCGGGCGGACCGCCTCCTCATATTCCGAAGCGTCGAGAAAGCCCAGCGCCGTGACCGCCTCCTTCAGACTAGTCCCCTCCTCCAGGGCCTTGTGCGCACATTTTGCGGCATTATCATAGCCGATCCGGGGGCTTAGGCAGGTGACGAGCATGAGAGAACGCTGCAGCTTTTCTTCCATATTCTCTCTTTTTGCCCGGATGCCGCTCACGCAGTGCCTGTCAAAGGAGCGCATCCCATCGCTTAGGAGACGGATCGACTGCATCATATTATAGGCCAGGACCGGCATAAAGACATTGAGCTCAAAGTTTCCCTGGCTCGCTCCCATGCCGATCGTCACATCGTTTCCCATCACCTGAATCGCGATCATCGTGATGGCCTCGCACTGCGTCGGATTGACCTTCCCCGGCATGATGGAGCTCCCCGGCTCATTTTCCGGGATGCTGATCTCGCAAAGTCCGCAGCGCGGCCCGCTGGAGAGCCAGCGCACATCATTCGCGATCTTCATGAGATTCGCCGCCAGCGTCCTCAGGGCGCCGCTGAGATACGAATAGCTGTCCTTTGCGCTAAGAGCATGAAACTTGTTCGGCTCCGGCGAGAAGCTTTCCCCCGTGAGTCCGGAAAGGCTCTCACAGCAGAGCCTGTCAAAGCCCTCCGGGCAGTTCAGCCCGGTTCCCACTGCGGTACCACCGACGGCAAGCCTCCGAAGTCGCTCCGAGGACTCCAGGATCTGCTCCCGGGACTCCTCCAGCATCCCTCTCCAGCCGGAGATCTCCTGACGGAAGCGAAGCGGCACAGCGTCCTGTAAATGCGTGCGGCCGATCTTTATGAGCTCGCGATTTTCCTCCTCCAGCCGCTTCATGCTTTCGATCAGACCATCCGCCGCGGGCAAAAGGCTCTCCCGGATCCCCAAAAGCGCCGCTACATGCATGGCGCTCGGAAAGATATCATTGGAGGACTGGGATCGGTTGACATGGTCGTTCGGATGCATCTTTATCCCCGGATCCGCCCTCATGGCAATATGCGAAATCACCTCGTTCATATTCATATTGCTCTGCGTCCCGGAGCCCGTCTGCCAGACCTTAAGCGGAAACTCCTTCGGGTACTTCCCGTCGATAATGTCCCTGCACGCATCCCGAATGCATTTTGCTCTCGGCTGATCCAGCATTCCGAGCTTCTCATTCGCCTCTGCCGCCGCATACTTTAAAAGCGCGAGCGCCCGGATCAGCTCCCGCGGAATTTCCTCTGTCCCGATCCGAAAATTTTCGAGGGAGCGCTCTGTCTGCGCCCCCCAGAGACGCTCCGCCGGGACCCTGAGCTCTCCCATCGTATCATGCTCTATCCTGTACTCACCCATCCTCGCGTTCTCCTCTCTCCATAGACATTTTATCGGAATTTCCCTTTATCCCAAAATCATACTTCATACCAAAATTTCCTTTCCACTCAGAATGGACGGGGCAATGCCGCAGTCCGCATCTCATTTTACCGCGCAGGACTATTCTTTAACCTGATTTTCATTGCCTGCAGCCCTATCCTTAATCTCTTTAACGAGATGATGAACCGTGCATGCCGGAATTGACTCAGAAGGTTTTTCATGTAGATCCTTTGCCTTCTTAAGATTCTTTTCCGCCAAAAGATATGCCTTTTTAAAACTGCCATGCTGATCCAGTTTTCTGAAAATATCCTTATCACTCTTTTGGTATTTCTGGCCTGTGACTTTCTCAAACCGTTCTTCAAACCGCCTGCAGCAGCTAATAGAATCAATGATATTCGGCATCGTTCCGAAATACGCAAACATCCAGATCTCAAAGCACGGATTCGACCATCCGACATTGATTTCATTGCAGATAGCTCTTTCTATTATTTCATCAAAATTTTTAACTTCATCCCTGTCAAAAACAATCCACGGAATTCTTTGCTGGACACTGCTGCTTAACAGTTCCTGCGTTTTTTCTATGAGGCTATACGTTGTCTTTGCTTTTTCCACATGGATGACAATTCTGTCTCTGATCTCGGCAGGAATACTATCTTTCAGCCCATCAAAGTAGTTTTTCTCCGTTTTCTTTGTGTCCGTCACAATCAGGTAGTAAGCGAGAAGAGGCGTCCTTGAAGCAAAGCGCATACTCCTGTCATGTTTTTTTCCTGCCCTGCCTTTGGAAAACTCATTCTTTTTTGCCATCAGCGCCTCCCTTCCCCAGCATGTTAAACGGTTTCAGGGCAGGGATACCGCCATAGTTTCCAAGCAGATACCTTTTCGCGAGGGCTTCATTTCTCCTCGCCTTATTTCCATCCTCATCTTTGAAGTCGGCCACGGAATAAAGGGTAGATACACCTTCTTTTGTCTTGTCGGTCATCCAGAGCTCATCTCGCCTTAAGAATTCGTTACTGAACTGCCAAATATCATGTGTCGTCATGAGCAGCTGTGCATGGTTCGGGTTAATATCCGGCGACAAAAATGAAAGGATGATATTCCTTATAAGCAGTGGATGAAGCCTTGCATTAAGCTCGTCAACAACCAACAGACTGCCATGCTCAAACACGGATTTTAATGCCGGATATAACGCAAACATTTTGAGTGTTCCGCTCGATTCGTTCTGCAGGGGAATACTCTGCACTTTGTCACTACCTGCGAGCCTGTGAAGGGCATTGATCCTGTAGACCTTTTCTACCTTTTCTTCCAACGTCCGAACTTCCTCTATTTCAAATCCGATGATAGATTCATCAAAGGCGGACAGGTAGCATGCCACATTATCCTGAACAGACTTGTCTCTTACAAATCCCTTGGGTAACAGTGCCGAGCGAAAGAAATTCTCAGCAGGGCTCCCGAAATCCATCACCTCGTGTTTCATAAACCAGTCACGGACAAGTTGGAGCTTGCTGATCTTCAGCTTTGCGCCAAGAGAAACAGCCAGTGTCTCCGGCTCCAGCGAGATGAGCAAGTTTTCAGCTGCCTTTTTAGGGATTCCATCGGAGATAAAATCCTCTCCTCTTTTCCGGTAAAAGATGGTCCTGTAGTCATTGCGGGATGACTTTGCCTTACTGTAAAGCCACTCCTCAATAACTTCTGTTCCCAAAAGACAGAAGCCGTACTGATATGTCCTCTCCTTCTCATCAGTGGGATCCATGAAAAAAACTTCAAATTCGCTTTCCGCATTCCTGCTGTCTGTGTCAAAGAGAAACGGAACCGTTTTATTTCTATCCGCAATGTCAATCTCACCCTCTCGGCCGTAACCGAAGGAATTGATAACGTAGTCCTTCATAAAAGCGAAGGCTTCATAAATATTGGACTTTCCGCTGGCATTTGCGCCATAAATCGCAGCGACAGAAAGGAGCTTATCTCCTCCCGCCGTCACGACATGCGATGGATGCTCCGTGATTTTTGTTGCTGTCATGTCCAGGGATGAAGCATCCCGGAAGGACTTATAGTTTTTAAAATTAAACTGTACCAACATTTCGTCAGCCTCCTAATATTTACCATTATACTTACATTCTTTTAAAAAACAACATTTAATTTCATTTTCTATGCAATTAGAAGTGTATTTTCTGATTTTCTTCAAAAATCTTCACGGAAGATATCCATGTTCTTGAAATGCGGTATTAACTGGCGGGTCATCATAGCGTTTGATCTTGTTTAAACCCTTTTCTCAGGGAAACTGATATAATTCAAGAAGAAAAAGAGGGATGCTTCCCGCTTATGTAAGATCAGAAACAGCTGCAAAACAGAAATTTTCCCGCGCCTCTCCGTCCGGGATTGCGGATTCAGGAAAAAGGGATATAATAATTTCAGTGCAGGAAATCTTTCATTGACAGAAGGGAGAGTGCATATGGACAAAAAAGCAATCCTGGAAGAGGTAAAAAAGCTCATCGCAGCGGGTTCTGTCTGTCCTGAGGCCAAAAAGGCCGGAGAGGATTACCTCGCCTCTATCGGCACGGCAGAGGAGAAAAAAGCCGCAGAAGCCCTCATCAAGGAGCTGAAGGAGGATGTCACAAGCATCGATGGTCTGATCGCCTTTGCGTCCTCTCCGGACGGAGAGAAAGCCTTCGGAAAAGATACGGCGGAGGCAGTCCGGAAGCAGGCGGAAGAGGCAAAGGCAAAGGGCGAGAAAATCTGTATTTGCGAGGCCTGCCGGGCCGCAGCTGTCCTTTTGGAGAATCAGGATCTTCTCCTCAAGCTATAGTCCGGTCTTTCCTTCGGCCCTGTCTTCTCACCGCTTAGCAGAGCCCGGACCGGGAAGATAACATTCAGAAACATGCGCCGCTGGGCGCACGGAAAAAGAGAAGCAGGCTGGGTAAATCTCCCGCCTGCTTCTCTTTTTAATGTGAATCCCGAGATGATCCCGGGAAACGGCAGGCCGCTGTTTTAAAAAAGCTTTGATGATATTCTTTTCTCTATCTCTCTCATCCGCTCCTTCCGCTTCATACAGACCTTGCTGCCCTCCAGCGATACAGAGCGGTTCCAATGATGAGGAAATAGCCGAGAAAGCTCACGGCATCCGGCAGCTCCCCGAAGAGGAAAAAGCCGAATATCGCGGCGAAAACCACCTGCGAATAATCAAAGACAGAGATCTCCTTTGCCGGGGCGAAGCGGTAAGCCGCCGTGATTCCGAGCTGTCCCAGCGTCGCCGCCGCCCCTGCGAGGAGCAAAAAGAGCAGCTGTCTTAGCGTCATCGGATGAAAATCCATGATTAAAAAAGGAAGACAGGCCGCACAGGAGAACACAGAGAAGGCCAAGACGATGATCGGTCCCTTCACTCCGTTTTTTCCGAGCTTTCTCACATAGGTATAGGCCGTTCCCGCGAAAAGGCCCCCGAGGAGGCCGACGAGGGCGGGAAGCTGCGCGAGTCCGACTCCCGGCTTAATCACGAGCGCCGCCCCGAAAAGCGCTGTGATGAGGCAGAGGATATCCCTCCTGCCCGGCGTCTCCTTTAGGATAAAAAGAGACATCAATATCGCAAAAAAGGGGGACATCTTATTGAGCATCGCAGCATCCGCGATCCCCAGCCGGTCAATCGCCCAGAAATTTGCGATGAGCCCGATCGTCCCAAAGAGGGAACGGAGGAAAAGCGGAAGCCATTCTCTCTTTTCCAGATGAAAGCGCTCCCCGGAGCGCCTTAAAATGATCCACGCAGCCAAAGCCGCAACGATATTTCGGAAAAAGGCCTTTTCCATCACGGGAAGCTTCCCCGAAAGCCGCACGAAAACGGCCATCAGAGAAAAGCCCGCCGCAGCCAGCACAATAAAAAGGATTCCTCTCTTTTGATCTGTCATCTCATCTTGCCCCGCTTCTTCTCTACCGCATCTTCAATGCGGCATGCCCTGCCTGGCCGGTCCATGAACAGCCCCGTCACTTTGCCCGCATATCCTATCCGGCATTCAGTGATTTGGTATTTGAAACGCCGCACAGCTGACTCTAGCACATTTTCCAGAAATCATAAAGAGCCTTGGCCTCCCTATTTGGAAACCTCGGCTCTTCTCTCCTTTGTTCCTTTTCCCTTTTTCTCTTTTTCTCTTTTCTTCTTCCGTCCGGGCAATGCTGCGGCTTCGAAGCCTTTTCTCCTATAACGTATAGTCCCGGGCTCTTATCAGGACTGCTCCAGCACCGGGTCCCAAATCTTATTCAGGACCGACTTGGTATCGCTGTCCTTATCCACCAGACCGAAGCCCTTATAGTCGTCTATGATGCTTTCCAGCGTCTTCTCCGTGTTCTCATCCGGGATATCGAAGTCCAGGCTGTCCGCAAAATCCAGGACCTTGTCCCGCTCCCCGGAGGCCCAGTTCATCTTCAGCATGATATCCACAAACTCTTCCTTATGCGACTGAATCCACTTGCTCGCCTCCTCGTGCGCATGGGTCAGCTTCTTTACCGTGATCGGATTCTCCCTCAGGAAATCTCCGTTTACCGCATGGATGCAGCAGGGCTCCGTCTTAAAGTCCTCATCTGTCGTCAGGGAGCGGATCATGCGAAGCGTTCCGTCATCCACAAACTTCCGGGCAAACTGATCGCTCAATGTAGCCCCCTGTACCTCGCCGTTTTGCAGAGCGAGGATAACCGCGTCATAAGAGACGACCTTGAACTGCACCTCGGAGGGATCAATATGGTCCTTACTCAGAAAGCGAAGACTGATATTGTGATCGGAGCCCCCGATCCCGTCCGCGATCGCGATCGTCTTTCCCTTCAGATCCGCTGTAGACTGAATCTCGGAGCTTCCCAGTACATAGAGGGATTTGCAGCCGCTGTGGCAGCCCCTCGTAAAGACCATATTCACGCCCTTTGTCGCGGGGACGAGGAGGGCGGCGATGTGATCTCCCGTGACATCGACCTTTCCGGTCCCAATCGCATCCGACTGTACCGTCATCTTCGTGATCTCCGTCTTCAGCCCCTCCGCCTCATAGAAGCCCTCCTCCTGTGCGATGCCGAAGGCGCCGAGGCAGAGGCCTCCGTTATAGCCGATCCGGATCGTCTTCCCGTAGGCCGGCTCCTTCTTCCAAGCCTCTTCCTCCTCCGCTGTGAGCTCAAGCGGATGATGCTCAATCTCTGCGGAAGAGAGCGCCGATGCTTGGCTCCCCTTCTCCTCTGCGGCTTCGGAGGAGCTCTTTCCGTCTTCCTCCTTCTTCGCTTCCGTCTCCTTCTTTGTCCCTTCTCCGCTCTCCGATCCGGTCGTCTTTCCCACCTGGGTGCTGCATCCCGCTAAAAGCATCGACGCAGAAAGCGCCAGTGCCAGCACGACAAAAAAATTCTTTTTCATCTGAATCCTCCCTGAACCCTGATTCCTGCGCGGCGTCCGGACTTCATCCCTGCCGCATACCAAAAGTTCCTCTTTCCGCTCATCCGCCCTCACGATATTTTCTCGCTGCCGATTCCGAGAAGCCGCATGATCTCATCCCGATACCGGAGAAAGGTATCTGCCAGCCGGTCTCTGGGATAGGGGAGAGCGATCGGGATATCCTTCAGGATTCTCCCGGGGCTCGGCGCCATCACGATCACGCGGCTTCCCATGTAGATGGCCTCATCCACATCATGTGTCACCATCATCATCATATTTTTCTTCTCCCGCCACATCTCGAGGAGCTCGTCCTGCATCTTCATCCTTGTAAAGGCATCCAGAGCGCCGAGCGGCTCATCGAGAAGGAAGATCTCCGGCTCGTTGACCATGGTCCTCGCGAGCGCTGCCCGCTGTGCCATACCGCCTGAAAGCTGGTGGGGATACGCGTTCCGGAAGGCCTCAAGCTTTGTGATCCGGAGCATTTTCTCCACCATCTCCGGCTTTCGCTTCTTCTGCATCCTCGGGCCAAAGGCGATATTCTTCTCCACCGTCATCCAGGGAAAGAGCGTCGGCTTCTGAAAGGCCATCCCCCGCATCGGATCCGTCCCGCGGATTGGCTTCCCGTTCAGACTGAGCGTCCCCGTTGTAGGCTCGATCAGGCCAGCAATCAGGCGGAGGATCGTGGACTTTCCGCAGCCGCTCGGCCCTACGATGCACAGAAACTCCCCCGCCTCCGCACAAAGATCGATCTTATCGAGGGCATTTGTGACATCATCCCCGCTCCCCGCAAAGCTCTTGGAAACCCCCTCCAGCAAAAGACTCATGCCTTCACCATTCCTTCCTGCCAGCGGAGCACACGGCTCCTGATGCAGCCCAGAATAAAGTTGACGCCGACAAAGATCAGACAGATCAGGATGATCGCCCCGTACATCTTGCCGTATTCCGCCCAGCTTTTCTGCCAGGTGATATACCAGCCAAGACCCGACTCCACACCGATCATCTCCGCGACAAGAAGAGCCGTGCAGGCGGAGCTCATCGCCTGTATCATTCCCTGGAATATGCTGGGGACCGCCGATGGGATCGCGACATTCCTTATCAGCTGCACTCCGGAGGCCCCGAGGGTTCGCGCCGCCTCATAATAGGATTTATCAATATTTCGGATACCGGTGATCGTAGAGAGTGTGATGGAAAACCACACGCCGAGCGCAATGATGAAGACACTGCCGCGGAAAAGAGAGGCCGAAAGCACCAGGACGATCGGGATCCATGTGGTGCTCGGGATCGCCCCGAGGAGCTTCATAAAGGGCTCGATCCAGTAGTTGATCCTCTGATTATATCCGCAGGCGATTCCGCTGACGAGGCCGGCCAGAAGCCCCGAGAAATAGCCGCAGAAAAGGAGGTAGAGAGAGCTCAGCGTGCACTGAAGGAGATAGCCCCGATCGGAAATCATGGCATTTAAGATGCGGTCCGCCCAGGGAAAATACGGCATAAGCAAAATCCCGCTCTTTAAAGTCAGAACATCGTAGAAAAGGAGAAGAAAGAATACCAGCGCGCGGAAGGGCGCGTGGTAGAGATAACGATAATAGGAGAGCCTGGAGCGGAGGGAGAAGAGAAGAAAAACGAGATTTCCGAAAAGCAAAATCCCCAGAAAAAATACATAGGTATAGCTCGCCTCATTGCCCGGGTGATTCGGCAGATACAGATATTCCAGTAACGCGAGTACAGCCGCAAGAATCGGAGAAAGGGCCTTGAGCAGATCGAAGGTTTTCTGCATGCCGGTTCTCGGCTTTTGCTCCATCTCAAGGAGCGCCTCCCGTGTGATCGCGCTCTGTACAGAATCCTCCGTTTCTCTTTGGGTTTTTCTTTGAATAGAAGTCATTCCCACTCCCCATCTTCTCACCGAGCATCTGGAACCTCCTCTATTCTATCTGTCCCTCCCTCAAAAAACAAATCAAGGCTTTTTATGAAATTCTTCTCTTATAGGATTTCACGATAGCTTTTCCAGGGAATCCTCCCCGCGCAGTAATCCGCAGAAAGTGCCTCCGCTGTCTTCATGCCGTCCATCGCGGCACTCATGATCCCTCCGGCATATCCGGCCCCCTCCCCGCAGGGATAGAGGAAGCGGAGATTAGAGTGAAAGTCTTCATCCCGGGGGATGCGGATCGGGGAGGAGGTCCTGCTCTCCAGCGCGCAGAGGACCGCATCCTCCCGGTTGAAGCCGGGGATGCGGCGGGAAAAGCTCTCCATTCCCTCGATAAAAAGCGTATTAAAGCAGTTGAGGCTCCGATACGGGGAATCCTCCCCGAAACGGAAAATCGTGCTGAGATCCGCCTCCGAAAAGAGGCCGCGGAAGGCCGGAGACATCGGATCCCCCTCCCCATCCCCCAGTCCTTCAGGAAGGAAATCTCTCTCTCTTTCCCCTTCCGATACCGCATCCCGGAAGGCCCCGTAGCGCTGCATCGGGATCCTTCCCCCGCATAGACGAAAGCATCTCTCCTCCAGCTCCCTTTGGAGTAAGATCCCGGACATGGGATCCCTTCCGTCCCCGTAGTCCTCCTTCCGAATCGCCATAACGATCGCGGAGTTCGCAGTTCCGCTGTCCCGGCTGTGACAGCTCATCCCGTTCACGCAAAGCCCCCCCTCCTCCGAGGAAGCATTGATGACATAGCCTCCGGGACACATGCAAAAGCTGTAGAGCGCGCGGCCGGACGAATTCGTAAAACTCAGTTTATACGCGCCCGGCCCAAGAGCTTTCCGCATCTCCTCCGAGATCTCCCCGTAGAGCGCGCGGTCAATGAGGGCCTGGGGATGCTGAATGCGAAAGCCCATCGCGAAGTCCTTCGGCCGCATCGAAAGGCCGAGCTCCAAAAGCTCCCTGTAGCTGTCCCTCGCGCTGTGCCCGATCGCAAGAATCAAAGGAGAGCTCTCCTCCCCTCTGAAATGATATTGGCTGTGGAAGCGGATCTCTCCTCCGAGAGAGAGGATCTCCTCCCGGATGTTTCGCACGATAGCAAGGAGGAGATCCGTTCCAATGTGAGGCTTTCCGTCGATCAGAATCTCCTCCGGAGCACCCGCGCGGACGAACTCGGAGAGCACAAAGCGGGAGCGGCCGTCCGGATCCTTCACGAGCGTATTCAGCTTTCCGTCGGAAAATGTCCCCGCCCCGCCCTCCCCGAACTGGGGATTGGAGGAGAGATCCGCTCTCCCGTCCTTCCAGAGCGAAAGCACGGCCTTCTCCCTCTCTTCAACGGGCCCTCCCCTCTCATAGATCAGAGGACAAGCCCCCATCCTCGCAAGAAGGAGCCCCGCAAACATCCCCGCCGGACCGAATCCGACGATTCGGGGCCGATTCCCATATTCTGAAAAATACTCCTCCCGGCTCTTCCCGGAAATCCTCTCCGGAAGAGCCGGAATCCGGTAGCTCTTCTGCTCCGAGAGCGAGAGCCTGGGATTTCCGAGCCGCTTTAAAAGCCTCTCCTCCCCTCCATCCTTTAGGGAAAGAAGAACGGTGTAGGAGAAACGGATCTCCTTCCCCCTCTTTCTCGCGTCGATGGAACGCCGTAAAATCGTGAAATCTCTGATCTTATCCTCCCGGACGCGGAGGAGGGAGGCCGCCTTCCTTCGGATTTCCCCCTCTCCCGCGAGGACCGGAAGTCTGAGCTCACTGATCCGTATCATATCTCCTCCCCTTCTCTCTCTTCCTTCCCCGCGAGGAGGACTTCCTCGCCCAGGGAGAAATCTTCCCCTCCCGTAAAACGGGCTTCCCCGCCCGCGGGGAGACCTTCCCCCTCCGTAAAGCGGGCTTCCCCGCCGCAGCTCTCCCCGCCTTAAGACCGCTTGCAAAGGCAAAATGCAGATTATAGCCTCCGCAGATCCCGTCCACATCCAAAAGCTCTCCCGCAAAATACAGCCCCGGGCAGATCCTGCTCTCCATGCTCTCAGGCTCGATCTCCCGGCAGCTTACCCCTCCCGCCGCGCACTGCGCCTGAGAAAATGGATTTGCAGAGAGGACTCTGCTCCGGAAGCTCTTGATCCGGGAGGAAAGCGCATGAAGCTCCCTCCCGCTTAACTCACGGGCTCTTCTTCCCCTCCCGATTCCCGAGACCAAGAGGAGCGTCCCGGCGAGCTTTCCGTTCATAAGCCCAAGGAGAAGACTGTACGCGCTCCTTTCGGGGAAGCTCTGTCTCAGCCGGAAGAGCTCCGAAAGGAGGGCGTTTTCGGAGACAGCGGGGAGGAAGTCGAGCTCCGCAAAAACCTCCTCTCCTCTCAAAATGCCATAGGATGCATAGCGGCTCAGCTGAAAGACCGGGATGCCGGAGATCCCGTAATCCGTGAGCTGAAGCTCCCCTCTCTCCCTTCCCTTTTCCCTCCCGGAGATGAGGAGACGAAGGGAGGCATCGCAGCGGACACCGGAGAGTTCCCGGTAAAAGCTTCCCTCGCAGCGAAGCGCACAGAGGGCGGGAACCGGCGGCACGATGCTGTGCCCAAAGCTCTCCGCGATCGGATATCCGTCCCCCTCGGAGCCGGTCCTCGGAGCCGCCGCTGAGCCAAGGGCGAGGATCAGCGCATCGCAGCGCTGCTCCTCTCTTTCTCCCTCCCCGGAGGAGGATAAAAGCAGAAAGGATCCTCCCTCGTCCCTTTGGATCTTTTCTATCCTGTGCCCCGTCAATATTTTGACGCCGAGCTGCCGGAGCTCCTCCTCCATGAGCTCCGAGACCGATGAGGCTTGATCCGAGGCCGGATAGACGTAATTTCCGCGAAACCTCGGGAAAATCCCCACGCTTTTCATAAAAGAGAGCATCTCCTCCGGACCGAAGCCCTGAAGGGCCCGCTCCGGAAAATCCGCTGTCTCCGAGCGGTAGATTCCCTCTCGAAAGGAAAAGTCCCGGTTGGTAAAATTGCAGCGCCCGTTTCCGGTCTGAGAGAGCTTCTTTCCGAGCCTTTGGTTTCTTTCCAAAAGAAGCACACCCGCCCCGCAGCGCGCACTCGCTATGGCGGCGGCCATCCCGGCCGCGCCTCCCCCGGCGACAATCACTCTCCTCATAAAATCCTCCCCCGGCTCCAAAGGAAAAGCTCCGAAAGAACGCGGCAGGGCAAAGAAAGCCGCCTTCTCCCTCCGATGAAAAGGGCGGAGCCTAGCGCAGAAACCTTCTCAGCTTTCTCCCCATCGGCATATTGTCGAGATCCTCCTTCGTAAAGGCGCGCATCCGAAGCAGAAAGAAAAAATACACCAGTACGGCGAGAAAAAGCGAGGGCAGAAGCTCCAGCATAGAACCGACCCGGCCAAAGCGGATTGAGGCTGGCAGCATGAGGGCGGCCGCGCGATAGCTCCCATAGGCCGCGCCCCCCATGAAAGCGCTTGCGATGATCGGATAGAGATAGGTCTTTCGAAGGTACTGCCGGTAACGGACATGTCTCTGAATTGCGCGCTGATTCAGAATGCACATGACAAAAGCGAAAAAGATATTCGAGAGCACGACTCCATAGATCCCAAATCCCATAAAAAGGAGGAGAACCAGGGCGATAAGATGAAGTATGAGCGCATACACCGCATTTCGAAGCGGAATGTTCAGATGCCCGAGTCCCTGGAGGATCGCATTGCTGATCGTTGAGAGAGAGTAGAATACCACCGCAAGAGATCCGATTCTCGTCAGATTGATGAGAAGCTGTACATTCTTTCCGGGGAAAAGCATGCGGCAGATCGGCTCTGCGAGAACAGAGAGGCCCACCGCCGCCGGAATGGCGATCAGCATGGTAAAACGAATGCTGTAGCGCACGCGGGATACGATATCCTTCCTCTCGTGCTCCTCTACGGCCCTGGTCAGACTGGGAATCAGAGAGGAGGAAAGCGCATTCGCCAGTGCGACCGGGATATTAAAGAGAATATGATACTCCCCGAAAATTCCCCATTCCCGGATGATATGCTCCGCTCTCCCGATCTTCGTCATGATGTTTCCGAAAAGATAGTCATCGAGGACGGAGGAAATATTGTACACGGTGCTGGAGAGCAGAATCGGGAGCATCGTCCCCGCAAGAATGACTATGATTCTCCGGTAGCTGTCCCGCCTCCCCTTGTCCCGGACCACCCGGCATCGCATGAGATAGCGCTGGGAGAGATAGAGCAGCACAAAGAAAATCAGGGCGGCGAAGGCGCCGGCGCCGGTGCCGATACAGCCTCCGGCGGCACCGTAGGCGTAAGGATACTCCTCCTTCCCGTAGATGAGGCTGGCTCTCTCCCCCACGCCGAAAAGCAGCCCCGCGGCGAGAACGGAGACAATCGCATTTAGAACCTGCTCCAGAATCTGGGAGACCGCTGTCGGAACCATATTTCCCGTCCCCTGAAAATAGCCCCGCAGTATCCCAAGATAGGCCATGACCCATACCGTCGGGGCCAGCGCCCGGAGAGAAAAGGAGCAGTCCGGCTTTTTCAATAAAACGGCAATCGGCTCTGCCCCGAACCAAAGCAGCGAAAACATGATAAAGCCGATTCCGCTCGCGTAGAGAAAGGCCGCCCGGAGCACCCTCTCCGTATTCCGATAGCGCTTCTTCGCGAGATTTCCGGACACAATGCGGGAAATCGCGGTCGGCATGGAATAGCTGGAGAGAATCAGAAGCAGCGAATAGATGCCGAAGGCACTGGTATAGTATCCATTTCCCTCTTCCCCGATGATGGCGGCGAGCGGAACCCGGTAGACCATACCGATGATGCGGACCAGAATCCCGGCCGCGGCGAGGAGAGAGCCCTGGACGACGAAATTCCCTCTCCTTCCCTTCCGTAGCTTTGTGCTCATCGGCAATAGCCCTTTCCTTCCAGAATCTCTCGCTGCCGCCTCTCCATCTCGCTCCGCTCCCCCTCCGCCATATGGTCATAGCCAAAAAGATGCAGCATGGAATGCGCGGTCAGAAAGGCCAGCTCCCTCCGCTCGCTGTGTCCGTATTCCCTCGCCTGAGACTCGATCCGGTCCAGATTCAGAACGATATCCCCCAGAAAGAAATCCCCCGTATCCGGGTTGAAGAGCTCCGGATCCCCCTCCCGGAAGAGGGAAAAATCCCCCGGACTCTCATATTCCGCCATCGGAAAGGAGAGCACATCCGTCGGAGCATCGATCCCCCGGCTGTCCCGGTTGATTATGCGGATCCCCTCATTGTCTGTGAAGAGCACACTGATTTCACAGGAAAACGGACAGTGCTCATAGGCGATCACTGCCCCGCAGATTTCCGTGATGATCTCCTCCAGGGGAAGCTCCAGTCTCTTCTCTGTCTCAAAATCAAGATTGATCGTCATGCCTTCCGCGTTCTCCGTCCCCCGTCCGTCCTTCTCTCCTGGCTTCCTCCCCTGCCGCCGCGCGTCTTCTCTTTTCCCATGCGCTTCTTTTCATCCTGCTCATAGGCGTTTACGATCCTCTGCACCAGGGGGTGGCGGACGACGTCGGCACTCGTGAGCTCCGCGAAGGCGATTCCCTCCACATCCCGGAGGACCCGCATCGCATCCTCCAGCCCGGATCTCTTCCCCTCCTCCAGATCCTTCTGCGTCAGATCTCCCGTCACGATCACCTTGGAGCCGAAGCCGATCCTCGTAAGAAACATCTTCATCTGCGCGGGGGTCGTGTTCTGCGCCTCATCCAAAATGATATAGGCGTTGTCCAGAGTGCGGCCGCGCATATAGGCGAGCGGCGCAACCTCAATCAGACCTCTCTCCACATTGGAAAGATACTGCTCCGCCCCCATGATCTGGTAGAGCGCATCGTAGAGCGGTCTCAGATAGGGATCTACCTTGGACTGAAGATCCCCGGGCAGGAAGCCAAGCTTCTCCCCCGCCTCAATGGCGGGCCTTGTGAGGATAATGCGGGAGACCTCCTGTCTTCGAAAGGCGGTGATCGCCATTGCCATCGCAAGATAGGTCTTTCCGGTCCCGGCGGGGCCGATGCCGAAGGTAAGCATATTATCCCGGATCCGATCGACATAGTCCTTCTGTCCCAGTGTCTTCGGCTTCACCGGCTTCCCAAGCGCGGTCCTCGCGAGGATATCCTTGTCGATCTCCACGAGACTGTCGCTGGATTTCTCAGAGACCGTGAGAGCGATCGCATAGTCTACATTTTGCTCTGTAATCTGATTCCCCCGCTCCGAGAGCCGCATCAGACTCTCAAAGACCTTTTTAGCGCGTTCCGCCTCAACCTGCTCTCCGATGATCTTAAGAGCGCCTCCCCGATCCACAAGCGTGATATGAAAGGCCCTCTCGATCTTCTTCAAATGGCTGTCCAGCTGACCGAGCACATTCCGCTCATGCTCTATCGGGATTTCCAGGATGATTTCCGTTGTCGCCATACCCCTCCGTTATATCTGTCTGTTACAGCGCCGCCAAGTCCGGCATGGATCCTTCCACTGACATTCTAATTATTCTATACTATTTTCTTCCGAGAAGAAAGGCCCCAATTCATCTCTGAATCGGGGCCCCTCTCTCAAGGTGCTGACTTCTGTATTAGCCGCTGTGCCGGCTTCGTCACTTCGCAGCGAATTCTCAGTTGAACTTACGCTTTCTCGCCGCTTCAGACTTCTTCTTTCGTCTGACAGACGGCTTCTCGTAATGCTCTCTCTTCCGGATTTCCTGCTGGATTCCGGCCTTCGCGCAGTTTCTCTTAAATCTGCGTAAAGCGCTGTCCAGAGACTCATTTTCCTTTACGATTACACTAGACATGAAAAGCCCCAAACCTCCCTTCGGGTATAAACTGGCTTTCATTATAGCAAATTCCCCGCCGAAGTCAAGAAGAAGCGGCAAGAAAGGGTGCATTTCCGTAAAAACTATGCTATATCTCTATTAGCACATATCCGCGTCGGTTGCAGAATATCGGAATACCCGCACAGGGGAAAGGAGGCACTATGGAGGAAAACCTGAGAGAGAGAGCATATCAGCTGAGCTCTGAGCTTTTTGAGAAGGCCCGGCTGAAAAAGGGACAGATTCTCGTCGTAGGCTGCTCCAGCTCCGAGATCTGCGGAGAACGGATCGGCACAAACTCGAGGCCGGAGATCGCAGAAGCGGTCTTCTCCGGCATCTACCGTCTCTGCCGGGAAAAGGGAATCTACCTCGCCGCGCAGTGCTGCGAGCACTTAAACCGCGCGATCATCACAGAGGAGGAGGCCGTCCCGCAGCTGGACATCGTGAATGTCGTCCCTCAGCCAAAGGCCGGAGGTTCCTTCGCCACTGCGGCATGGCAGAGCTTCCAAAATCCCGTTGCCGTGGAAGAGATCCGGGCGGATGCCGGTCTCGATATCGGGGATACCCTGATCGGCATGCACCTTAAGCGAGTCGCCGTCCCCGTCCGTCTGGCATATCGAGAGCTCGGGAAAGCCCACGTCAGCGCGGCGAGAGTCCGTCCGAAATTCATCGGCGGAGAACGCGCCCACTATAACGATGCCCTGAAATAAAGGAAACGGGGCTCTCAAAATGGAAAAAGGCCGTCCCCTTGAGAGCCCCGCCGCATATCCTAGAGCACGAGCGTCGGAGCCGCGTAGGCCCTTCCCAGAAGCTCCTGATTCAGAGCATAGAGGCCCTTCGGATCAGCGCCGTAGAGCTCATACTTTTTGATGAGATCCTCGGCGTTTTTCTCCTCCTCCCCCTGCTCCTTCACAAACCAGTCGAAGCACTGCATCGTCCTGTAGTCGTGCACCGCATCGGCTGCCGCATAGATCGCATTGATCAGCCCGGTCACATACTTCTCATGCTCCAGAGCGAAGCGAAGCGGATCCTCCGCCGTCTTATATTCCTTGTCCGGCTTTTCGATCGGAAGAAGCGTGACATGCTCTCCGTTATTATAGAGGTATTGGCGCATCAGCATGGCGTGATCCCTCTCCTCCTGCGCCTGGACCTCGTACCAGTTCGCGAAGCCGTCGAGCCCCAGATCATTGTAGTAGCCGGAAAAATCCAGATACAGATAGGCGGAGTAGAACTCCTTATTGATCTGCGTGTTGATCAGTTCCTTTACCTTTTTATCCATATACTCTCTCCCTTCCCAAGCCCTGCAAAGGGCGGCGCTCCTTCCCGACATTCTTCCCTTTCAGCGGATGGAGGCCTCATAGATCGCATCGACTGCAGTCCGAAGGGAGGCGCTGAATTCCTCCTCCGTCTGCTGCTTCCTAAGGCCCTCGGAGAGCGCCCTGGAGAAGCTCGCAATCAGACCGCGGTTCCCTGCGAGGAGTTCATCGGCCTTCTCCCTTGAATAGCCTCCGGACAGCGCGACGATGCGGACCACATGGGGATCCGCCATCAGCTCCTCATAGAGATTATTCTCCGTGGGGATTGTCAGCTTAAGCATGAGCTTGACAGAGGGTTCCAGCTTCTTGAGTCTCTCCCGGATGCATTCCTTTAAAAATCTCTCCGACTCCGCCTTTTTCGGACTGTGAATATCCACCTCCGGCTCCAGGATCGGGACAAGGCCATGGGAAAAGACGCGAAGCCCGAGCTCAAACTGCTGCTCTACGATATCCCGGATCCCCTGCTCATCATAATCGAGGATGACAGAGCGCTCCTTGGTGCCGAAGATATGCCGCTCCCCTGCGGCATGCTCCAGCGTTTCATCCAAGGCGGGAATCGGCTTCATCAACCGCACATGCCTCTTCTCCTCCTCCAGTCCCCTGTCGATCTTCAGGAATGGAACAATATGCTTTTTCTCCCAGAGATAATCCGCTGTGTATTCCCCGTCGATCTTTCGATCCATCGTATTCTCGAAAAGGATCGCCGCCAGAATCCGATCCGCGGAAAATGCAGGATTTTTGATGATCCGCGTCCGCATCTCATGGACCAGATCAAACATCTCCTTATCCCCATGGTACTCTGTCTCATCGATTCCATAGGCCTTCAGTGCCTTCGGGGTAGAGCCTCCGCTCTGATCGAGAGCGGCGATAAAGCCCCTGCCCTTCTGCATCCTCTCGAGCTGTTCCGTATTCATACTATCACCTCCTCATTCCGAAGGAGCCGCAGAGCGGCAGAGCTCAGCGCTCCTTTTAGTTAATCATAACTAACTCCCCTCAACTATATACCCCTGCTCTCCCTTCGTCAATACAGACTCCTTCTTCCCGAATATCGTCTTTCTTTCCGAAGATCAGAGTTCTCCCGGGACAGCGTCCCTCCCTTCTCCTCCAGATCCCGGGACCGGGACGAAAAATCCCGAGGGAAAGCCCGGGCCTTTCGAAAGGGGAGCGGATTCCCCGCGAAGCAGCAAAGGGGTTGATATCCCCAGCAGCATTAAAAAGAAGAGAAAAGGCCGCACAGAGGCGGCCTTAAAAAATCTGTCTTCTCTACTCTCTGTCTCCGGGCCGGTCCCCGATCCTCCCGTTCTCCTGCAGCTTCCTTTTACAGGCTCTCCCGCTTCCCCTTCGGCTCAGCCTTTTTCGATTTGGGATTCCGTTTTTAAATTTTCGCAGCTTAGTCCAGCGGCACAACTCCGCCCTCGAAGTTTTGATTGATATAATCCTTGATTTCCTTGGATTTCAGAACCTCAACGAGAGTCTTCGCCCATGCGGCATCCTTGTTTTTCTCAGCGACTGCGATGATATTTCCATAGGTCTTAGCGGCCTCGGAGTCGGAGGCCTCCTGTGCGAGCGCATCCGATGGCTTGAACTTTGCTTCGATCGCGTAATTTCCGTTCATCGCGGCGAAGTCCACGGAATCGATGGATCTCGGAATCTGGGCGGCCTCTACCTCCAGGATTTTCACATTGTGCGGATTATCGACGATATCCTGCTTCGTCGCCGTCAGTCCCACTCCCTCCTTTAAACGGATGATGCCATTGTCCTGGAGAAGGAGGAGGGCCCTGGCCTCGTTTGTCGTATCGTTCGGAACCGCGATTTCCGCTCCCTCCGCGATGTTCTTCAGGTCCTTGGATTTTCCGGCATAGATTCCAAAGGGCTCATAGTGGATCTTTCCGACGGAGACGACATGAGTCCCCTTCTCCTTATTGAAGTCATCCAGATAGGGCTCGTGCTGGAAGTAGTTCGCATCCACCTCCCCTTGATCCGTCAAAAGGTTCGGCTGTACATAATCATTGTATTCCTTGATCTCCAGCTTGATTCCCCTTTTCTCAAGCTCCGGCTTCGCGGCCTCGAGAATCTTCGCGTGGGGGCTGGGGGACGCGGCGATCTTGATCGTCACTTCCTCCCCCTCCGCCTTGCTCTCCTTTCCGCCGGCATTATCCTTCGAAGAGCCCGCCTCTTTGCTTTCCCCGCTCTCCTTCTCCGCCTTCTCGCTTCCGCTCTCCGCCTCCGCGGCCTTCGTGCTCCCCTCCTTTGCGCTGTCGCTTCCCGAAGCAGCGCAGCCTGCCAGTAAAGACGCAGCAAGCACTGCCGCAGCAAATAATGCAATTCTCTTCTTTTTCATTTTACCTTCCTCCCTCTTTCTCTCTATCTCTCTATCCTTTTCCGTAAAGCAAACTTCCCCTTAAATCAAGACTGCCGGATCCCCCGCAATGTAAGACTGCGATGCCGGCCGCGCTCTGCAGCTTCCCGTTTTTAAACTCAGCTCACTCTTTTATCGGTCTCCTTCGCAAGCCGCATCCAAAATTCCTGGATGAGCTGCACGATGAGGATGAGCACTGCCACCGCAATCAGCATGACATCCGTCTGATAGCGGTAATATCCATAGTTCAGGGCGATCGCCCCGAGTCCTCCTCCGCCGACAAAGCCCGCCATCGCGGAATAGCTGAGGATCGTAGTGATGCAGATCGCCGCGCCGACATAGAGACTCGGTCTCGCCTCCGGGAGCAGGACCATGCGGATGATCTGCCAGTTGCTGGCTCCCATCGACTTCGCGGCCTCGATCACGCCGGCATCGACCTCCTTCAGGGAGGACTCTACCATTCTCGCGATATAAGGGGCGGAAGCGATGATGAGGGGGGGGATGATCGCCCTCGGGCCGAGCGTCGTGCCCACCAGGAGCTTCGTCAGCGGAAGCACCATGACCAGCAGGATCAGAAACGGAATCGTGCGGAAGATATTGGTGATAAAGCCGAGAATCCCATGCACGATCCGGCAGGGCGCGATGCCCCCCTGCTCTGTCGCGACGAGGATCACGCCGAGCGGAATCCCGATCGCATAGGAAATCGTGCTGGAGATCAGGACCATATAGAGCGTTGCCCAGCTTTCCGCAAGATACATCCCCACAAACTGCGAAAGCTGCATTTACTTCACCTCCTCAAACGGAATTCCCTTGGATCGGAGATAGGCGCAGACCTTCTCCGCCTCCTCCCCGGAATCCGGGAGCTCCACAATCATCTGTCCGACTGCCTCATCCTCCACCTGCCTTGTGTTCGCAAAGAGGATATTCACCGGGATCTTGCAGCTCAGCACGAGATCCGAGATCACCGGTTCCCTGGCCTTTCGTCCGTCGAAGACGATGCGGAGCTTCCTGCCGTTCGCAAAGTCCAGATTCCTGTTTCCCTCTCCGAGGATCAGCCTCCGGCCGATCTCCGTCCGCGGCGCATGGAAGATCTCAGAGACGGGACCGGACTCCGCGATATGGCTGTGGTCGATGATCGCCACCTCGTCGCAAATTGCCTCAATCACGGACATCTGATGTGTGATGACAATGATCGTCACCTTGAGCTCCTCATTGATCCTCCGGAGGAGGCTTAAGATCTGCTCCGTCGTCTTCGGATCGAGGGCCGAGGTCGCCTCGTCACAGAGAAGGACCTTCGGGCGGGTTGCGAGGGCCCTCGCAATCGCCACTCTCTGCTTCTGTCCTCCGGAGAGCTGGGAGGGATAGTTTCCCGAACGCTCGGAAAGTCCGACGAGCTGCAGGAGCTCCTCCGCCCTCTCCTTCGCCTCCCTCTTCGGGACACCGGCGATCTCCAGGGGGAAGGTGACATTCCGAAGGAGGTTTCTCTGTTCGAGAAGATTGAACTGCTGAAAGATCATCCCCATCCTTCTCCGCGCCTCCCGGACCTCCTTCCGGCTCATCTCTCCCAGGCTCCTGCCCTCAAAGAGGACCTTTCCGCTGGTCGGAATCTCGAGATAGTTGATGCAGCGGACGAGAGTCGACTTCCCGGCCCCCGAGAGGCCGATGATGCCCTGCACCGCGCCCTCCCGGATATCGAGATTGATATCATCCAGTGCGACAAGCTCTCCGGAATCCGTCCGGAAGGTTTTTCCCATATTGATGAGTCGGATAATATAGCCTTCCTCCACCGATTTTCTCCCCTCTGCCACTCTTCTCCGCGGCCATAGCCGGGCGACTTTCTCTGCCTCTCCCTGCCCCTCCGGAAAGACCTGTATCAGTTTAAAATGGGAGGACTTTTCCGTCAAGCCCTCCCAGGATAGTGTTTTTCGATGTTTGGTTATAGTCTCAAATTATAGCATTCCTATTTCATGCAGATAAAAACAGGATGCCCATCAGCGGCAGAGCAGAAGGATGGATTCCGCATAGACCTCCGACGCGAGCAAAAGGTTCTCGACATCCATGAACTCGTCCGCGCCGTGCATTCTCGTATCCACATCCGGCAGCACCGCTCCGAAGGCAACACCGTTCTTCAGATGATGGACATAGGTCCCTCCCCCGATCGCAAGGCACTCTCCCTTGAGACCGGTGACATCCTCATAGGCCCGGAGGAGCTTCTGCACGAAGTCGGAGTCCGCCGCCACCTTATGCGGCGGCACGATGCTCTTCGCCTCATAATCCAGTCCCTCCGCCTCGACGGAGGCCTTCGCCCTGGCATAGCAGTTCTCCTCGTTCGCCGTGACCGGAGTCCTGCAGTCATAGATAAACTCGATATGCTTCGGATCCACGTGGAAGATATCGAGAGTGCAGCTCAGATCCCCGGATTCCGGATCCCTGAGGCGGATGCCGAGACCGGAGCCGTCGGTCACGCCGTAGGGGAAGAGCTTCGAGACCTTCTTCAGGGCAGCGAGGAGCTCGGAAGGATGCAGGGGGAGTTTCTCCACGAGAAGAAGTGCCGAAAGCCCGGCATTTCTCCCGCTCTCCGGCTTCGCCGCATGGGCGGAGCTTCCGATGACGGTGATCTCCGCGGGCCCGCTGATCTCACACTTTACACCGCATTCCTTCTCGATCTCGCGCATCGCGCTCTCCGCCTTCTCCAGCTCCAGTCCCTCAAAGCGAAGCACCGCCTTCTGCGGGACCGCATTTACCGCGATGCCCGCCTCCAAGGACAGAAGGCGCGGGAGCGCACTGTCCTCCTTGAAATCCTTCGAGAGCATGGCCCTAAACTGCCCCTTTTCGATGTTGATCAGAGGAAATTCCGCATCCGGTGAGAAGGTCATCTCTCCCTCCGGATACTTCTCGTAATATTTCTCGATATCGGAGGAGCCGCACTCCTCGTCCGCGCCGACGATCATCCGGACGCCCTTCTTCAGCGGAATGCCGCACTCCTTGATCGCCCGCATCGCGTAGAGCGCCGCCAACAGCGGCCCCTTGTCATCGCTTGTGCCCCTGCCGTAGAGTCTCCCGTCCTTCTCGATGACGCGGAAGGGCTCCGTGACCGTCCAGCCCTCTCCCGCCGGCACGACATCGGTGTGAGCGAGGATATCGAGGCTCGGGGGCAGAGAGGGATCAAAGTCCGCAAAGCCCACATAATTTTCGAGATTCTGTGCGGGAAAGCCGTACTTCTCACAGAGATTCAGCGTGAAATTAAGGGACTCAAAGGGACCCGGACCATAGGGCTTCCCCTCCTCATAGGCCCCCTTCACGGATGGGATGGCGCAGAGCTCCTTCACATCCTTCAAAAGCTCATCTTTGTGGGAACGAATCCATTCCTTTACCTTGGCATCCATACTCTCTCCTTCCTTCCCGGATCCCCTCCGGGTCCCTCTCAGTTCCTCGAAAATTCCGAAAGCTTCAGCGTCTTGTTCCGGTCGAGCACCATTCCGATGGACCATTCATGGACGAAGAGGAGGAGCGGTCTGTCCCTCAGATCCTTCACCAGCTTCATATCCGAGGTTCCCTCGATATGCTCGATATCGAGCTCCGTCCGATTCTCGATCCAGCGGATATATTCATAGGGCAATGTTTCCAGACGCACATCCACATTGTACTCATTTTTTAGGCGATAAGTCAATACTTCAAATTGCAGGACGCCGACGACACCGACGATGATCTCCTCCATGCCGGTATTGTATTCCTGAAAGATCTGTATCGCCCCTTCCTGCGCGATCTGGGAGATCCCCTTCAAAAACTGCTTCCGCTTCATGGTATCGATCTGCCGGACTCTCGCAAAATGCTCCGGCGCGAAGGTTGGAATTCCCTCGAAGCGGAATTTTTTGCCCGAGATCTCCAGCGTATCCCCGATGGAAAAGATACCGGGATCGAAGATCCCGATGATGTCTCCGGCATAGGCCTTGTCCACGATCTTTCTTTCATCCGCCATCAGCTGTGTCGGCTGGGAGAGCTTCACCCTTCTCCCGCTCTGTACATGGTTCACCTCCATCCCCGCGTCGAACTCTCCGGAGCAGATCCTGAGGAAGGCCACTCTGTCCCTGTGCCTCGGGTCCATATTGGCCTGGATCTTAAAGACAAAGGCAGAGAAGCTCTCCTTCACCGGGTCAATGAGCCCCTGATCGGATTTTCTGGGGAGCGGGGCCTCCGTCATGGAGAGAAAATGGGAGAGAAAGGTCTCCACACCGAAATTGGTCAGCGCAGAGCCGAAAAATACCGGCGTCAGATCTCCGCGGTCGATCCTCTCCCTGCTGAAATTATCGGAAGCTCCGTCCAAAAGCTCCCTGTCCTCCCGGAGCTTCTCATAATATTCCGCGGAAAGAAGCTCCGGGAGCTCCGGATCCTCCATGGAGAGCGTCCTGGTCTCCACCTCCCTGGAACCGCCCGCATTGGCGTGAAAAAGATCCACACAGTCCCTCTCCCTGTCGTAGACCCCCCGGAAGGCGCGTCCGCAGCCGATCGGCCAGTTGATCGGGCAGGTGTGAATCCCGAGTACATTTTCGATCTCATCCAGGAGCTCGTAGGGATCTCTCGCCTCCCGGTCAAACTTATTGATAAAGGTAAAGATCGGGATATGCCGAAGGACACAGACCTTAAAAAGCTTTATGGTCTGCGGCTCCACTCCCTTTGCTCCGTCAATCACCATCACCGCGCTGTCCGCCGCCATCAAGGTCCGGTAGGTGTCCTCCGAAAAGTCCTGATGCCCCGGCGTATCCAGGATATTGATGCATTTCCCGTCATAATTGAACTGGAGGGCGGAGGAGGTCACGGAGATCCCTCTCTCCTTTTCGATCTCCATCCAGTCGGAAACCGCGTGCTTTGTCGCCTTCCGTCCCTTGACGGTTCCGGCGAGCTGTATCGCTCCCCCATAGAGAAGGAACTTCTCCGTCAATGTCGTCTTCCCGGCATCCGGATGCGAAATAATCGCGAATGTCCTTCTCTTTTCAATCTCTTCCCGTAAACTGCCCATAGTCCTCCCGCTGTCAATGCCGTACAAAGAAAGGACTATGCCGTTTTTTGACATAGTCCCTTCTTCCCGGCAGCTTTACCTGCTGTTTCTGTTTCGCAGGAATTCCGGAATATTGATCGACATCTCCTTGTTGGACTGCTGTCTGCTCGCTCCGGTCTGTTCCTTTGGCATCTGTGTCGTCTGCTGGGCGGACTGAGAGGGAGGAACCCCGATACGCGTGTTCACATTCAGAGTCGGCGCCGATGTGGGATTGATCGGAACAGTGGGACGGCTCTGGAAGGCTCCTCCATGTCCGAAAAGATTCGGGATGATCGGAGAGCCCTGGGCCGCCGGCCTCTGCGCGGCCGGAGCCGGAGCAGGGGCGGGAGAGGGAGCCGCAGGAATGGGGGCGGGAGAAGGAGCCGCGGCCGGCTGCTGCTGCACCGGCGGAATCGGTTTAAACACCTTCTTCCCCATCACGGAGGCAGCGGATTTTGTCTTCTGCTCCATCTCCTGGATCCCGGTCGCGATCACCGTGATCGTCGCTTCGTCCTGCGCACTCTCGTCATACATTGCACCGAAGATGATATTCGCATTTTCCCCGGCGAGCTCCTCCACATAAGAGGCAGCCTCGTTCGCTTCCACCAGACTGATATCTCCGGAGATATTGATAATCACATCCGAAGCGCCCTCGATCGTCGTCTCCAGAAGCGGGGAGGAGATCGCGGCCTTGACCGCCTCGATCGCCTTCTCGTCTCCCTTCGCCTTTCCGATTCCGACGTGCGCTATCCCCTTATCCTTCATAATAGAAGAGACATCGGCAAAGTCGAGATTGATGAGCCCCGGGACATTGATGAGGTCCGTAATGCCCTGTACAGCCTGCTGCAGGACCTCGTCCGCCTTCTTCAACGCATCCGGCATCGTGGTCCTTCTGTCTACAATCTCCAAAAGCCTGTCGTTCGGGATGACAATCAGGGTATCGACGGCCTCCTTGAGCGCATCGATCCCCTTCAGGGCATTATTCATCCTCTGCTTTGCCTCAAAGCGGAAGGGCTTTGTGACGACGCCGACCGTGAGAATTCCCATGTCCTTCGCAATCTTTGCGATAATAGGGGCCGCTCCGGTTCCTGTGCCGCCCCCCATGCCGCAGGTGACGAAAACCATATCCGCTCCCTGCAAGGCGGAGGTGATATCCTCGGAACTTTCCTCCGCGGCCTTCATGCCGATCTCCGGCTTTCCGCCGCAGCCAAGCCCCTTGGTGAGCTTCTCGCCGATCGTCATGGATGTGGAAGCCTTGCTGAACTGGAGGGCCTGCTTATCGGTGTTCACCCCGATAAAGTCCACTCCCACAATTCCCTCATCCACCATTCGGTTCACTGCGTTATTGCCTGCGCCACCAACACCAACGACAATGATCTTCGCAGCTGCCTCTGACTCAGGAAGTTTAATCTCCAGCATATCTTCCTCCTTCGCTGATAAAACGTTCCTTTCCGGAATAATATACTAAGATTTCCGATAAATAGCAAGCCCCGGGATTGATCGGGGCTTTTCTACTTGCTCTCTGTGAAGATAAAACTGTCCCTTCCTCCCCGGTCCAGATAGGTGGAGAGATCGAGCTCCCCCCTCCTTCCGGAGAGCTTCGGGAGGATCTCCCTGAGGCAGGAAATCTTCTCCTCCATGTCCTGATCCGCCCCGAGCTTCACCCTGATGTCTCCGAGATTCAAGGTCGCATTTAAGGAGTCATCATAGCGGATGCTCTCGCAGGAAATCTGTAATTCCGACAGGGCATTGGTCAGATTCATGATATCGTGAAAGACCCTGTCATTTTTTACGGAAATCCTTTTATGAAGGGAAATCGATCCGAAGTCGAGGCCTTCTATCCTCGGTACGCCCTCAAGAGGCTCCTGCGTGGATTCGACTACCATTCCATCCCGGTCAAAGTAAAACCTGCTGGACATAAAGCCCACATAGGCGACGACATTCTTTTCCCGGACTCTGACCTTCAGCTTAAGAGGCCCCTTCCAGTGAAGCTCATAGCTTTCGATGAAGGGATACTCCGCGTGCTCTCTCGTGTGCTCCTTCAGAAACTGATAAAAAGAATCCGTATCCCAGCTACCCGGAAAGAGCATGGCCCGGATCTCCTCCTCGGAATAGCGCCGGTTCCCCGTGATTTCGATGCTCTGAAATCTCGCCGTCACAAGCACCAAAAGGATGCCCAGGATCAAAAGCAGGATCTCCATCCGGCGAATCCGGATCCCCTGCTTCCTCCTCTCCTCTCTCTCCTGGGGGCTTAGCTCCCTGGCCGGGGAAAAGCGAAGCAAAACGGGAAGTCTCCACCGCGATGCGCGGTCCTTATTCCGCTCTGCCTTCTCCAAAGGGGCGGCTTCCGTCGGCTCCTCCGTCCTTCTCCTTCTGCTCCTCCCCCGGGTTATCCTCTCCCTCTCCTCCGAAAAAGCGTCCTCCTTCGCCCCGGGATCTATCGCTTTCCTCTCTTCCTCCGCTGCTTCTTCGCTTCCTATTGTGTTCTCTTCCGCTTCTTCTTCCGCCATGGACAGGGAAGACTCTCTCTCCTTCTTCCTCCTCGAGAGAAGCTCCTCTACCGCCTTTTGAAGCGCTGCGTCGGCATGGCTCTCCTCCGGCTTCTCCGCCTCCTTTCGTTGCTTCCTCGCACTCGCAAGCTGGCGCATCCTGGCTTCCCCCTCCAGGAACTGGCGGTTTCTCTCCGAGCGAAGCGAAAGGGACGCTCCCTTCTCCGCAGCCTCCTCCGGGGACGTAAATCCTCTTCCATAAAGCGGCACGATCTTCCTTCCGCTCTGCCCATGGAGCCTCCGCTTCCTCATCTCCTCCGTTTCCAGATTGGAAAGCGCGGCGGCCCTTCGGAGCTCTCTCCGGATTCCGCCTCCGCCTGCCCTCTTTTCCTCCGCTCCTTCCCGCTTCCCCTCCGCCTTTTCCCGATGCGGAAAAACGGGCGCGATCTCCGGAGGCCCGGCACTCCCGTCCCGCAGCAGCTCCCCGCCCTTCCTCTCCTCCGGAGCATGCCGCTCCCTCCGATTCCGCCCGGAGCTATAGCCGCGGGGCCTTCTGATTTTCCCCGTGGGCCCGTTCATCGAAGCTCCAGCTTCGTCTGCTTCGAGACCGAGAGACAGATCCCTATCTCCAGAAGAAGCAAAACGAGTGCTGTCCCCCCATAGCTCACAAAGGGCAGCGTGACCCCTGTATTGGGGATCTGATTGCAGGCCACCGCGATGTTGAGAACCGCCTGCAGACCGATGTGCGACATCACGCCGATCACGAGAAAGGAGCCGAAGAGATCCGGGGCATTCCTTGCGATGTCATAGAGGCGGTAGAGGATAAAAAGGTAGATGAGGATCAGGGAAACCGCGCCGAAAAGGCCGAGCTCCTCGCAGAGTATCGTGAAGATCATGTCGTTCTGCGCCTCCGGCATCATGAACTTCTGAAGGGATTCCCCGAGCCCTCTCCCGAAGATCCCCCCGGAGCCGATCGCATAGAGTCCCTGCACGGTCTGATAGGTTTTACTCACATATCTCGGGTCGAGGGGGCGCTTCCAGGCATAGATTCTCATCAGCTGATATCCATGCATGATATGGCACTTCTCCATCAGCACCGCAAAGGGATAGGCCGCGAGATAGAGAAGAAGGAGCAGCAGAAAGAGATAGAAGAAGGGCTTATACTCTTTTCTTTCCACAAAGAGCATCAGGGAAAAGATCCCAAGGATAATGATCCCCGTGGAAAGATTGGAAAACGCAATGAAAATCGCGGGAAAAAGGGCCAGCAAAAGCGGCTGGCGGAGACTCTTCTTATTATTGTTGACCTGACTTCCCAGACGGGAGAATTCTCTCGCCTCCATGATAATGAGAGTAAACTTCACAAGCTCAGAGGGCTGAAAGCGCACCCCGAAAATCGTGAACCAGCGGGTGGATCCGTGAGAGGCCGCGCCATATGCTGCGGTTAAAAGAACCAGGCCGCAGGCCGCGGCAAAGCCGGGGAGAGCCAGAACGCGGAGAAAACGATAATCCAATAGATGGGAGATCCCAAGCATGAGGACGAGTCCGCCGATGGCAAAAAATCCCTGTTTTCTCAGATAGGACATGGCGCTCTCCTCCATGTCTCCTCTTCCGGAGGACGCGGAATAAAGGATGAGCAGGCCGAAGCCCAGGATAAAGAGCACCGCAAAAAGCAGGCTGTAATCGTAAAAGCTCACTATTTTCTTCGTCCTCGTCAATCCCATCTCCCCAAAGCTACAGATTCTTCACACAGTCCTTGAAGATCTGTCCCCTTTCCTCATAGTCCTTAAACATTCCCCAGCTCGCGCAGGCGGGGCTCAGAAGCACAAAGTCCCCGCTGTCCGCATAGGCCGCGCAGTCCCTGACCGCCTCGTCCATATCCTCTGCGAACATGATATTCTTAAAGCCGTATTTCTTCGCACAGTTTGCGATCTGACTCCTGGTCTGTCCGATCAGCACAAGATACTTCACCCTGCCCTTGAATTCCTTCACCCAGTCGTCAAAGTCCACATGCTTGTCATAGCCGCCGCCGATCAGGATCACCGGCCCCGGCATCGCTCGGAGCGCCTGAATCGCGGCATCCACATTGGTCCCCTTGGAATCATTATAATAGCTGACGCCGCTCCTCTTCCGCACGAACTCGATCCTGTGCTCGACCGGCCGGAAACTTTTGCACACCGAAATGATCTTTCTCATCGGAACTCCCATCCTGTAAGAAACCGCCATGGCGCACATGACATTCTCATAATTATGCTTCCCGAGAAGCTTGAGCTCCCGCACCTTGAGAAGCTCCTCCGCCTCCTTCCCCGCCTCCCGGAAGAAAAGCGCATCCTTCCTCAGGAAAAATCCCTCCTTGAGCTCCCGCTCACTGGAGAACCATAGCACCTTCGGCTTAAGCTCCTTCCCTTTCCCGAAGCTCCGAAGCTCCGGATCCTCATAATTCAGAACCACGCAGTCCTCTTCCGTCTGGTTCATCGCGATGGATTCCTTGATGCGGATATAATTTTTCATACTCTTATGGCGGTCCAGATGATCCGGCGTGATATTCGTAATCGCGCTGACATCCGGCCGGAAATCCATGATGGTCTCGAGCTGAAAGGAGCTGACCTCGATCACGGTGGCGGAGCTGTCCTCCGTCTCCAGCGCTTCCGCGGTAAAGGGATTTCCGATATTTCCCACCACATGGGTATCACTGAAATGGGAGCGAAGAATCTCTCCCACGAGGGAGACCGTCGTCGTCTTCCCATTGGTCCCGGTGATCGCGGCGAGCTTCCCCCGGCTGGACTGATAGGCGAGCTCAAGCTCTCCCCAGATCGGAATTTTCGCGCCGCGGATCCTTTTTACCAGCGGGAGATCCAGCGGAATCCCCGGGCTGATGACCGCAAGATCCACATTGACGAGATCCGTCGGCGAAAGCTTTCCCTTCAGAATGCGGATCTTATCCTTTTTTTCAAAATTTTTGAGGAGCTCAGCCACATTGAGCTTCTCATTGGAATCAAAGAGGACGACCTGTCCTCCGAGCCCCAATATCTGTTTTGCGGCGGCGATTCCGCTCCGCCCCGCACCGAGCACCAGCACCTTCTCCCTGTTCATGGTCTTCCTCTCTTCTATCCTCTTTTCCTGATCCTTCCGCCCCTCTGTATTTCCTCTTCTCCGATGATCACAGGATCAAAAGAGTAAAGGAAAGCAGTGAGAGCAGCAGACTGATAATGGTAAACACTGTCACTACGCGGGTCTCCGACCACCCCAGAAGTTCAAAATGGTGATGGATCGGCGCCATGCGGAAAATCCGCCTGCCGTGGCTTAGCTTAAAATAGGAAACCTGAATGATGACAGATAATACCTCCAAAAGATAGATAAAAGCGAAAAGAGGGATATAAAGAGGAATCCCAAGCTCAATGGCAAGTGCGGAGACGAAACCGCCGAGCGCGAGAGAGCCGGTATCTCCCATAAATACCCTGGCCGGATAAGCATTGAAGCAGAGAAAACCGAGAAGAGCGCCGAGCATGGCACCGCACAGCGGGACAAGCTCTCTCTCTCCGGTAAAAATGGCATAAATCCCCAAAAAGAGCGAGATCACCGCTGTGACAGAGGAGCAGAGCCCGTCGAGGCCGTCCGTAAAGTTCGCACCGTTGTCCGTAGCCGTCACGATGAAAAGAAGCGCCGGGATATAAAAGGGGCCGAGCTTCAGCATAGAGCGGGTAAAGGGGATGCGAAGGGCGCTCTCATACCCCGGCAAAAGGCAGATCCAGAGGGAAAAAAGAAGCGTGATCAGAAGCTGCAGGAAAAACTTCTGCTTCGGATTCAAGCCCTCTGAATGATGCTTTAAGACCTTGATGGAATCATCCAGGAAGCCGACTGCCGCAAAGCCGAGCGTGAGGAAAAGCGCCGGCCGGATCTTCGGAAAGCGAAGCGCATAGAAGACAGAAGGCACGAGAAGCGAAAGGAGGAAAATGATCCCGCCCATAGTGGGAGTTCCCTTTTTCTTAAGATGTGTCTCCGGCCCGTCCTCCCTCACCTCCTGCCCGAACTTGAGCTTATGAAGCTCCGGTATCAGGGGAATCGCGAGCAAAACGGCGAGGACAAAGGACAGGACTGTGGATAAGGTAAAATCGAGGTACATGCTTCTCTCCATGGATTGCTCCGCTGCAAGGCGGCTGATCTGTGTTTTTCTTTCGAATCTGATCTATCTTCTGCTTCTGATCCGTTTCTGCGTCTTCATCGGGCCGATGCCGCGCTCTCCGCTGCCTTCGTCCCGGAGGAGCTCTCCTCCCGGCTCCGGCCGGATCCCGTCTCCGCGCGGCTGCTTCCCGCATTCTCCGAGGAACTCGGGAGCTCGGCCGGGACATCCGCTCCCCCCTCTCCCGAGAGACTCTCGTCCCCGGGACCTTCCTTTTTGCTTTCCTCCTCGCTGCTGCTCTCCGCGGCGCTCCCGCTCTCTTCTCCCGCTCCCAGCCCTTTCCGGTTGATCCCCTCCGGCTGAGCGGAGAGACTCTCATTCAAAGAGTTCTTCGGATCGGTCTTCCCCTCCGGCGGGATATCGAGATACTGCAGGGAATCATTCATGATTTTTTGCTCGATCTTCGTCGCAAAGGAGGCGCTGGCCTGATCCTCTCCCTCCTTGTTCGGCGTGTCCACGATGACATAGACGAGGATCTGCGGATCATCAACGGGGGCAAAGCCGCAGAAGGAGACCAGATAGTTTTTCTCGGAGCGGGGAAGCTTCTGCGCAGTCCCGGTCTTCCCCCCGACCTTGTAGCCCTGGATCTTTGCCGGCTGTCCGGTCCCGTGCTCCACCGTCTGATAGAGCGCCTGGCGGAGAAAGTCGCAGCTCTTTACGGAGCTTGTGACCCGGAGAAGCTCCGGCTTTACATCCTGAAGCACAGTTCCATTGGAGTTTCGGATCTGCTTTACGATATGGGGCTTATAGTAGCTTCCGCCGTTTAGGATACTGCAGTAGGCCGCGGCCATCTGAATCATGGATACATTGAAATTCTGCCCGAAGGAGTTTGTCGCGAGAGTGGTCTTTCCGAGCGCATCGGCGCTGTAGACAAGGCCCGAGGTGTCCACCTCCGCGGGGAGGTCAATGCCGGTTTTCTCTCCGAAGCCGAAGAGGTGCTGATATTTCGCAAATTTCTCCTTTCCCTCCGCAAAGGCAGCATCCAGCATGTAAATATTGCAGGACTCCATCAGCGCCTGTTCCGCATTCAGCTGTCCGTGGCCATCCCGGTTGTGGCACTGGATCTTCCAGCTGTGTGTGCCGTCGCTCAGCTGGATAAAGCCCTTGCACTCATAGACGGTGTTCGGCGTGATTGCTCCCTCATCGAGCGCTCCCGCAAGGGTAAAGGGCTTCACCGTGGAGCCGGGCTCATAGCTGTCCGTGACCACGGGGTTTCTCCAAAGCTGATCCCAGACCGCCTTCTGTCCCGCCGTCTTCAGCTCATCCTCGGTATATTGGCTTAAAACCTGCGCGTCCGTCACACTGCCCTGATCCGGATAGTTTTTCCGAAAGCCCTCGACCAGCTTTTTCCGGCCGATTTCCCTGAGCTTCTGATCGGTATAGACAGTCGGGTCCAGATTCCTGGGATTATTCAGATCATAGCGGTTCGTGCTCGCCATCGCGAGCACCTCCCCATTGTTCGGGTCCATGACGATCGCCGCTGCCATCTTGGAACCGACATCATCGACCTGCCACTCCTGCAGATACTTTTCCGCCGCGCTCTGTATATTATAATTGATGGTACTGACGATATTGTTTCCGTCCGTCGCATCCTTTAAAACACTCTGCAGCTTTGTGTCAAAGTCGAGAAAGCCGTATTTCCTGCCGTTGACCCCTGTCAGCTTGTCATTATAATACTGCTCGATGCCTCCGCTCCCCGAAGTCCCGTCTCCGGAGGAAAAGCCGAGCACGGTGCAGGCGAGAGAGCCATAGGGATAATTCCTCTTATAGCTGAGCTCAAAGCTGACGCCCCCGATCTGCTGCAATTTTTCCTCCTCTCCCTCCTTTTTGCTCTTCTTTTGCTCCCTTCTCTGCTTCGCCCAGAGCTTCTTCAGTCTTTGGTTCTCCGCCTCCTTGAACTGATCGAAGCGCTCCTTGTCCTCAAAGCTGAGCTGCCTTTGATATCTCGCATACCTCTTTCCGGATCTCTCAGAGAGGAACTTCTCCACCTGCTCTGTCTCCTCCCCCAGGATCTTCGAGACCGCCGCAACCGTCGCGCTGTGATAGGGCTGCTCCGGATCCAGAATCTCCTTCGGATCCAAAATCATGGTATAGACCGCCTGGCTCGTCGCCAGCACCGTTCCGTTTCGATCCGTGATATCTCCCCTCCGGAAGGGGATGCTCTCCGAGCGGTAATGCGCCTGCCTCTGCGAGCGGATCATCCTCTGATAGTCCTGCCCGTTTCCGCGAATCGTCTGATAGATCGAAAAGGTGAGGTACAGAAAGAGAAGCAGGAAGAAAAGCAATATCAAAAAGAGCTTCTGCTGCATATAGAGCGGCAGAAGCTTTGGCTCCTGCCCGCTGTTCTCCTCAGTGCTTCGGGATTTCTTCATACTGCCTCACATAACCGTTTTCTGCCCTCTTATAGTGGATGATCTGCTCCTCCCCGGCATAGATCATCCCGAGCTCCTTTGTCGCAACCTGATAGATCTCATCGGGACTGACCGCATTGGAAATATAATTTTGCATGGCATCGTTTTCCGAACGCCTTTTCTCAAGCTTGTCCCTCAGGCGCTCGATGCGCTGCTCCCTCGTATTGATCTCGGTATGAAGCTGCACATAATTCAGGCAGATCCCGACAGCGAGAAGAAAGGAGAGAAAGAGCATGAACTGAAAGTAAAAGCTCCACGCTCCGCTCTTTTTCCGGAGACGGCTGCTCCGCTCCGTCTCACAGCGAAGCTGCATCTTTCGAAGCTCCGCGGCTCCCGGAGTCAAAAAACGCGGGCTGTCCCGCTTCACTCCCTCTGTCTCCCCCTTTCGATGCTGCTTTATCACTATTAGGCTCCTCCCGGCAGAAGACGCTTCCGCTTTGGCTCTCTTCGCCTTAGAGGACGAAGCCCCGAGTCTCCTCTCTCTTTGAAGCGCCGTTTTTCCCGCGAGAATGCCTTCGCTCCGACTCCTTCCGACTCTCCGGGACAGCTCCTGCCTCCCGCCGGCTCTCCTCACTCTCTCCCCTTTTCGACCCATCGAAGCCCCGGCAGCGCCGACAGTCCATCGCATTCTATCCATAGCGCGCCGTGCCATAAACCTCCCCTCCTCTCAAAACAGATCGGATTCGGATCCGAAAAACGGCCGATCCAATCCCGCCGTAAAAATCAATTTCCCTCCGTCCTCTTCTCAAAGATCCGAAGCTTCGCGCTCTGAGATCTCCGATTCTCAAGAAGCTCCTCCTCCGACGGAAGGATCGGCTTCTTCGTGAGAACGATCCCCCTGGATTTTCTCCCGCAGCTGCACACCGGAAAATCCGGCGGGCAGATACAGGGATTCTCGGCCGTCCGGAATTTGCTTTTTACAATCCGATCCTCCAGCGAATGGAAGCTGATCACACAGAGCCTCCCACCCTCTGAAAGGAGGTCTATCATCCGGTCCAGAGTATTCTCCAAAACCTCCAGCTCCCGGTTCAGTTCAATCCGGATCGCCTGAAAGCTTCGCTTTGCGGGATGTCCGGAGAGCGCGCGGACACGGGCAGGGATCGCCCCCGAGATGATGCCGGAGAGCTCCAATGTCGTTTCAATCCGCTTCTTCTCCCTGTACTGCACGATGTGCTTTGCGATATTTCTGGCAAAGCGGTCCTCTCCGTAGTCCCGGATGATCCGAAAGAGAGCCTCCTCACTGTAGGAGTTGACGATATCCGCCGCAGTCCTCTCTCCTCTTTGATCCATCCTCATGTCAAGCGCTGCATCCGTCCTGTAGGAAAATCCTCTCTCCCCCTCATCCAGCTGATAGCTGGATACCCCGAGGTCAAGGCAGATGCCGTCGACTTGCTCGATCTGAAGCCGCATCAGAATTTCGGCGATATCCTCATAATTACCTCTCACGATGACAGCTCGGTCCCGGTAGTCCTTCAGGCGCTCCGAGGCCGCCTCTATCGCTGCCCCGTCCTGGTCGATGCCGATGAGCCTCCCTCTCTCGGAAAGCCGCTCGCAGATGGAAAGCGCGTGTCCTCCGCCCCCGAGCGTGCCGTCCACATAGACCCCGTCCGCGCGGATTGCGAGTCCCTCTATCGTCTCCCGCAGAAGCACACTGTAATGATGGAATGTCAAATTCCGAGTCCCTCCATATCCTCCGCGAGCTCCGCACTGTCCGAAAAATCGTTCTCGCTGATCCACCTCTCGTTGTCCCAAAGCTCCGCGTGGTCCCCCACGCCGATCAGGCAGACATCCTTTCGAAGCCCCGCCTTCTCCCTTAGAACCTGCGGGATCAGAATCCGGCCCTGTCCGTCCAGCTCACAGCTGACCGCGCTCCCCAGCAAAAAACGCTTCAGCCTCCGGGCCTTCTCATTGGTCATGGGGAGTGCGGCGAGCTTCTCCTCGAGCAGCTTCCACTCCGCCGGAGCATACATGGAAAGGCAGCCGTCCAGAGAGCGGGTGAGGACAAACTCCCTGTTCAGATTCTCCCGGAAACGAACAGGGACTATCATCCTCCCCTTTCCATCCAGATTATGATGATACTCTCCGGTAAACATCCAGCTGTCACCACTTTCCGCCACTTTCCCCCACTTCATTATAATAATGCCTGTCTCATACTGAATTGTCAAGGCAAGAGAAAGCGACAAAATCTATGGCGTTTCTTACGTTTTGCTGTATAAGTGCATAAGTTCCCACCAAAAAAAGAGGCGGGACCCCGCGGCGTCCCAGCCCCTTCTGAAAAAAGAGGAAGCTCTCCCGGCGCTCAAAAAACGAAGAGAGACAGCTCTTTTCTAAACATTAAATCGGAAAAGTACGACATCTCCATCCTGCATGACATAATCCTTCCCCTCCATGCGGACAAGCCCCTTTTCCCGGGCCGCAGAAAGCGATTTAAGCTCCAGAAGATCCTTGTAATTTACGACCTCCGCCTTGATAAAGCCCCGCTCAAAATCAGAATGAATCTTACCTGCAGCCTGCGGCGCCTTTGTCCCCTTTTTAATCGTCCAGGCCCGGCTTTCCTTTTCTCCGGCCGTGAGGAAGGACATTAAGCCAAGAAGAGAATAGGACGCTCTTACGATCTTATCCAGCCCGGACTCCGAAAGCCCCAGGGATTCCAGATACTCCGCCCTCTCCTCCTCCGGAAGCTCCGAGATCTCCTGCTCGATCTGAGCACTGATGACAAAGACCCCGGAGCCAGTCTCCTTCGCATAGCCCCGGACCTTTTGTACATGGGGATTCTCCGCCCCGTCATCGGAGAGACTGTCCTCCGAGACATTGCAGGCGTAGATCACCGGCTTTCTGGTGAGGAGATCCAGGCTGTCCACAAAGGCATTCTTATCCTCGTCTCCCGCGTCAAAGCCGATCGCGAGCTTTCCACTCTCCAGATATTGATAAAGCTCGGACAAAAGCATAAGCTCTGCCTTCGCCTCCTTATCGTTCTGGGAAAGCTTCTTCAGCTTCTGCATTCTCCTCTCCAAAAGATCCAGATCGGAAAAGATGAGCTCCAGATTGATCGTCTCGATGTCCCGAAGCGGATCCACAGAGCCGTCGACATGGATCACATTGGGATCCTCAAAGCAGCGGACGACATGGACGATCGCGTCGGTCTCCCGGATATTGGAGAGAAACTGATTCCCGAGTCCCTCCCCCTTGGAGGCCCCCTTCACCAGCCCGGCAATATCCACAAATTCTATCACTGCCGGCGTCGTCTTCTCGGAATGATAGAGCTCCGAGAGCAGCTGGAGCCGTTCGTCCGGCACAGCGACAACCCCCACATTGGGGTCTATCGTGCAAAAGGGATAGTTTGCGGCCTCTGCCCCCGCCCGCGTAATAGCATTAAAGAGAGTCGATTTCCCGACATTTGGAAGACCAACGATTCCTAATTTCATATGATCTCACATCTCCTTTATTCTCAAGGGTTTTCTCTTTTTTTCTCAGGACATCTGCGCCGATTTTACGCCGATTTCCCGGATATAGGATCATAAATCCGTTCGAAGAATTCTGCTCCCCATTGTGCCTGACTCCTTTCCACCATGAAAAAAGAGCCCGAAACACCATGTAATTATAGCAGGCAGGTTCTCTTTTCTCAACCGGATTCGGCTCTCATATCATCCGATTCTTCCGGATAAATCCCCTGAATTTATCCGTTTTACAAGCTTTTTCCAAGTATACAGAGCGGACAGACCATTCTCTCTTTGCAGTGGGGGACCCTTTTATTGCCCTCGAAGCAGCTACACACAGCAGCCACTTTGAACATCAGATCTATCCGATCAGAACTCTCCTTTCACAACCCATTTCTTTGCTTTCTCCAGTTCCCGAATCATTTCATAATAATGTCCTTTCTTTTCCAGCAATTCCTCATGGCTTCCCATTTCCTCGACACGCCCCTGCTTCAAAAGGATAATCTGATCTGCGTTCTGAATCGTTTGCAGGCGATGGGCGATCACAAACACCGTTTTCCCTTCCATCAGACGGTCCAGCGCCTGATGGATTTTTTGCTCGTTATCGGCATCGAGAGAAGCGGTCGATTCGTCCAAAAGCAGGATCGGAGCATCCTTCAGAATCGCCCTGGCAATGGCGATTCTCTGTTTCTCCCCGCCGGAAAGTGTATTTCCGCCCTCGGAAAGGCGGGTCTGATAGGCTTTTGGCAGTTTCTCGATAAATTCATGACAATGCGCTGCCTTCGCCGCCGCTATAATTTCTTCCTCCGAAGCATCTTCCCGTCCCACCCTGATATTGTTGTAAATACTATCTGACAGGAGCGTATTTTCCTGAAATACCTCACTGATATAGTGCAAAAGCCCGTCCGGATTCAATTCCTTTATGTCCCTGCCGCCGATACAGATTCTGCCCTTTGACACATCCCGGAAACGGGCGATCAGGCTCAGCGCCGTGGATTTACCGGAGCCGGAGGGTCCGATCAGGGCTGTGACACTGCTTTCTCTCGCATGAAAGCTGAGCTCATGCAGAACATCGGCCTTCTGATTGTAAGAAAAATCAACATTCTCAAAGGAGATATCAAAGTGCGTCAGCTTCCCATCTTTCTCCTTGTAAGGAAGCGGCTTCGTCTCGCACGCCTTTTCCAGATTGCAGGCGGCCAGATTCAGATCCTTCAGAAGATGATAGGAGTGTTCAAAGCTGATCAGCAGGGCGGACAGGGCGAGACTCATCAGCATAAAGGCCGCAAGCTGATCAGGGGCGATCGTCCCTCTGAGGAAGAGACAGGTTCCGATGAAAAGCACTATCGGAAGCAGGAAGTTCGTCGCAATGGAATACATACTCGCGGGCACGGCCATCTTTACCTCTGCTTTAACGCTGGCTTTTCGAACCGCATCCAGCGTATCCATCATCCTGGAAAAGCGGGAGCCTGTCATATTGTGAGATTTGAAAATCTTCATCCCCCTGATATATTCCAAAACAATGGAAATCATTTTCGCACTGAGCTGCCTTTTCTTCCCCCCGTATTTTTCAACGAGACCCCTGCTCCGGGAAAGAATCAAAAGCACGGCAAGAAGCAGCAGACACTCTGCAAGAGCCGGTTCCCAATGGATGAAAAAGGTGCCGATCAGAACCAGCGCCGCCATCAGAACGGTCCTGACGATGGAAGGAAGCGTATGGGTGATGAGCATTTCAAAATCGCTTAAATCCTTTATCAGGGTACTTAGCAGACGGCCGCTGCTGTTCTGATCGAAATATCCAAGGCCTAGGGAACGATAGTGATTGGCCAGATCAAGCCGCATATCCCCGCACATTTCCGCCCCTCTTGCAAAGCACAGATAATAGGCCCTCCGATAGATCAGCAGACGGGCGATCACACTGACGAGGCAGATTCCGGTATAAGACCGGATCAAGGGGGCACTGAGTGTGTTATTCAAAAGATGACGCACCGTCATATAGAGCATGATATATAAAACCATGCTTCCGCAGGCATCTAAAGACATCAAAACGAGCGGAAATATCAGCTTTCTGCTCTTATCACCGAGTAATTTCCTGATGGTATGCAGCATTCAGATCTCCTCCTTCCCGAACGCGGACTTCGTACAGGCATCCCACATCCTGCTGTATACGCCGTCTTTCTTCACCAGCTCCTCATGCGTTCCCTGCTCTGTAACGCTCCCGTCCTGAAAGACAATGATTTTGTCCGCATTCCGAATGGTATAGAGCCTGTGAGCAATCATGATCGTGGTTTTTCCTTTCAGAAGATTTTGCAGAGCAATCTGAATCTTATGTTCGTTCTCAATATCAGCATAGGAAGTCGCCTCGTCAAAGATGACAATCGGGGCATCCTTCAGAATCGCCCTCGCAATCGAAATTCGCTGCTGCTGACCGCCGGAGAGCCTCACTCCTTCCGCTCCAATGCGTGTCTGATATGCTTTGGGAAGGCTCATGATGAACTCATCAATCTGCGCTGCCTTTGCCGCCTCGCGCACCTTTTCCTCAGAAGCGCCGCTTCCCATGCGAATATTTTCAAGCAGCGTATCCTCCAGTAAAAAGATATCCTGGAATACGAAGGCGCTCAGGTCCATCAGATTTTCCGTTTTGAGTTCGCTAATCGCTGTGCCGCCGATTTTAATCGTGCCGCTGTTCAGATCCCAATACCGGCCGAGAAGCTGAACAGCGGTTGTTTTTCCGGCGCCGGAAGGGCCGACAAACGCATTGATTGTCCCCGGAGCCAGGCGGAAGCTTACCGAACGAAGCGCATCATTTCCGTCCTCCTTATAGCGAAAACTCACATTTTCAAAATCAATACCGTAGCAGCCATCTTTTTCCAGGACCTTGCCGCCGCCTTTCATTTCTTCCATATCCATGATTTCCATGATATTTTCAAGGCCGCTGCCCAACTCCATGGACTGCATCGCAATCGTGAGCAGATTCAGGAATGAAGCAAAAAAGCACATGGTGAGGAGAATGAACAGTTAAGTAAGAAGCCGCCGGCAAGGAACCTTTCAGGTAAAGCCAGCCGCCGAAAGGAAGAGTGAAAAGAATCGCGGAATCCAGCAGCACCAGCGTGATCGAAAGGGGAGTGCAGGAAGATACGCACATCTTTTTCCAGCAGCTTGTATAAAGACTAAGAGCATTCCGGTACTGTTCGAATTTCTCTGCTGTCAGATGATACATCTTGATGACCGGCATTGCCGTGATAAATTCATTGGCAGAAGCATTGAGCTTCTCCGTATCTTCTGCGAGCTCTTCCGACATATTCGGGTAAGATCCCATCAAAAGCATGGGGACGGCAATCCCAAGAATCATGGGAATCAGCATGACAAGCGCCATCCCCCAATGCAGCCGCAGCATGAAGAGAAACATCATCAGCGGCACAACAATCGCCTGCGCCAGCTCCAAGGTACTGTGCGCCAGAAACTGCTCAAGCCTTTCCACATCATCAAACAGCGTCGTCTTGATCTGTCTGGGCGCATGTTCCTGGAAAAACCCCAGCCTGAAGCCGGACATGTGTTTCAGAACCTTCACCCTGATATTATGCATGATATTGAACGCCGCTGCGTGGGAACAAATACCCGCAAGGGACATAAGAACTGCCTGCAGAATCGCCGTCGTGATGCCAATGCAGGCCCAGACTGTCATTCTTTCGTATGTCAGCTTACTCTGAATAATCAGAAGCAGTATCCGGTACACTATCAGATAGGGAACAAGGGACAAAACGGAGCAGAGAACAGCCAGAAGCATTCCCGCGCCCAGTTTTCCTCCTTCCCCTCCCGCAAGAGCAAAAATAAAGCTTAATCCTCTTCGTTTTCCTTCCATAGAAATGAAGCTCCTCTCTCATTTTCTGAGTCGAAAAATGCCGGACTTTACTCAATTCATCATACAGAGTAGAATAAAAGAATCAATAGAAGAGCTCCATCGCTGACTCCATTTTAAAAATGCGCAAAAACGGCGATCTGACAGCGCTTTTACGGCTTGTAAAACTGATCTTTTTATAGAATCGTGACAGAAAAAAATTGTATTGTGACCTTTTCCCAGAATACAAAAAGGATTTGAAAATGGCTCTTTCAATCGCTGACTATCTGCTGCAGCTCCCGGAAAATATGCATTTTGTCAAAGTTCCGGAATTATCGGGGGACGGAAGCTTCCACTACCGCATGCTCTCTGATTATGGAAGCGGTTCCTTTCAGCTGATCCGCTTTGGCACCGGTCTTCTTGTGGTCCTGATTGCCGACTACACGCCAAAGGAGAACTTTGAAAAAGTTTCGGTCATTTCGGAAGAATATATGGAAATCAGCCAGTTTGAAACAGAGAGCAGCAGCTTTAAAATCGGAGGAAGAAAAATACAGCCCGTAGAACGAGGAATTTACTGCTATATAAACAGCCGGAAAACCACCTATGTTTATTGTGAGAAGGGAAAAGCAGTTCGCTTTACAAAGGTTATTCTGACCCGAAAATATTTTGATACTTATTTTCGAGAGCATTATGGAAAGGACTATGAACAATCAAAGCCGGCGCAGGAATATCTGCTGAAAAATCCAAATCTGCCGGAGCTTAACTTTGTATTCCAGCAGATCAGGGATTGTAAGGCGGAGGGGGCAACCCTGCATCTTTATCTGGAAAGCAAGGTTCTGGAATTGCTTTCCCTCATCATAAGGGGCATGGAAAAGAAGGAAGAATCCATCTCTGTCAAACTGGACCATAAGGACATACGCGGGCTGAAAAGAACGGTTGCCTGCATGAAAAAGGATCTTGCGGCCTATCCGTCCGGGGAGAAGCTCGCACAGACAGCAGGCATGAGCACTGCCCGGTATCGGCTCGCGTTTCGGAAGTATTACGGCACTACCCCATACGAATATCTGAAGGAAATGCGGCTGAATCAGGCCTTGCTGATGTTGAAAAACTCCGATTACGGGATTTCTGTGGTTGCCCTAAAGCTTGGATATCGCAATTCCGGCCACTTCGCGAAGCTGTTCAGAAATGCCTATGGGATAGGTCCAAGGGAATATCGAAAGGTGCAGGGAATCAAGTAGGAAAAACGCCCGGCAGAAACACCCTTCTTTTAGAGCGGCGCGCACTCGGGATTTCCGTCCCTCCCCCTTATTTTCTCATAGAGCTCCGGCCTTGTATACTCTCTTCCGAGCCTGCCATAATGCAGTCTGTCGTCCGGCAGCTCTCCCAGCTCGTCCAAAGAGGAGAGCCTCTCCCTGATCTCTGCCTTGCGATCGGGATAGTCGATGTAATTCATGGTTTGGATGACGCCCTCTGTCAGCGGCGTGAATTTCTGTATCGGAAGTCCCACCCCCATTTCATAGTCCTCCCAGGAGCACATCTTCCTGCTCCCCGCGCAGAGGACGGAGAAATTCATGTCATTATTCTCGAATGGAGCCGCAGTCAGATCCGCGCAGAAGCCCTGATTCCCCGCCATAGAAAGCTTCTTTGGAGCTCCCCATTTATAGGCGTATCCCTGGACAATGCGCATCAGCTGATAGGGATCGAGCAGCATGAGAACGAGATCCGCATCCTCCATCTCCTCCAAAGGGCCGAGCGAAATCCCGTATATTTTCTGCCGGATTCTCGAGATGCTCCTTGTCACCTCCTTTGCGACGGCCCTGCTCTCATAGAGCCTAAGGCTATAGTACCTCTGGCCGGATTCGACGCAGTCCATCTCTTCCGAAAGGCCCAGTGCCTCCATCGCGCATCTGCATCCGAAATGCTCCCTGCATGCCTTGAAATGCTGCCGCTCCATCGCATGCTTCACCATCATGCAATAGCTCGTTTTCCTGCCATATTCCGGGATATTCTCTTCCATATAATCCCTTTTAAAATACAAAAAGCGAAGCCCGATGATACATCTTCTGAGCCCCAGGACCTTCGACAGCCGATTCACATCCCCTTCCTTCACATCTCCCTCCTCTACAGAAAGCGGCATATTCTCGTCTCCATCCGCCGCAGGATTTTATGGATTAAAATCAGCATCCCCCAGTATACGACTCCGACCGAGAGATACGCTTCGAAAAAATTGAGAGATGAGGCAGCGAGGATCTTTGCCTCTGCCAGGATGTCCACGACGCCGATCATAAATCCTATCGCGGTATTTTTGATCATGGCGATAAAGGAATTCCCCAGTGCGGGAAATGCCGCGACAAAGGCCTGGGGGAGGATCACCTCCCAGTAGGAAAGAAACGGACTGAGGCCGATAGAATAAGCGGCATCCCTCTGTCCCTGATCCACCGATAAAAGCCCGCCCCGTATGATTTCCGCGATAAAGGCCGCGGAGTTCATGGAAATCGTGATGACAAGGACGCTGTCTCCCAGCAGTTTCCTCATCGGCGGAAAGACCTGAGGCAGGCCGAAATAAAAGATAAAGAGCTGTGTGATGTAAGGAGTCGAGCGAAAATAAGAGATATAGAGCGCGGCCAGTCTGCTCAAGATCCGGGATCTCGAGGTATAACAGATTTCCAGAAGGAGCCCCAGTACCAGCGCTATCATAAAAGCCAGCGTGCCCAGACAGAGCGTATAAGGAATCTTTAAAAAAAGTCTTGGAAATATCGAGATAAAAAAGTCAAGGTCAAAGCTCATCCCTCATCCTCTTATGAAAAGGAGGCCGCTCATCGGAACCGCCTCCTTCCTTTCTCCTCTTTTTCGATTTCCTATCCGATGAGTTCCTGTTTGCCGATTTTATTCGCAGCTTTTATTCGCGGATTTCTTCCTTCGAAATATCCCTTCCGAAATACTGCATCGAAAGCTTTGACATCGTGCCGTCTTTTTGCATCTCTTCTATCGCGGCATTCACGGCGCGGAGCATCTCCGGATCCGCATCCTTCGCAAAGGGAAAGGCATTCTTATCAATCAGGATCGGATCCCCGATCAGCTTAAAGTGATAATCTCCCTTTTTATTGATCTGGTCAAAGGACAGGACCGTGATCGGAAAAGCGTCATAATGTCCCACGGCCAGCTCATCATAGAGGTTCCCCTCCGTGGTGACGAGCTTTATCTTCTTGTCCTCCGGAAAGCTTTCATTGATCTTATTCAGCGCATCCTCAAGAACCGTTCCATATTCTATACAGACCTTTCGCCCCTGCATATCGTCGATGGACTGCGCGCTGTCGTCCCCGCGGACCGCAAGCTTGATCGCATTATAGCCATAGATGTCGCTGAACTGATACTTTTCCTTTCGCTTCTCCGTCACGGAAACCTGCCCGGCGATCGTATCGTATTTTCCGGAATCCAGCCCCTCAAACATCACGGCATAGTCTCCGACAATCTCGAACCTGATCCCATAGCCCGAGCGCTTCCCGATTTCCTCTATGATGTCATGCTCAAATCCGGTCAGCTCCCCCTTATCATCCGTGTAAACGATCGGATAGAAGGAGCCGTTTGCGGCTACCGTGATAAGCTTTTCCGGACCTCCCCCTCCGCTTCCATTCGCCTCTTTTCCTGATCCCGCCGGGGAGCACGAGACGAGGATCCCTGCAAAGAGAACAAGTCCCAGAGCCCGAAGCAAGCTTCTCTTTTTCACAAATTTCCTCCTCCCAAATCACGCTGTACTATCTAATAAGATAGCACAGCGCTCTCCCATCCGTCCAATTCCCCGATTCTATAAATAAATTTTTCTATCGTTTTCTTCTATCTGTCGGTATTTTCTATCAGTATTTTATGCGAGATCAGGAAGAGGGGAAGGCCGCCTCAAGCTCCTCTATCTTCGGTATTGAAGGCTCCGCCCCCGCCGAGGCCACGGCCAGTGACGCCGCCTTCGATGCAAGATCCATGCTCTCTTTCGCGGAATACCCTTTCCATATTCCCGACACAAAGTATCCCGTAAAACTGTCTCCTGCCGCAGTGGTATCCATAACCTTAGCCGGATAGATATCCTGCCGATAGTCCATGCCCTCCTCCGCATATAGAGATCCCCTTTTCCCCAGGGTAAGAACGATCTTCGAGCTGGGAAATCTCTTCAGCATCTCATGGATCTGCTCCTCCTCCCTCTTCTCATCTCCTCCCAGAAGCTGCGCGATTTCAATTTCATTCAGAATAAAATAATTCACATAGCGTAGGGGGCAGGAGCGCAGAGCCTCATTCATGGGAGAAGGATTCAGGATGATTCTCATTCCTCTTTCATGTGCCTTTTCCATAAGGTAAGCCATGTTGCTGATTTCATTTTGGAGCAAAAGGAAGTCCTTTTCCGAAAAATCCGAGAGAACCTCATCGATGTATTCTCTGGAAATCCTTTGATTCGCTCCGCCGTGCAGAATGATGCAATTATTGCCGCTCTGATCTCTCTGAATGACCGCATTCCCGGTTCGGCTCTCCCTTGAGCTCCTGATATAGCGGGTATTCACTCCGGCCTTTTTCATGAGCTCAATCAGAAAATCATCTCCCTCTCCGATCATCCCCGCGTGGAAAACCGGGATCCCGGATCTCGCCAATGCAATGGATTGATTCAGTCCCTTCCCTCCGGGGAAAATCTGCAGCTCATCTGCCAATATGGTTTCTCCGGGTTGAACAAAATGCTCCACAGAATACACATAATCCAGATTGATCGAACCAAAATTCAATATTCTCATCTTCTGTCCTTCGAAATTTCATATTCGGCGTTTCCGCTATTTTATCAGCCACGCCGCAAGATTCGCAAACAGCCTCTCATAACCCTCCCATTCACAAAACTCCGGCGGAGCCCAGTGCGGCGCACAGTCTGTGGTCAATACCGCGCTTCTCCCCTTTCCATAGCTCCCGACCGCAAGAAAAGGATCCCCGCAGACCGAAGCCAATACCTCTGTCCCGGATTTTTCTACTGTTTTATTATACCCCAAAATCCGAGGCCATTCTCCCCTGATCCCGTCCAGAATCTCATGCTCCGGCATAAGCGTCTCCGGGCGCACCCCTTCGCAGTGCTCCTCCCGATCATCTGTTTTCAGAAGCTCCACCGGGAGGACCTCCTGCACCGCCGTACTCCCCCACTTTCCCTTGGCGTCAATGCCGGAAAAGCTGAGATATCCGCCCACCATCAGAAGCGCTCCCCCATCAAGAACATAATCTCTGAGAAGATCGCAGCGATTGGGCCGAAGCTCACTCCTGGAAAAGGTCGCCGTCGGAAGCAAAAGCGTATTGGCTCCGATATCGGAGAGAACAATCAGATCGAAATTTCTTAATTCCTCCAGGCTGTACGGGAATTCCTCCATGGCCAGGTGATTTGGCATAAAGACAAATTCATATCCCGCTTTCTCGAAGGCTGCCTTGATATATCGCTCTCCTGTCTCATAAACCGAGCTGTAGAAAGCATCAAAGCCCTTTACATGTGTCGTATAGCTCATCCATGACTCTCCCGCCAGCAGTATCCTCTTTGCCATAATCTCTCCTTTCTTTTCAGGCAGCGCAGAAATCCAGAATCAATTCTGCATAGATCAGGATCGCTTCCAGATAGGAATCGATTTCCACCCACTCATCCGTACTGTGACACTGCGCAAGATTCCCGGGCCCAAACTGTATCGTCTGGCAGCCTCCTATATTTCTCCAAAGCCTGGAATCGCAGCCCGCCGGTGAGCCTGCGATCTGCACCGGTTTTTTCCGAACCAGACTGTATGCCCTCTGGAAGCTTTCCACCAGGCTCTGTCCCTCTCCCATCTCAAATCCGCCGCCGGCCTGATAGACCGTCAGCTTCGGAGGATGCTTTTCCAGCCAAAGGTCCGAGCGGGAGACTCTCGAGATCAAATCCTCGATCTCCCCGACGAGCCCCTGATAATTCATCTGTCCCGGGATATAGTGCACGCAGAGTTCAAAGCAGCATTCGGAAGGCACGGTGGATCCCGCGCTGCCTCCCCGGATCACCCCGACATTCAGACTCGGAGAGGGCAGCAGCGGATGCCGATATTTCAAGAGCCACTCATGCTCCATCTCGTGCATGGCCTCGATGATTTTTATCGCCTTTTCAATGGCACTGACTCCGGCTTTCTTCTCTCCGGAATGACAGGATTTTCCCTCCACCTCTACCCGGAAGAACACAAAGCCCATATGAGCGAGAATCAGTTCATCTCCTGTTCCCTCACAGACCACCACTCCATCCGCTCTCAGTCCGGACATAAGAGCCTGAATGGAGCCGTTTCCTCCCCCTTCCTCATCACATACGGACGCGATAATAAGCTCCCCCGGGATTTCTCTTTCCGCGTCCTTCAGCAGCTGGACCGCCATCACTGAGGCCATAAGACCCGCTTTCATATCTGCGGTTCCGCGCCCGTACATCCTTCCGCCTTCGATTCTCGGCTCAAACGGCGGGCTTTTCCACTCCTTTTCATTATCCGCGGGCATCACGTCCATATGTCCGTTCAGGATGAGACTTCTCCCCCTGCCCTCTGTCCCAAAGCCCGCGTACAGATTATAGCGCTTCTCCAGCTTATGTCCGAGATTTCCCTCATGCCAGAGCTCATGGCAGCGTTTGATATCCGCTTCCTTCAGGGGATCCAGTCTCAGCCGCGCTCCCATCTCCCGGAGAAGCCGGGCAAGATAATCCTGCCCCTCCTTCTCCAGTCCTCCGTCAATCCCATGTCCCAGCACATGGGTATCGATCTCCACAAGCTCCGCGAGTCTCTTGATATAATACTCCTTGTTTTTCTCCAGAGTCTCTCTTAAATCAAGCATTCCCATCCTTTCTCCCGCAAAACGTATTCCATGCGGGAATGCAGGCACTTTCCACCCTTAGTGCAGGGGGATCCGCATCCCGCCTTATCCGTATCTTCTCAGCCCGGACTCAATGCAGTCCCAGAAGCGCTCCACCTGAATGTCCACTGCCACATCCGCTGTGGCCTCCCTTTGCAAATAGCCAAAGTAATCGCAATTGGTTCGCCCATAGGACTGCTCGCTGCGGATATCAATCTCGACATTCATCGCCTTGGTTTTCAGGATATCCGGATCGATCAGATAGGCGACAGGCACCGGATCGTGGAGCGGACCCCCCTCCCAGCCGAAAACCTCCTTCTGCGTCCTGCAAAAGTGTCCCATCAAGTCCACAAAGAGCTTCGAGGCCTTATTGTCGATCCTTCCCATGCGCTCCACAATCTCCGGGAAGCATAAGGCCTTCCTCGTCACATCCAGTCCCGCCATTGTGATCGGCCGCCCGGAGTTGAAGCAGACGTATGCTGCTTCCGCATCCGCCGCAATATTGAACTCGGCCGCCGGAGTGATATTGCCGTTTCCATAGGAGCCTCCCATCAGGACGATCCTCTCGATTTTATCGAGAATTCCGGGATTCATCCGCATCGCCATGGCAAGGTTTGTCATGGGGCCGGTCGTCACCATGGTTACGGCTTCCTCAGAGGATAAAAGCGAACGAATGATGAACGTAACTGCATGCTCCTCTTCCACAGTCCTTTTAAGCTCCGGAAACACAGGTCCATCCAGGCCGCTGCTTCCATGAATGTCGGCCGCGTGAATCCTTTTCCTGACCATCGGCTGGCCGCATCCTGCATAAACCGGGATATCCAGCTCCAGATACTGAAGGACATTGAGGGCATTTTGGGAAGTTTTTTCTATCGTCTGATTCCCAGAAACCACCGTAATCCCCAAAATCTCCAGCTCCGGCGCTCTGCCGGCCAGCATAATGGCCACCGCATCATCATGTCCCGGATCACAGTCCAGAATGATTTTTCTCCTCCTCATAAATCTCTCCGATCTTTTCGCTTGTTTTCTGCACTGCGTAAAATATTCTCCGGCTGATCCCCGGCCGCAAAGCCGGAGTCTTTGCCGAAAATTCATACCTCTCTCTTCCGCCCGGGCTCTAATGACGATCCTATGCCTTCCCGGCATCTGCTCTCATGGCAGGGAGCAGGGCGGATTCTCTTCTCCTTATCGTTTTTCCCTTTACGATAAGGGAAAGCGACAAAATGAGTATCGTGACCAGATACGGCATCATCAGCACAAACTGCGCGGGAAAGCCATAGGCCTGCAGTCTGGCTCCGACAGAATCCGAAAAGCCGAATAAGAGACAGCCTACAGAGGTCAGAATCGGATTCGCCCCGCCGAAATACATCGCGGCAACTCCCATGAATCCTCGATTATTCGTCATATTTTCGACAAACTGCGAACTGTAGCCAAGGGAAAGATGTGCTCCCGCCAGTCCTCCGATAAGGCCGGAAATCAGCATCGCCTGGTAGCGGACCGTATCGACGGGAATGCCGGCGGTCCGGGCGGCATCCGGAAATTTCCCGACGGCCCGGAGGCGCAGTCCCCAAACCGTCTTATAAAACAGAAATTCCAGGAAAAGCACGAGAAAAAGCACCAGCCATTCCGTGAGGCAGCAGTCATTCCATAAGTCCCCCAGGATCGGCACATGCTCGAGAAAGGAAAAATGCAGCCTCGGAATGACGGAAAGACCCGGATCGGAAAAGCTTCCGCTCGTCTTGAAAATTGCCTGCAGCAGAAATTTACTGATTGCAATGGCAAAAAGATTCACCCCCATCCCGATTGCGCAGATCTCCGAGTGATACTTGATATGTCCTACAGCCATGACCAGCGAGATCAGAGCCCCGCTCAGCATTGCCGCGAATACCCCAAGAATCCATGTCCCCGTGAAAAAGCTGACTGTCACTGCCGTAAACGCGCCGACGAGCATGATCCCCTCTGTGCCGATATTCAGGATATTGGCCTGCTGCGTGATTGCCGCACATAAGGCCGCGTAGATAATCGGCGCGGAGGCCCGGAATGTAGCATAGATCAGCGAAAGATTAAATATTTTTCCTGAATTTCCCATTAGCTTCCTCCCTCTTCCTCCGCCCCGGAAGGAAGACTGAGCGCCTCCCTCTTTTTTCCTTTGCGCCGTTCCAGGACAAAATCCATTGTGGCGACAATGATGAATACCGCAGATACCGTATCCACTATGGATTTCGGAACATTCGTGGCCTGCTGCATCGCCATGGCCCCGGCTTTTAAAACGGAGAGAAAAAAGGCGATAAACGGCGTGAAGAAAACATTGGATTTCACAATTAAGGCGGCGAGCATGCCGTTGATCCCCAGGTCCTTTGCGAAATTATCCAGATAATAGCCATGTACCCCCAGGACCTCGATGCAGCCCGCGATCCCGCCGAGCATCCCCGAGAGAAGCATGCAGGATATGAATACGCGTTTGGAGGAGGTCCCTGTGTAATCCGCATTCATTGGATTTGTCCCCACCATTTTGATTTTATACCCCCATTTGCTTTTACAGAGCATAAGGATAATCAGAATGACCAGAAAAACCGCGATGAAGATTCCCGCATTGGCTGAAGACGGCTTTATGATTTTGGGCAGGGTCACCAGTACAGGCGCTGACTGAGGAATCGCGGATCCCGCGCTCATCGGTCCGCTCACGAGATACGAAGCGATATAGACTGCCACTGTATTCATCAAAATCGTCACACAGACCTCCGATACATTGTAGTACACCTTTAATACCGCCGGAATCAGCGCCCATAGTCCCGATACCAGAACAGCGCCCAAAAAGCATGCGGCATAGAGAAGAGACACCGGGAGAAAGCCCCAGTTTATTCCGATATACGCCGCGGTAATTCCCCCGAGAATTACCTCTCCCTCCACTCCGACATTGAACGCCCCCGCCTTCGCCGCAAGCGCAAAGGCCGTAGAGGTCAGAAGAAGCGGTGTAAAGCCCGCTATCACAGTACCCAGCCCCAGCCTCGTCCCGAAGGCGCCTCTCAGCAAAGCGGCATAGGCCAGAATCGGATTTTCTCCGATAAGAAGGATGAATAATGCGCCGATTCCCAGGGCCATCGCGAGAATGAGCAAAATCCTGAATACAGCCTTATATGCGTTCATATTTTCTTTCCTCTTTCCCGCCTCCCATCATAAGGAGCCCCAGATTATTTTCATTCGCATCCGATACCGGCATTTCCCCGGTGATTCTGCCCTCATGGATCACGATAATACGGTCGGAAAGAGAGAGAATTTCCTCCAGCTCCGCCGATACCAGCAGGATCCCGCTCCCCTCTCTTCTGGCTTTCTCTAAAGCGGCCCTTATGGATTCTATCGCCCCGATATCCACTCCTCTTGTGGGCTGTGCCGCTATCAAAACCTTCTTTTTCAAGGACAGCTCTCTCGCGACCACCAGCTTCTGCGCATTCCCGCCGGAAAGCGCTGCGCTTGGCCCCTTGCAGCTGTTCGGGCGGATGTCAAAGCTTCTGATCAGCTCTTCCCCATGGCGTTCCATCGCTCTTTGGTTCAGATAAGGCCCCTTCGAATACGGCGCCTGATCGATTTCTACGGAAAGCAGATTTTCCAGGACGTTCATGCTGCGGTTTAATCCTCTGACATTCCTGTCCTCCGGAATATGGGAAAGCCCCAGCTTTCTGATCCTCTTCGGCGTCTGATTCGCGATATCAATGCCGTCTAAAAGGATCCTTCCCCTCTCAACCCTCCTTAAGCCCGTAATTGCCTCAATCAGCTCCGACTGTCCGTTTCCGTCGATCCCCGCGAGGCCGAGGATCTCTCCCTCCCGGAGAGAAAATGACATTCCGCGAATCTTCGAGCTCTCCTTTGCGCTGGGAACCCAGACATCGCAAAGCTCCAGCACCACCTCTCCGGGCACGCCTCTTTTCCCTCCTCCGCTCAAAAAGACCTCTCTCCCGATCATATGCTTTGTGAGTTCCAGCGGGGAGGTCTCCTCCTTATTCATGCTTCCGCGGAATACCCCCTGCCGCATGACAGAGATTCTGTCGGAAATATCCATGACCTCATTCAGCTTATGGGAGATAAAGACCAGAGACTTCCCCTCTTTTTTGAGATTTCTCATAATCTCGAAAAGCTTCCGCGTCTCCTGCGGCGTGAGGACCGCCGTTGGCTCATCCAATATGATAATCTCCGCTCCCCTCATCAGAGTCTTTATGATCTCAACGCGCTGTGCCTCTCCTACGGAAATCTGTCCCACCTTTTTGTCCAGCGGAAGCTCCAGATGGTAGAGCTCAATGTACTTCCGGATCTCCTTCTCTGCCTTTGCGAAGTCGATCCTCAGACCTTTTTGGGGCTCAAAGCCAAGAATAATGTTTTCCAGAACGCTAAGCTCATTGACCAGCATGAATTCCTGGTGCACCATGCCGATCCCATGCTCGATCGCGATGCCGGGATTTAATCTCAGCATCCTTTTTCCCTTGATGAAGATTTCCCCTTTGTCAATCGGATACATCCCATAGAGGAGCTTCATCATGGTAGATTTTCCGGCGCCATTTTCCCCGATTAAAGAATGGATCTCTCCCTTTTTCAGATTGAAGTTTCCCTCCTTGACCGCGCAGACCTCAGCGAATGATTTGGACACCGAAAGCATCTCAACGACATATTCTTCCTTCACCATCGCCTCCCAAAACTCAATTTTGGATCGAAAGAATGTGAAGTCCTCTTTCCGGGCTTCACATCCTCTCTTCTTTACTTCAGGCTTCCGGCCCGAAGCCCTCGTAATTTTTAACCTCTATTTCCCCAGAGGCAATCTTCTTCTCCAGCTCTTCACACTTGTCCACGATATCCTGGGGGAATTTCTCCCCAAGCGCTTTCTTCATCACGGAAAAATCCGTCAGACTGACTCCTCCCTCCGAAAGCGTCAGATACTGTGTCGTCCCTCCGCGGAAGCTTCCGTCTGCGGCCGCCTGAATGATAAGATAGCAGGCATTGTCCACCCTCTTTACCATAGAGGTCAATACAGAGCCCGGCTGATCCGCGTCCTGATTCAGATCTACGCCGATGGCATATTCCCCGGCCTCCTTCGCCGCTTCCAGGACTCCGGTTCCCGTTCCTGACGCGACATTCATGACAATGTCAGCCCCCTGCTCATATTGGGCCAGCGTCAGCTCCTTTCCCTTCAGAGGGTCCGACCAGGAGCCCGCAAAGGACTGAAGGATGGAGATATCGGGGTCAATATACTTTGCACCCTGTTCATAGCCGACATAAAAATCATGCAGGACAGGGATATCCATCCCTCCTACCCAGCCTATGATATGCTCCGGGTTCACTCCCTTAATCTCTGTCTTCTGGGTGAACATCGCCGCAGCCGCCCCCGCCAGAAAGGATCCCTGATTCTGCGCGAAGCTGATGGATTCCACATTGGGGAGATCCACCTTTGTATCGATGATCGCGAATTTGATCTTCGGATAATCGGGAGCATGCTTTGCAATATAATCCGCCATATTGGAGGAGCTTCCGATCACCAGATCATAGCCCCCTTCACAAGCGGAAAGCAGATTCGCCTCCCATTCCTGCGCGGTAGTCCCCTCCAGAGACTTTAATTCAATGCCGAAATCCGAAACGGCCTTCTGCGCTCCGGCATTGCAGGAATCATTGTAGGATTTATCTCCCAGATTCCCTGTATAGACAATGCAGACCCTGAGCTTTTCCTTTTTTTCGTCCCCTTCCGGCTCCGCACTTTTTGCAGAGCTCCCCTTTTCCTCCGCCTTTTGAGATGCCGCCTCATTGGCCGAAGGGCCGCAGGCTCCGAGCGTCAGGATGACGGTCATAGCAAGCAAGATACCGATCGCTTTCTTCATTTTTCCTCCTTTTCTTTTTCATTTCGCACATAGGAAAATGGTTTCCTATATCATTTTCTTAATCTCTAAGATAGACGATAAGTCCTCCTCTGTCAAGAGCGGATTTTGTGAATAATACCCTGTAAGTGCGATATATCCCCCTATACTTATGAGCATAATTATGAATATGTGTTTTATTATAAGCTCACAACTATCTTATAATTCATTCTTGCAAGTTTATGCTTGTTTGTTTTAGTCGCTAATGCTATGTTAATTATATTAGTCTCCGTCAGACGCCGGAAGGGCCGCCGTATTTCTGCGAGCGGCATCCCGGCGGGGATATTTCGGTAAAATGATTCAGATCTTTGGAACTATTCTTCGGGAGGCATAGCATGAAAGATGTAAGTGAAGTCCAATCGGTCTCCAATCTGCCGATCATATGGGTTTTATGTGCCGCCACGGTTCTGATTTCCGTACTTCAGACCACGCTTTATGTCAGGAAATGTCTTTCCATATCGAAAAAATCGCAGCTGGACCCTTCCCTCTCGAGACAGGCCTTTCGAATCGGCATGATTTCGGCCATAGGGCCTGCTCTCGGAGTCTTTATCGTCATGGTAGGGCTGATGGCTTCCATCGGAGGTCCCATGGCCTGGCTCAGACTTTCTATTATCGGCGCTGCCCCGACGGAGCTCTCCGCCGCAAGGATCGGAGCGGAGGCTTATGGCGCGGAGCTCGGTTCCGACAAGTATACTCTCACGGCACTCGCGGTTTCCTGGTTCACCATGGCCCTCAACGGAGCGGGCTGGCTTCTTTTCACGGGCATTGCGACCCCTTCCCTTGAATTCCTGCGAAACAAGGTCTCCGGAGGGGACGCAAAGTGGCTTGTCATTTTGAGCGGGGCCTGCTCTCTGGGAATCTTCGGCTATCTGAATTCCGGCGATATCCTTAAGGGCTGGGGAAACAGAACCGCGGTTATCGTCGGTGCTCTCGCCATGATTCTCCTCGTAAAAACCGTATGCAAAAAGTTCCCGAAGCTGATGGAGTATTCCCTAGGAATCGCGATGCTCATCGGAATCACCGCCGCGATATTGGCGGAGCCCTGAGGGATAAGCGGAGTTCCGAAATCCCGCAGTTTCAAATGCAGCAGCTGTCATGGAAATTTTCCGCGCTTTTCGGAGAAAGGAGAAGACTGTGAAGGAAGAGGAACTGATGAAGGAATGGAAAAGCTCTTCCATTCGCATAGGCAGTCCCACAAATATCATGGCTGCCTTGACTGCCTTTATCCCCGTAATCTGGCTGTGCAACAGCCATAATTGCTGGCCTCCGCTGCAGACCGTCCTGACCGCATGGGGAATGGTGGCCGCATCCTTCGGCGCCTTTTATTTCGTGGAGCCGATATCCTACTACGCCGCACTTGGGATGACCGGAACCTATCTGAGCTTTTTATCGGGAAACATCGGGAATATGCGTGTCCCCTGTGCCGCCTTGGCCCTGGACACAACGGGATCCAAGCCGGGGACTCTGCAGGCGGAGCTCGTTTCCACCATGGCTATCTGCGGCTCCATCATCACCAATCTGATCGCCACCAGCTCGGCGGTACTGATCGGCTCCGCCGTCTTATCCGTGCTCCCGGCGATCGTCGTAGACGGGCTCACCAAATATGCGAGCTCCGCAATCTTTGGGGCAACCTTCGGAAACTTCGCCATAAAGTATCCAAAGCTTGCCGTCTTTGCTCTGCTGATCCCGGTCCTTCTGAAACGCTTCACATCCCTTCCGCCTGCTTTTGTCATCGCATTTTCCGTCTTTGGCACTCTCCTGATCGCGAGAATCTTTTATAAAAACAAGTGGATAAGCTCATAACGCCATGCCGATAAGGAGGATTTATCATGTGGGAAAAGTGTAAAGAACTGCAGAACAAGCTGCTTCGCATGCGGCGGGATCTCCACCAGATTCCGGAGCTTGGCGGAGATCTCCCGAAGACCCGCGCTTATCTGGAAGAGCGGCTTCAGGAGATCGGGATTCCCTTTGAGGAAAACAGCTTTGACAGCGGTCTGATCGCGACGATACCGGGGTTTAAGGATGGTCCTGTCCTCGCTCTCCGCGCGGATATGGATGCTCTTCCGATCACGGAAGAAAATGAGGTGGATTACATCTCCAGGCATAAGGGCTGCATGCATGCCTGCGGCCATGATACCCATATGGCGATGCTGCTGGGAGCCGCGGAGCTCCTTTTCAAAAACAGGGATCGGATCCCCGGCAGTATCCGCCTTTTGTTTCAGACGGATGAGGAGGGCGCTCAGGGGGCCAGGAGAATGGTCGATCATGGCTGTATGGACGGCGTGAGTGCCGTCTTTGGGACCCATATCGGGACCATCCTTTCGAAGGAAATCCCCGCCGGGACGGTGATATGTACGCCCGGCTGCTGCATGGCCTCCTTTGACAAGTTTATAGTGCGGATCCATGGCTCCGGCTGCCACGGATCGACCCCGGAAAAGGGAGTCGATCCCATCAATATAGGAGCGCATCTCATCCTCTCCCTGCAGGAGGTCCTCGCGAGAGAAATCCCCGCGGTAAAGCCTGCGGTCCTGACCGTCGGACATGTGGAGGCCGGAAAGACCTATAATGTCATACCAACGGAATTTCTTCTGGAGGGCACGATCCGGTCCCTGGACAAGGAAACCCGCGATTTCCTCGCAAAAAGGATTCAGGAGATCTCTTCCCAGACCGCGGCGCTCTTCCGCGGAAGCGCAGAAGTGCAGATGATCTGGGGAGCACCCCCTGTGGTCAACGATCCCGCCATGGCAAAGCTGGTCGCCGACTGCGCACGGGAAGTCGTCGGAGCGGAGAAGACGATAGATCATGTGGATGCACCGAACATGGGGGGAGAAGACTTCGCCTATTATCTGGAAAAGGCTCCCGGAGCCTTTATCTTCCTAAGCTCCTCCAATAAAGAAAAAGGAAGCGATGTCTCCCATCATAACCCCAGGTTCAACGTCGACGAGGATGTCCTCTGGATCGGATCCGCTCTCTTTGTGAAAATCGTCGAGAAATACTTTCACATAGAATAGCGGCAGTACAGCAAGCAGAAAGGCAGGCTCTTATGATTCCGCAGATTCCGCAGCTAAGTCTTTTTCTGTCTTATGCTCTCCTTCTTCTGCTCGCAATATATATTTTTGTATACATCCCAAACAAAAAGAGGCATTCCGCGCAAAAGCGCATGCTCGCTTCTCTCAAGGAAGGGGATGAGGTGATCACAATAGGAGGAATCGTCGGAATCGTTTCTGAGCGGAACGGCGACTATGTCACGCTTCTCATCGACAAAGAAAAAGAGGTCCATATCAGAGTAGTGCTGTATGCAATACGGCAGATAAAAGCAGCGAAACCTTAAAGGAGAGGGGAGCATGGCTTCCCCTCTCTCTTTTCTTTCCCATGATATCTGCCGAAGATCAGGGACTTTGGAGGAATTTATGACGATAAAGGATATCGCGAAGCTGGCAGGAGTATCTGTATCCACAGTCTCCAAGGTCATGAACCAAAAGGACAGCAGCATCAGTCAGAAAACCAGAGAACGGGTCCTTCAGATTGCCCGCTCATGCAACTACTCTCCCTATGCGGCATTCATCTCCCAGCATCTCAAGTATTTCCATGCAAAGCTCCTGATCCGGGAAAATTCACTGCTCTTTGGCTCGGTCATGAAGGGCCTTCTTTCAGAAGCACAGAGCAAGGGATACACCGTATCCCTCTCCATGATACCGAAAAGTGATCCCGAAATCGAATCGCTCTTTTCGGAATTGGAGAAATCCAGGATCGATCTGATTCTGTGGGAGCGGTCCGCGAAGGCGGGAGAAAGGGCCGAGGATTCCTTTCAGAAAAAGCTCAGCGCCCTGCAGCTCCCCTCCGTTCCCTTTTTTTCGGATGATGAGCGCTCCTTTCACATGGACCTGTCTCATATCTCCTATGGTCTTACCGAGAGCTATCATCGGAATCATTTCGAGAAAACAGCCTGCGTCCTGGATCCGGAAAAAAATTATCCCGGCTTCATAGAGGGCTACCGGGAATATTTATTCGATCACCGGCTGCCGATTCCCAAGGACCTGATCTATGATAAAAATCGCCCGGAGCTTCTGGATGAGCTGATCGAAAAATCTGTGAGCGCCGTACTCTGCCCGGACTCCGGCACCGCCATCCGGATCTACCAAAGAGCAGCCGCTTTGCATTATCAGATCCCCTCCGAGCTCTCGATCTGTACTCTGAACCATGGCTCCGAGCTCCCCTCCCTCTTCCCCGATATCAATTTTTATGAACTCCCGGCGGAGGAATTCGGGCGTTTTATCCTTAGAGAGGCACTGCGGCAGCTGGAAGACGGGGACAAGATCCTCCACAGCTTTTCCCCGTCCTTCGTGAAGAGCCGTCAAAGCAGAAGGCCTGTTTCCGCGGCGAAGAGAGAGTGTGAAATATGCATCGTAGGAAGCATCAATATCGATAATTATCTGAATGTCTCCACACTCCCTGTGTCCGGAAAGACCGTCTCCAGCAGCTCTCAGAATATCTATCCCGGAGGGAAGGGCACCAACGAGGCGATCGGGGCCGCAAAGCTTGGGCACCGGGTCTCCCTCATCGGAAACGTAGGAAGAGACAGAGAATCGCATCTGATCTACGATACCCTGAGGAAATATCATGTCCAGCTCCGCGGTGTTTCCCGATGTCCCGAAAAGCAGACGGGAAGGGCGCATATCATTGTAGATCCCAGAGGCGAATCTCTGATCTCCATCCTTTCCGGGGCAAACAGCTCCCTGAGTGCTGCTCTCGTCCGGGAGAAGGAGGAGCTGTTTCGGCGGAGCTCCTTCTCCCTGGTCTGCACGGAGATCCCCATGGATGCCGTTCTGGAGGCCTGCCGCCTGAGCCAAAAATACGGCGGAAAAACCATACTAAAGCCCTCCTCCTGCGGAGAACTCCCGGCAGAGCTCCTTCGATATATCGATATCCTGATTCCCAATCTGAATGAATTAAATGAGATCTGTCCCGGCTTTGGCAGCATGCAGGAAAAAGCCCAATATTTTTTGGATAAAAATATTCCCATTGTCATCGTGACCCTCGGAAGCAGGGGCTGTTTTTTAAAAACAAAAGACTGCGAGAAATCCTATCCCGCGATCGATATCCCATCGGTAGACAGCACCGGGGCCGGGGACGCGTTCATCTCCGCTCTGGCTTCCTACCTGCTGTACGGCTATGACCTGGACCGCTCCATCCGCATCGCGGGCTTCGCGGCGGGCATCAGCACAAGTAGATCCGGCTGCGTCCCATCGCTTGCGGACAGGAATACCCTGGAGACCTATATTTCACAAAGAGAACCTTCTCTCCTTTCCCTTGAGGGAAGCTGCCCGGAAAAGCCGAAGCCATGAAAGCTCGGCCGATGAGCAGACTGATCTCGAATGCTTTCTCCCGCCTGTGAGAGTCTGCGAGATCCCATGCATGAAAAAGCCCGCGGGCTTCTCCCCTGCTCACAAAAAAACGGAGCCCTCCGCTTCCCGGCCTCCCCGCAGAAAGCGCGGCGCAGCAGGCAGCGGAGGACTCCGCATTCCGAGAGAGCTCCCCTATTTTCCAAAGACCGCCTCATAGTCCTTTCGGAATTTTTCGATGCCGATCTCCGTGAGCGGGTGCTTCATCATCTGGACGAGGACCTTATAGGGAACGGTCGCGATATCGGCGCCGGTCTTCGCGCACTCTACGACATGCATCGGATGGCGCACAGAGGCGCAGATCACCTCCGTCCGGATCTCCGGGTATCCTTCAAAAATCGCCATGATATCCTCCACCAAAAGGATGCCGTCCGTTGCAATATCGTCGAGCCTTCCGAGGAAGGGAGAGACATAGCTTGCGCCGGCTCTCGCCGCAAGGAGGGCCTGCGCCGCGCTGAAGATCAGTGTCACATTGGTCCGGATTCCCTCGGAGGAAAGCTGCTTCACCGCCTTCAGTCCCTCCGCAGTCATCGGAATCTTCACAACCATATTCTCATGGAGCCCTGCGATCTCCCGGCCCTCCGAGATCATATCCTCGGCTTTTACACTGCTCGCTCTGACCTCACCGGAGATCGGCCCGTCGACAATCCCCGCGATCTCCTTCAGAGTCTTTCTGTAATCCCGACCCTCCTTCGCGATCAATGAGGGATTTGTCGTCACGCCGGCGATGATCCCCATCTCCCAGCACTCCCGGATCTCGTCCACATTCGCCGTATCAATAAAGAACTTCATCTTCGATTTCCTTCCTTTAAAAGATGATCCGTGCCGCTCTTTTTCTAAATCTGCCGCGCACGGGCCGCCCATTGCCTCATCCTTCGCCCCGCGCCGGCCAAAAAGAAAGCCGGGACGGGAGCGTCCTCTGGCGGAAAAAGCGCCAAAGAGCGGGAATTTACAGCTTTTTCACCTCTTCCGCGATCCTCTCCGCGGTAAAGCCGAAATGCCGGAGGAGAAGCTTTGCCGGCGCGGAGGCACCAAAGCTCTCCATGCCGATGGCCTTCCCGTCGAGCCCAGTATACCGCTCCCAGCCAAAGGTAGAGAGCGCCTCGATGGAGAGCCGCTTTCGGATCCGCTTTGGCAGGACCGACTCCCTGTACTCTTCGCTCTGCTCCTCAAAAAGATCCATGGAGGGCATGGAGACGACTCTCACCGCATAGCCCTCTTTTCTTAAGAGCTCCTCTGCCTCCAGGGCGAGGGAGAGCTCGGAGCCCGTCGCGATCAGGATATACTCCGGCTCCTTCTCCGGCTCCCTCAGGATATAGGCTCCCTTCAGGGCCTTTCTCCCGTCCGGGCAGAGCTGCGGAAGATTCTGCCGGGAGAGAACCAGCGCGGTCGGAGTCTCCGTGGAATTCAGAGCCGCATACCAGGCGGCCTCCGTCTCCAGGCGGTCGCAGGGGCGAAATACCCGGAAATTCGGCATGGCGCGAAGCATCGCGAGCTGCTCCACCGGTTCATGGGTCGGCCCGTCCTCTCCGACCCCGATCGAATCGTGCGTCAGAACGAAAATCTGCGGGATTCTCATAAGCGCAGAGAGCCTCGCCATCGGCTTTAGATAATCGCTGAATACGAAGAAGGTCCCCACATAGCTTCTGAGACCGCCATGGAGCAGTATTCCGTTTGCGATCCCCGCCATCGCAAGCTCCCGGACGCCGAAATGAAGGTTTCGCCCCGAGGGATTTTCTGCGGAAAAATAGGGCTCTCCCTTCAGCTCGGTCTTTGTAGAGGGCGAAAGATCCGCGGAGCCTCCGAAGAGATTCGGAATCCTCTCCTTCAGGATCTGGAGCACCGCCCCGGAAGAGGCCCTCGTCGCCTCCTCCTTCTCTGCCGCCCGGAAGAAGTCCTTATCATAGAGCAGCGCGGCCTCGTCCTCTCTTCCGTAATAGCGCTTCCAGAGCGCATAGAGCTCCGGAAAGCGCCCGCGGTAGTCCTCCATCTTCCTCTGCCAGCTTCTCTCTGCATCCCTCTTCGATTCCGCGAGCTCTCTGTAATGCGTATAGACCTCTGCCGGCACGTAAAAGGGCTCCTGAGAGGGCCAGCGGAGAAACTCCTTCATCTTAACGATGTTTTCCTCTCCAAGGGGTTCCCCGTGTGCCTTCTCGCTCCCCTGCTTTCCGGGACAGCCGTAGCCGATCTCCGTTTTCACGATGATAAAATAGGGCGCGGAATCATCCGCCTCCGCAGTCTCCAATGCCCTGGAGATCGCAGCGAGATCGTTTCCGTCCGGGACGATCAAGGTCTTAAAGCCGAAGGCCTGCACCCTCTTCTCCACATCCTCCGTGAAGGCAAGATCCGTAGATCCTTCGATGGATATCCCATTCGAATCATAGAGAATCGTCAATTTATCGAGCTTCCAGCTTCCCGCAAGGGAAAGCGCCTCCGAGGAGATCCCCTCCATCATGCAGCCATCGCCGCAGAGCGCATAGCATCTGTGGTTTACGATCTCAAAGCCGGGCCTGTTGAAAATCGCCGCGAGATGCTTCTCCGCCGCGGCCATGCCGACTGCCATGGCGAGCCCCGCGCCGAGCGGTCCTGTCGTGGCCTCGACTCCGGCCGTATGTCTGTACTCCGGATGCCCCGGCGTCTTCGAAGAAAGCTGACGGAAATCCATGAGATCTTCCTTCGTAAGGCCGAAGCCATAGAGGTGGAGAAGCGCGTAGAGCAGCATGGAGCCATGTCCTGCGGAGAGGATGAAGCGGTCCCGGTCCTCCCATTCCGGATTTTCCGGATTTATCTTAAGATGATGGGCCCAGAGCTCATAAGCCATCGGCGCAGCTCCCAGGGGAAGCCCCGGATGTCCGGACTTCGCCTTCTGAATCGCATCCGCAGACAGCACACGGATCGCATTGACTGCCTGCTCCTCAATCTGCTTCTCCATAAAATCTCCTTCTTATTATCCCGAATTTTGGGAAATTATTTTTCTTCGCTATCATAGCACAAAAAAAGCTCCCTGTATATCGGTGATCCCGCGCAATCATCCCGGCAAAAGCTCCCGCGGACTCTATTTTGTAAAGACATATTGCTCCAGGCGGCGGAAGGCCTCCTTTACGCGGCTCAGGGGGAGAGCCAGATTCATGCGGATATGTGTTTTTCCGTGAAATCTGCTTCCATCCTGCCAGGCGACTCCGACATCCCACCCCTTCTTTAAGAGCTCCTGAAGACTGATCCCGCGTTCCTTCATCCACTCCGCGCAGTCCAGGAAGAGCATATAGGTCCCCTCGGGCTTCTGGACACAGACTCCGCGAAAATGCTCTTTGATATAGTCACAGGCGTAGTCCACATTTCCCTCGATCACCTCCCGGAGCTCAGAAAGCCACTCGGCTCCCTCGGCCCGGTAGGCTCCGATCAGAGCGTGCATGGAGAGAACGTTCATGTCGTTATAATGGGAAAGCGAGGATTCCTTCTGTACGCGGTCCCGGATCCAGTCGCTGTAGATGATATGGTAGCTTCCGATCAGGCCCGCGAGGTTGAAGGTCTTCGAGGGCGCATAGAGAGCGACCGTCCTCTGTCTCGCATCCTCACTCACGCTCTGTGTCGGGATGTGGCGGTGTCCGTAGAGGATGATATCCGACCATATTTCGTCGGATACGACATAGACTTCATGCCTTTTATAGATCTCCATGGCCTTCTCCAGCTCCCATCTCTCCCAGACTCTGCCGCAGGGATTATGGGGAGAGCAGAAGACCGCCGCATGGATCCCCTCCTCCACGATCTTTTTCTCCATATCCTCGAAATCCATGCGGAAAATCCCGCGCTCATCCCGGACAAGCGGGCTGTGGATGATGCGGTAGCCGTTGTTCTCCAAAGAGGAGGTGAAGCCGATATAGGTCGGGGAGTGGAGAAGAACCTTGTCCCCCTTCGAGCAAAGGACATTGACTGCGCTCACGACACCCCCGAGGACTCCGTTCTCGTAGCCGATATGCTTTGCCTCCAGACCCTCTATGCCGTTTCTCTCCCTCTGCCAGCGGATAATGGCGTTATAGTACGCCTCCGTCGGGCGAAAATATCCGAAGGCCGGGTGTTCTGTCCTTTTGATGATCTCCTCCTGCACCGTCGGGACCACCGGAAAATTCATATCCGCGACCCACATCGGGATCAGATCAAAGCCCTCCTTCGGTGGATCCGGCGCAAAGGGGATCCCCGCAGTAAGCCCATCCACCGCGATAGCATCCCTCCCGTGCCGATCCATGATTGAGATGAAATCATACTTCATAGAAATGCTCCTTTCCCATCGGACTGCTGTCTTTCTTTCCCATTCCGGACTTTAAAAAGCAAAGGGCTCAGTCCGAAACGAAATCCCTTCGATACGGCGAAAAGGCATCCAGCACTATGCCCTCTTCCAGACATACACAGCCGTGCTCGACGCCCCCTGTCTTTAAAAGCGTGTCCCCCTCCCGGACGATCCGCTTCTCTCCACCGATCGTAAATTCAAAGCTTCCGCTCTTAATATAGCTGATCTGCGTATGCGGATGATGGTGGAGCTTCCCCACTGCGCCCTTTTGGAAGCGATTCTCCACCAGCATGAGATCATCGGAGTAGGCGAGAACTCTGCGCTCGATTCCCTCTCCGCCGGATTCTGATTCTGTCTCCCCATAGGGAAGCCAGCGCTCATTTTTGTGACCTGTCATTCCATTTCTCCTTTCCTCCTCAGAAGAATCATTCCCTGTTTGCCATAGAGCGCTCTTCGTCCTCTGCAGCTCTTTATCTCCCGCCAAAGCATAGCAAAATATGGCTTCCCCTGTCAATTTCCCGGCGCAGTTTCAGGGGAGGAGCCTTCGCCCCTCCCCCGAAACCGCGTCTGTGTACTTTTTATTCGTCAATATATCCCGGGCTCAGGTCCCAAAGCCGCGCCCGCGCTCTTCTTATTTCCGAAGCTTTGTATAGCGGAAGAAGAGGCTTCCATCCGGGATCATATAATAGCCGGATACATTGTCATGCATCAGGAAGTTATTCATCTTATAGTAAAGGGGAAGCACCGGATACTGCGCTGCCTGCAGCTTATCCGCCTCCTTTACCAGCTCCGCAAATTTCTTCTGATCCGGCTCGACGCGCGCTTCATCTACGATTTTATCGTAGGCAGGGTCGCTGAAACGGACATTGTTTGAGACATCATCCGTATACACTAGGGGAAGGAAGCTCATCGGATTCAGATAATCCGCGGACCAGCCCATCGCACAGACATCATAGTTTCCCTGCCGCACGCCGTCATAGTATACCGCCCAGTCGGCGCTTGTCACATCGACGGAGATCCCCAGATTCTTTTTCAGCATCTCCGCGATCGCCTCGGCGATCTTCTTTGCCGTATCGTCCGAATAGTAGGAAAGCTGCAGCGTCGGAAAGCTCTTCGGATCCTCATAGCCCGCTTCCTTCAAGGCCTCTCTCGCAAGCTCCGGATCCGCCTTCGGCTTCAGGGAGAAGTCCTCTCTCCCCTCCGTGATATCCTTCCCGTCCACGCTGTAGCCGGGCGGCAGCATGCTGTAGGCGGGCGTCGCATCGATCTGAACCACATTGCTGATCAGCTCCTCCCGGTCCACGGCGAGGCAGATGGCCTTTCTGACCAGCGGATTGTTGTAGGGCTCCTTCTGGCAGTTGATGTCATAGAACACACTGCCGTAGCTCGGCTCCATGATGATGCCCGCGTTTTCCGCCTTGAGGCGCTGGATGTCGCCGGAGGGGATGGAGCGAATCCCGTCGACCTCTCCGTTCTCATAGGCGGTCAGCGCCGTAGAGGAATCCAGGACGAAGCGGAAGGTGAGCTTTTCCAGTGTCGTGTGTTCGGCGTCCCAGTAATTTTCATTCCGAACGAGCACATAGGATTCTCCGTTGTTCACCTCGGAGAGACGGAAGGGACCGTTGCAGATATAGCTTTCCGCCGACTGCGTCCAGCGGTCTCCATTCTTTGTGAGCGTCTCCTCCTTGAGCGGGGAATAGCACCACATGGATACCAGATCCAGGAAGAAGGAGCAGGGTCCCTTCAGACGATACTCAAGCGTTTGATCGTCTATCGCTCTCACGCCGAAGTCGGAATCATCCCCTTTGTCGTAGAACTCCTTTGCCCCGACGATGTAATCCGTGAAAAGGTTCGCATACTGCGCTGTCGTCTCCGGCGTGCAGACATGCCGCGCGGCGTAGACATAGTCCTTCGCGGTGAGCGCTGTCCCGTCGCTCCACTTGAGGTCCTTTCTGAGATGGAAGGTATAGACCGTCATGTCATCATTGGATTCCCAGCTCTCCGCATCTCCGGCCTCGATCTCCCCCTTTTGATTATAGGTCACAAGTCCCTCAAAACAATTCCGGATCACATACATCGCGAAGCTGTTATTGGTATAGCTGGGGTCAATGGAATCCGGAAGATTACTGAGAACGTAGGTGAGCTCCTGCTTTCCGCTTTTCTCTTCGGACTCCGTTTTCTCTCCGGCCGCACTGCTTCCCGAGAGATCCAGCTTCTCCTCCCGGGAGCTTGCGTCTGTCCCTCCTCCGCCGCCGCAGGCGGAGAGGAAGAGAGCCGCAAGAGCTGTAAGCACAAGAAGCAGTTTCCGATTTTTTTTCATACTGTCCTCCTTTTTCGGGGAGATACGACATAAAGCAGCGGGCACGGGCCCTCAGTCGTATAGATGGCAGGCGCAAAAATGTGCATTCCCAAGCTTCTTAAGGGGCGGCTGCTCCTCCTCGCAGACTGCCCTTCGGAAGGGGCAGCGGGTGTGGAAGCGGCAGCCGGAGGGGGGATGAATCGGACTCGGGATATCCCCCTCTATGCTGCTCTTTTCCTTCTCCCTGGCCCTCTTCGGATCCGCGATCGGTATGCTCTCGAGAAGCCCCTTCGTATAAGGATGGAGCGGCCTCTCGTAGATTTCCTCCGCCTCCCCGATCTCCACAAGCTGCCCCAGGTACATGACGCCGACCTCATCCGAGACATAGCGCACCATGGAGAGATCATGGGCGATGAAAAGGTAGGCACAGCCGCTCTCCTCCTGAAAGTCCTTCAGGAGATTGACGATCTGGGCCTGAATCGAGACATCCAAAGCGGAGATCGGCTCATCGCAGATCACAAGGGCAGGCTTTAGGATGAGGGCCCGCGCGATGCCGATGCGCTGCCTCTGCCCCCCGGAAAACTCATGGGCATAGCGGTTCAGATGTTCCCTGCTGAGTCCGACCTTTTCCAGCATCGGATAGACAAGCCCGGCGGCCTCCTCCCTGCTCTTCACCATTTTGTGGGCAAAGAGCGGTTCCGCGATGATATCCCGGACCGTCATCCTCGCGTTCAGGGAGGCATAGGGGTCCTGAAAGATCATCTGCACATCCTTCCGGAGAGGCTGCAGACTTCTCTGACTCAGCCTTGTGATCTCCTGCCCCTGAAAATAGATCTGCCCCTCCGTCGGCTCATAGATCCTTATGATAGTGCGGGCGAGAGTGGATTTTCCACAGCCGGACTCCCCGACAATCCCCAGCGTCCTTCCACTCTCCAGAGAAAAGCTCACCCTTTCCACCGCGTGAACCCTCTGCCCCCCTCCCAGCTCAAAATACTTCCTCAGACCGCGCACATCGAGGAGCGCGCCCGCTTTCTTCCCCTCTTCCATCTGCACACTCCTTACATCGCCTGATCCGAAGATCGAAGGCTCCGATCCGACTGATTCGAAAACGGATTATTCTCTCCCGGCGCCTCCTCATCCAAAAGCCAGCAGCGGGAGCGATGCCCGCTTCCGACCTCATAAAAGTCCGGCAGCTCCTCCGCACACAGCGCCCTCGCATAGGGGCAGCGCGGCGCGAAGGGACAGCCCTTCGGAGGATTCGTCATGTCCGGGGGAGAGCCGGGAATCGGGACCAATCTCCTGCCCCGATCCTGCCCAAGCTGCGGAATAGAGTTTAAAAGCCCCATGGTATAAGGGTGATGCGGCGATGAAAAGACCGCGTCGATCGGTGCCTCCTCCATGATGAGCCCGCCGTAGAGCACCTCCACGCGGTCGCAGAGCTCCGCGACGACACTGAGATCATGCGTGATGAAAATGATTCCGGTCCGGTACTCCTTCCTGAGAGCCCTGAGTTCCTTCAGGATCTGATCCTGGATGGTGACATCCAGGGCTGTGGTCGGCTCATCCGCGATCAGGAGAGCGGGGCGGTTTGCGAGCGCCATCGCGATCATAATACGCTGCCTCATGCCGCCGGAAAACTCATGCGGAAAGGAGCGGCATCGCTTTTCCGCCTCCGGTATCCGCACCCTCCGAAAGAGCTCCAGAGTCTCCCTCCGCCTCTCCTCCCTGCTCTTTTCCGGCTGATGCACCCGTATCATCTCCTCGACCTGTGTTCCGACCCGGATCAAAGGATTCAGGGATGACATGGGATCCTGGAATATCATCGCGATCTTCCCTCCGCGGATCCTGCGGAGCTCCCTCCCGGAGAGCTTCGTCAGATCCCTCCCCTCGAAGGAGATCTCTCCCCCCGTAATCTTCGCATTTTCCGGCAGCAGCCTGAGGATCGACATACAGCTCACGCTTTTCCCGCTCCCGGACTCCCCTACCAGGCCGACGATCTCCCCTTCTCTGACCGAAAAGCTCACGCCCCGCACGGCCTTCACTTCTCCCTGACTTGTGAAGAAGGAGGTCTTCAGATCCTTTATCTTCAGCATAAGCTCCCCTCCCTCACTTTCTGAGCTTCGGATCCAGCGCATCTCTCAAGCCGTCCCCGACGAAATTAAAGGCAAACATGATGAGAACGATGACAAAGGCCGGGATAAAGAGCTGATAGGGGCAGGATCTCAGATTTTCCGTCGCATCATTGCACATCGTGCCAAGACTTGCGAGGGGCGGCTTAAGGCCGATCCCCAGAAAGCCCAGGAAGGCCTCCATAAAGATGGCCGAGGGGATCAGCATGGTCGCAGTGACCAGGATCGCTCCCATGGCATTGGGGATGAGGTGCCGGAAAAGTATCGTGCTCGTCGAGGATCCGATCGTCCGCGCCGCCAGCACAAATTCCTGCTGCTTTAGGCTTAAGACCTGTCCCCGCACCACGCGCGCCATGCCCACCCAGTAGACAGAGCCCAGGGCTACGATGATGCTGCTAAGGCCCGAGCCGAGAAGCACCATGATCAGGATGACATAGAGAGTCAGCGGGATGGTCGAAATGATATCCACGATCCGCATCATGAACTCATCGACATTTCCCCCGAGATAGCCGGAGACACCGCCGTAGAGGATCCCGATCAGAAGGTTCACGATCACCGCGACGAAGGCCACGACGAGGGATACCCTGCTTCCGTACATAAGGCGCGTCAGAATATCCCGCCCCAGAGAATCCGTGCCGAGAAGATAATCCCGGTTTCGGATCCTTCGGCTTTTCGCGATCACCAGGGTATCGGGATTCACGACGAGATAGGGCTTCTTCCCATAGTAGAGTCCGAGCTCCGAGCCCTCGTAGTCAAAGATCAGCATCTGCCTCTCACTGTCCTCCCGGAGCTTGTTCAGCTGCTCTCCGAAGTCCCCTTCTGCGGAGACTCTCAAAAGCTTCATGCTCTGCGTGATATAAAGCCAGCCGTTTCCGTCCGGAGTCTCAAAGACCTTTATCCTCGGGGCGATATTTGCCGCATTGAGGTCCTGCTCGGAATAGCTTTTCCCCGTAAAAAAAGGCCCGAGGACGGAGAAAAGGACGAGAAGAACGATGATCAAAAAGCCCGCGATCGCCGTCGGTTTTTTTCGAAAGCGGGACCAGACATCTCCCGCAAAGCTCCGGGTCTTCCGCCATATCCTCTCCCGCTCTTCGTTCGTCTGCTGCAAAGCTTCCCAGTTCCTCTTCATCCTCTGTCCCTCCTAATCATAGCGAATGCGGGGATCGATAAGACAGTAGAAAAGATCCACAAGGAGCGTCATCCCCATCAGAAAGCTTGCGTAGAATATGGTCACTCCCATGATTGTCGTATAGTCCCGCTGCGAGACGCTGTTCACAAAGTGTACTCCGAGCCCCGGAATCGCGAAGATCTTCTCCACCACGAAGGAACCGGTCAGAAGATTCGCGATGGTCGGTCCGAGCACGGTAACGAGCGGGATCAGGGCATTTCGAAGCGCGTGCCGAAATACCACAGCCCCCTCCGTAAGTCCCTTGGCGCGGGCCGTCCGGATGTAATCCTGGCCCATAACTTCAAGAAGGCTGGAGCGCATGAGGCGCGCCATATAGCTCACGGAATATCCCCCGAGCGCAATGACGGGGAGGATATAGCCGGACAGACTCGCAAGACCGTAGGTCGGGAGGAGCTTAAGGCGGAAGGAAAAGCAGTAGATGAGGAGAGATGCGATCACAAAGGAGGGGATTGTCACGCCGATCGTGGCGAGTCCCATCAGAAGCATATCCTGCCAGTGCCCGCTTTTTACGGCGGCAAGGATGCCCATGGGGACGGAGGCGAGAAGGACGAAGAAGAGCGTCGCGAGTCCGAGCCTTCCCGAGACCGGAAAGCCCTCGGCGATGAAATCATTGACCGAGCGTCCCGGATACTTGAAGGAGGGACCGAAGTCTCCCCGCAGTACGCCGCCCAGATAATCAAAAAACTGCTTCGGAAGGGGATCGCTCAGATGGTACTTTTTGTTCATCGCCGCCTCGATCTCCGGGGAGACGCGCTTATCTCCCGTAAACGGTCCTCCGGGTATCGCATGCATCACGAGGAAGGTGAGAAGAATCACAAAAAACATGGCGACGATCATCATCCCGATTCTTTTTACGATGTAGCGAAGCATCCGAATCCTCCTCTTTACTTTTACGCATTAAATTTATGCCGCATTGCTCTATAAAAGTATATAAAAGAAAATTATCATAGTTTTTTAACGCTGTCAACGGAATTCTAAAGCCCGCCGGGCCCCGGAGAGCGCTTTTCCTGCTCCTTCCGGGCCCCGGCGGGCTTTAGAACCTTAGAATTCAGTATTCGGAATCGAGGGCCCTTCGGCATGCCTCAGAGGCAGCCGAAGCCTATTTCGCCTCCTTCCTCCTGTAGACGATCCAGAGCGGCAGTGCCACGAGAAGCGTCCCTCCGAGCACATTCCCGATCGTGACCGGGATCAGATTCCCCGTGAAAAGCGTCACCCAGTTGAGGGAGCTGATCTGCTCCTCCGTGAGTCCGAGATCCATGGCAGCCTTCAGATAGGCGGGGACCGCCTTTGCGAAGATCCCGGCCGGAATATAATACATATTTGTGACGCTGTGCTCAAAGCCCGAGATCACAAAAAGCATGATCGGAAAAAAGATCGCCCAGAGCTTTCCCCCGATGTCCTTTGCGGCAGTCGCCATCCAGACGGCGAGGCAGACCAGAAAATTGCAGAGAACTCCGAGGAGCAGGAAGCAGAAGAAGGACCCCCCCACCTTGCCCGCGGCGATCTTTATGGTCATGCCGCCAAGCTCCGCTCCCCCGGCCTTGAGCTGCCCGCTGTTCACCACGATGAGCGCTGTGAAGATGCCTCCTATAAAGTTTCCGATGTAGACAAAGAGCCAGTTCTTCAGCATGGCACTCGCCTTCACCTCACCGTCCAGCACGCCCATGAAGATCAGGCTGTTCCCGGTAAAAAGCTCCGCTCCTGCCAATACGACCATCATAAGCCCCGCTCCAAAGACCGCTCCTGCGATCGTCTTCCCGAGGAAGAAGCTGTCCGGGGAGGCCAGGAGATGGCAGGCCGCAAGGTTCGAGCCCTCTGCGCCAAGCGCGATGAAGATCCCGGAGAGGATTCCCAGAATCAGCATCTTGACAGTGGAAAGGCTGGTCTTCATCTTTCCCGCCGCGACGGTTTTCTCCGCGATCTCCTTCGGTGTCAAAAACAGATTGTCCATACTCTTTTCCTCCTGTAGAAATTCTTAACTGCCAAAAGACCCCCGCGATGCGGTGATCTCAAGCGAAAGCTCCCGGGCGCAGGAGCAAATTAAAAAAGAAGAACTAAAACGTGCCGTGAATCCGGGTCCGTTTCTGTGAAAAATTCTCTGTTTTCCTCCCCTTCCAGAGTCCTATAAACCATATTATATATAAGAGAAAGCTCCTTGTAAACCGGATTCCGGGTGATTTAGGAAAATGTGCATGAAAAAAGCGGCTTTTACGCCGCTTTTCCTGTTTTTTAATATATATCCCTAGGCCATGCCGCTTCTGATCTTTAAACTCCGGAGGCTTTTAAAAAAGGTGGGAACCAGAAAGGCATCCGCACAGATCCAAGCGAGAGGAGAGGCGAAGCATACCGCCGCATAGCCGAAGAAGGGGACAAAGAGGAAGGCGACCAGAGATCGAGCCGCCATCTCGGCGACACCGGCGAGGACCGCGAGTCCGGAAAAGCCCATCCCCTGGAGGGAGAAGCGAAAGACATTGACAAGGACCAGCGGGATATAGAATACCGTATTCGCGACGAGATAAAAATGCGCGTTCGCGATGACCTCTCTCTCCCCCGCATCCAGAAAGATCTTCGGGAGCTGTCCTCCGAAGAAGATCGAAAGGAGGCAGATCAAGATCGCATAGATCGAGCCGAGCTTCGTGGCCTCCAGCACCCCCTCCCGGATCCGGTCGAACTTGAGGGCTCCCACATTCTGACCGGAATAGGTCGCCATCGTCGCCCCCAGGGTGTCGAAGACGCAGCAGAAGAAATTACTGATCCTCTGCCCTGCGGTGATGGATGCCACCGCGACGGCCCCGAGGCCGTTCACCGCCGTCTGGAGGACGACGGAACCGATCGCGGTGATCGAGTACTGAAGTCCCATCGGGATCCCCATCCGAAGCAGCGTCCCGCAGCGCTTTCTGCTGATCCTGAGCTCCCCCTCCTCGAATCGGAGGATCGGGAAGTGACGAATCATATAGAGGAGACAGAGCAGCCCGGAAAGCCCCTGGGAGAGGACCGTCGCATAGGCCGGTCCGTCCACACCAAAGCCGAGAAAGGCGATTGAGACATAATCCAGGACGATATTGAGAAGCGCCGCGAAGATCAGGAAGTAGACCGGCGTCTTGGAATCTCCCAGGGAACGGATCACAGAGGCTGTGATATTGTAGAGAAAGGTCGTCGGGATGCCGAGAAAGATAATGAAAATGTAGCGATAGGCGTACAGAAAGATATCCTTCGGCGTATTCATCCAGCCCAGAATCGGGCGGGTTAAAAGAGCAATCCAAAGCGTCATCACAGCGGAAAAAATCAGGCTGAGCCAGATGATATTTCCGTTATAGCGGCGAAGGCCATGGTAATCCTGCGCGCCGAAGCGCTGCGCCACCGGGATCGCGAAGCCGGAGCAGACCCCGATCACAAAGCCGTTGATCATGAAATTGATCGCACCCGTGGAACCCACGCCGGCGAGCGCATCCCTTCCGAGCATCCTCCCCACGATGATGGTGTCCACCATACTGTAAAACTGCTGGAACAAAGTCCCGAGCAGCATGGGAAGCGCAAAGCCGAGGATCAGCTCTCTCGGATTCCCGCTTGTCATATCCCTTGTGACCTGCTTCTTCTCTTCCATCTTCCCCCTTCTGCACCCGAGGGCGCAGCCCAAGTCCTATGCCTTCTCCCGGATATCTCCGTCCCGATAAGCCTGGAGCAGCTCCTCCAGATCGGAAACCTGCTGCAGGAGCTGTTTTCCGTTGTCGGTCTCTCCTACTCGGATCCGGCTCTTCATCTGCTCCACGATCTGGATCTCCGGCGTATTTTCCTCTCCCTTTTTGAAATCCTTGTGCTCCGCCAGCGCAAGATGCCGGGAGTTATAGATCAGCGTATAGCCCGCAATCCCCGTCTTGGAATGATACGCCTTTGAGATGCCTCCGTCAATCACAAAAAGCTTTCCATTCGCCCGGATGGGACTCTCCCCCTTTCCGGTCTTCACCGGCACATGTCCGTTCACGATATGGCCAAGCTCCGGCTTCACCCCGAACTCCGCGAAGATCTTGTCCGCGCACTTCTCCTCCTTCGAGAAGCTGTAGTAGGGATTGAAGGGCTCCTTATGGGTCTTCGGGTCCTCGATGAAGCAGTGCTCAAAGGTCGTGATCTTCTCCTTTCCGAAGAGAGGAGACTTGGGACCGCACCACATATACCAGAAAAAGTCTGTCGCGTAAAGCTTCCCGTTCGGATCGATCTCTCCGTCCATGAAATAGGCCTCGATCGCCTTTTCATTGAAATAATCCATGAGCGCCTTCCCGGAGAGAGCTCCCCTCTCCGTCTCAAAGGCCATGAACTCCCCGTCCTCCTCCATGGGGATGCAGCCGTGGTAGAGGATATTGTTGTTCACGACCTTATACATCGATCCGTTCGTAAAGAAGAAATGAATATGCTTTTTCAGGAGACGCGAGTGCGTAAAGCTGTAGATGAGGGTCTCCATGAGCTCCTCCTCCTTCTCCGTGAGCCGATACGGGTCCTTCGGATCGATAGAGGGGAAATTTCGGTCCCGGAGCACGTATTCCTCCCCCTCGATCTCCACCGTCCCCCTCTCAAAGTCGATCTTATCCAAGAGAAGCCTGTGGTCCAGATGGTACTCCGGATGGCGCCGGATCAGCTTCCCCTCCTCCTTCAGCATGATAATACTGATCGCCTTGCACATCCTCGCGGCGAGATCCGGATTCACGGAGTCGGAGATATTCTCATCGAGAAGATGCGTGCGGAAGCAGAGGCAGGGGTCGTCGCCGTAGACCTCCTGCGCGTACATCGAAAGAGGACGGATATTGATTCCGTATCCGTCCTCCAGCACATCAAAGGAATTATAGGAGGTGGCGATCCGAAGGACATTCGCGATGCAGGCGGGATTTCCGCAGGCCGCCCCCATCCAGTCCGCATCGTGATTTCCCCACTGGATATCGACATCGTGGAAGTTGATGAGCTCCTCCATGATGAGCTCCGCGTGGGGGCCCCGGTCGAAGACGTCTCCGATGATATGCAGACTGTCGATCGTCATGTTCTGGATCAGCTCAGAGAGCGCGATGATGAAGTCCTCCCCCATACGGATATCGATGATGGAGCGGAGGATCTCCTGATGATAGAGCTTCTTATCCTCATCGTCATAGTGGAGAAGCTCATCGATCGCGTAGGCATAGTCCTTCGGCATCTTCTTCCGGATCTTGGATCGCGTGTACTTGGAGCTTATGACCTTGCAGATCGCGACCAGCCGGTTGATCGTGATCTTCTGCCACTCCGGGTTTTCCTTCTCCCGGCAATGGGGATTCCCCAGGATCTCCCGCGGATAGTAGATCAGATTCGCAAGTCTCAGCTGCTCCTCCTCCGAGAGGAGATTGCCGAAGGTCTCATCGATCTTTGCCCTCACCACGCCGGAGGAGCTCCTCATGAGATAGATGAAGGCCTCGCTCTCCCCGTGAAGATCCGAGAAAAAGTATTCCGTGCCCTTGGGCAGCCCGCAGATCGCCCTTAAGTTGATGATCTCCGCCGCTGCCGCCGTCGCCGTGGGGAACTGCACCGAAAGCAGCTTAAGATAATCCAGGTCTCTTGCCATGTCTTCCTCCTTGTTCTGAGAAATTCCGTACAGAATGAACCGTCCGCAGAAAGTGATTCCGCATGCTTCCCGTCTCCCCCATGCTGCCCCTGCTTTCCGTTCCCGCATGAGGAAGCCCGCTGCGCTGCATGCCTATCCTGATCCCAGTGTCAAAAATTTTGGGAATAAAGCCTCTTGCCCGGACATTATACCCTATGCAAAGCTGTTTTTGTTGAAATTAAGAAAAAAAGAGCCCTCCCTTTCGGGAAGACTCTGATAAAAATTTGTCACATATTCAGTTCCCGCCCCCGCCCTCTGCGGGCGCGGAGCTCATGACGCTGGGGTCAATCTCTTTTCTGTTCAGAATCTCCATGAATTCCTCGCCGGAGATCGTCTCTCTCTCATAGAGGAATTTGGTGATCTCATGGAGCTTCGCAATATTGTCCTTTAAGAGTCCGTAGGCCTTGTCGTGCTCCCTCTTTACGAGGGCGACGGTCATCTCGTCGATCTTCGTCTGGGTCTCCGGAGAGCAGGTCAGGCTGGCATCCCCGCCGAGGTACTGATTATGGATCTGCTCCATGGCGACCATGCCGATATCCTCCGCCATGCCGTAGCGGGTGATCATGGCGCGGGCATATTTCGTGGCCTGCTCGATATCATTCGAGGCTCCGGTCGTGCAGGTGTTGAAGATGAGCTCCTCCGCACATCTTCCGCCGGTCAGAGTCGCGATCTTGTTCTCAAGCTCCTCCTTCGAGTAGAGATAATGATTCCCCTCGTCATCGACCTGCATGGTATAGCCGAGTGCGCCGGAGGTCCTGGGTATAATGGTGATCTTATGAACCGGAGCGGAATTCTTCTGAAGCGCCGCAACAAGTGCATGTCCGACCTCATGGTAGGAGACAATGAGCTTCTCCTTGTCCGTCATGACCTGGTTCTTCTTCTGATAGCCGGCGATCACGACCTCGATGGATTCCTCGAGATCCGACTGAATGACTCTCTCCCTCCCGGCCCTGACCGCCCGGAGCGCGGCCTCGTTGATGATATTGGCAAGCTCCGCCCCGGAGGCACCGGGGGCCGCCTTCGCGATCGCCTCCAGGTTCACATTGTCCGCCATCTTGATCTTTTTCGCGTGAACCTTCAGGATATCCACCCGCCCCTTGAAATCCGGCAGCTCCACCGGAACTCTCCGGTCGAAGCGGCCCGGGCGGAGAAGCGCGGGATCGAGCTGATCCGGCTGGTTCGTCGCGGCAAGGATGATGATCGCCTTTGAGCTGTCGAAGCCGTCCATCTCCGTCAGAAGCTGATTCAGCGTCTGCTCCCTCTCATCGTTTCCGCCGAGTCCTCCGGCGCCCCGCTTCTTTCCGATGGCATCGATCTCGTCGATGAAGATGATGCAGGGGGACTTCTTCTTCGCCTGCTCAAAGAGATCCCGCACCTTCGCGGCACCCATGCCGACAAACATCTCCACAAACTCCGAGCCGGAGATCGAGAAGAAGGGCACTCCCGCTTCCCCCGCGACGGCCTTCGCAAGAAGCGTCTTTCCGGTTCCGGGAGGGCCCACGAGGAGCGCGCCCTTCGGGATTCTGGCGCCGATCTTGGAGTACTTATCCGGATGGTTCAGATAATCCACCATCTCCGTGAGAAGCTCCTTCGCCTCATCCTCTCCGGCCACGTCTTTGAAGGTGACGCTCTCCCCCTCCTTTGCCTCGTACTCCCGCGCATTGGACTTTCCGAAGCCGCCGAGTCCGAAGCCGCCTCCCATCGCACCCATGGAGGATGCCATCCGGCGGGACAGCCAGTTCCCAAGCGCCCAGAAGATCAGGATCGGGAAGATCCAGCTGAAGAGGAAGGAGAGGATGGGACTTGTCTTCACAGGGATCTGCTCATCATATTTTATTCCCTGATCCTGCAGCTCCTTCAGCACATTGGCCTCCATGAACTCGTTCCTCAGCCTCCCTGTGCTGCAGATCACCGTCTTTCCGTCGATCTTTGCCTCATAGACGATGGTGTCACTCTGCATATCGACCTTCGTCACCGCCTTGTTCTCCACCGCATTCACAAATTCCGTATAGCTCGTGGCCTTCACCGCCCTCGAAAAAAGGCTCGGAAAGACAAAGGTATTCAAAAGGAGAATGATAATCAGTGCGATAAAATAGTAAAATACGAGAGGGCGCCGATTCCTCGGCGGATAGGAATTCCCCCCCTTTTTATTCTGATTTTCTCCTCCGCTAAACTGCTGAAAAAAATTATTAAAATCCGGAAAGCCGTTCCCCTCCCCGCTGTTTCTCCCCGAATCCCCCGAGGAAAGGAGGATCCCCTTCTCCTCTCCGGGAGAGTATTCCACACCCCCGGTATGATATCTCTTATCCTTCATATTTACTCCCCCTGTATGCTCTGTTTTTCATCTGATCTTTTCCATGCCAAAGTCCGGTCCGAAAGAGACAGCTCCGGCATTTTCGTTATTTTAACAGTCTTTTGTGTCCTTTTGATGAACAGGAGAGGGGAAGAGCGGGAATGCTAAAGCCTTCGGATCTCCCCCTGCAAAAGTCCCCCGACCGCGGAGGCAAAGCGGTCCAGGCTGCGGATCCGGACGAAGCTTTGCTGGAAGACTCTCCGGACATCCGGAAGATCCTCCTCCAATCCGGTATAGACGCAGAGGACATGTATGCCCCGCATGCGGAGTTTGTGAACCTCCTCCGCGCAGTCCGAGACAGCGGCAGGACCCGCATAGGCCTGCTCCTCCCCGCAGCTTTTCAGCTTCACCATATCATTCGGCTTTTCATCCGTAAGGAGGATGAGGATGCGATGCTCCGCCTCGCTCTCCTCCATCTGCCCCGCGACAGCGCGGAGCGCGAGACCATCGCGGTTCGCCCCTGTCGTAAAGTAGCGAAAGATTTCTTCATTTCGCTCTCTCTCCCTATAATCCCTAAAGAGGGTGAGGATCGTATAACCGCCCATGGAGGAATAGCTCCAGACCCGGACCGGAACCCTGCAACGGCTCAGGCTCTCCGCGATGATATAGCCCTGCGCCGATACGACCTCCATCCGCCTTTGCTGGGAGGCCGAGGCATCCAGGAGAAGGTCGACCGAAAGGCTCCCGTCCGCACCGGGGACCGTCCGGTCAAAAATACGGCTGTCCCCGCAATAGAGCGCCCGGAAGATTCGGGAAGCGCAGAGCTCTCCCGAGCCGGAGCGCAGTGTTTCTGCCTCCATCTGCCGGAGAAGTGCATTCCGGATCCGCCTCACGAGCTCCGATACAGCCGCCCGGTTTCTCGCCTCCTCCCTGTGGAAGGCCTGGAGATTCCTCTCTCTCTGGGCACGCATCTCCCGATGCATCCTCCCGACAAAGCCCTTTTCCTCTCCCTGCATCCTTCCCCTTGTGAAGTGAAGCCTGCAGCCGCTGTGACTCCCCCGGCAATAGCGCTCTGTGAGCTCTCTCGAACGGGCCTCATCGTAGAGAGGCAGTCCGAAGTAGGAGATGATGTAATTCCGAAGACCGGCCTCCGTCACGGCGGCGTACCTCTCCGCATGCGTCCGGAAGGGACTCCCGTCCTCTCCCCCTCTCCCCATAAGCTCTTCGGAAAAGCCGATCGCGAGCTGATGAACCGGTGAAAGCTCCGTCCCCCTCTCCCTCCTTCCCTTCCTCCTAAGAAGAGAGAAAAGCTGCGGGATCAAAAGCTTTCTCCGATGCTTTTGCTCCGCGGCGGGCTTTCCGGGAAGATAGGTGAAATATTTTTGCAGAGTCTTCGACAGGGCCGCGATCCACTGCTCCGTGTCGAGCTCCGGACCGAGCTCAATCTCAGAGAGAAGCTTTCGGTCCACGAGGTCCGGAAGGCCGCTGTCCTCTCCGAGTACCCTGCGAAAATGTCCCTCCGTGATCCAGCCGTCCCGGCTCTCCGCGATCCCGGGCATGAAATTCTTCAGCTTCCGCTCGGCATAATCCCTGCGAAGCTCCGGGAATGCCGGTCGGAGAGACTTTTCCTTCCCATAGCACGCATTTTCCAAGGCGATCCAGAAAAAGTTTTCATAGAGCTCCTGATCCACCGTCTCGTGGAAGCTGTTGTAGAACTCCTTCAGCTTTTTCCAGTCATAATGTCGGTAGGAGGCCCCGATCATGCTGTTCCAGTAGAGATCCGCCCTCCCGCCCTCATCGTAAATGCGAAAGCCCGGGGAGATCGTGTAATCACCGGCGGCATTCCAGATCAGATTGGCGGCCCTCCTCTTTTCAAATTCTGTCAGAATCATCGAAAGACCTGCTCTCCACTGAGCCCCTCCGGGAAGCGAACGGTGACGAGATCCTCGCAGAGCTGCCTCTCATAGTCGTCAAAGCATTTGTTGATCATGCCGAGCCGGAGCGCCTGAGAGGGGGACAGACCGCGGCGCATCATGCCGACTCCCGCGAGGAGACCGCGGAGATCCAGCGCCCTCGCGGAGATCTCCCCTCCCTCGCACTTTTTTCGGATCTCGTCAAAGAGCTCCGCAAGCTGCGAAGCGTAGTCCTCCTTGAGCTCCGGATACTGCGAGAGCAGGAGTCTTTTCAGGCTCTCCTTCGAGATCACCGGCATGTGGATCACCATGAAGCGGGAGGCAAGCGCCTCATTCACCTCCCGCGTCCCGGCATAGCCATAGTTCATGGTCCCGATGAAACGGCATGCCTCATGGAGCGGGACCCGGCTGTAGCCCGGGAGATCAATGAGCCTCCGAAAGTCCAGGACCGCGTGGAGGACGGCGAGAGACTCATTCTTCGCCATATTGATCTCATCCAGAATGCCGAAGCCCCCGAGCTCCGCGCAGCGGAGGACCGGCCCCTTTCTCAGGTGTACCGCCCCGTCATAAAAGGTATCGGAGCCGATCAGCGAGGAGGCGTCTGTGTTGATATAGAGAGAGATATCCCACTCCGGCCTCCCAAAGGCCGCGGAAAGGCCCTCCGCAAGTACATTCTTCCCCGTCGCCTTGGGACCGTCCAGAAGGAGATTTTCGCCGCCCAGGAGCGCGGTGGCCGCCTGCTCCCAGATCTCTCTTCCATAGTAAAAATACGGGGGGACCGGAATCCTGTCCCGCTCCTCATCCGCGAGCTTATAAAAGCTCCGGAAGCTCTCGATCTCCGATATGATTTTCTCGGAGACCCCCTCCTCCCGGAGAAAGTCCAAAATATTTTTTTTCATGAAAGACTCCTGTCCATCAAAAAACCGCGCGCAAAGCATGAGCCAGGCGCGCGGCTTTCCCTTCGGAAGCTCTCGATTCCGAAAAACACTTCATTTCCTCCCCTGTCCTCAGGAAGTCTTTTTCCTTCCCCTCAGGAGCACCGCCCCGGCATAGAGAAAGGCAAGTATAATGCCGCCGACATAGGCCGCGTTCCAGGGGAGATGAAAACCGATCTTTGCGTTTAGGATATAGCTTCCGCAGACGACGGTATAGAACATGCCCGGGATCAGCGTCATCCAGGCGAACTTCCCCTTTCCATTTATGAGGAGATAGATCGTGGCCGCCGCCAGAGCAAAGAGCGCCATCGTCTGATTCGACCAGGCAAAATATCTCCAGAGCAGCTGGAAGCCGTTGCTATCCACCTTGGACCAGATCAGGATCAGAAATACCAGTCCGAAGATCGGAGCCGCGAGTCCCAGACGGCGGGCACTGTTGTCCTGCTTGATGTGGAAGGTATCCGCTATGGTCAAACGGAGCGCACGAAGCGCGGTGTCACCGGATGTGATCGGGAGTACGATGACTCCGATGAGGGCGATGGCACCTCCGATCGGACCGAGAGTCCGCATACATACCACGCCGACGACGCTGGTCGCGGAAATCTGTTTCAGAGCGCCGTTCACCTGCTGAAAGTAGGCGAAGGCCCCGTTTTTTCCCATCTGCATCACGATGCCGCCCTTGTCCACGCCGAGCTGGATGAGCACCATCGTACCGGCGGCCCAGACCATCGCGATGAAGCCCTCGACGATCATCATATTATAGAAGGTCATGCGCCCGTCGTGCTCGCTCTTGATTGTCCTCGCGATGAGGGCCGTCTGTGTGGAGTGGAAGCCGGAGAGAATTCCGCAGGCCACGGTCACAAAGAAAATGGGAACGAAGTGCTGTGTTTTGAAATAATCTCCGTACTGAAACGCGCTGGTGTTCCACGGCTCCCAGACATTTACCAGAGGATAATGGAAGATCGCCATGGCGGCGAATACTCCCACGGCGGAGAAAACGAGAATTGCGCCGAAGATCGGGTAGACGCGGCCGATGATCTTGTCGATCGGAAATACCGTCGCAATGAGATAATAGACAAAAATCAGTGAGTAGATGATCCAGGTGGAGGCGCTGCTCGCCTTCCCGTCAAAGCCGAAGACCTGCGTCGCCGTGATATCTCCCGGCGTGTAGATGAAGACCGTGCCGACCAGGAGGAGAAGGAGGCAGACAAAGGCATCATAGATCCAGAAAACCGTGCCGTTCGTATACTTCTTCACCATCTCCGGCATCTGTGCTCCGCCGTCCCTCGTGCAGATCATCCCGGCGAAATAATCGTGCACCGCACCGCCGATCACATTCCCGATGGGGATCGTGAGAAGCGCGATCGGGCCGAAAAGGATGCCCTGAATCGGTCCCAGAATGGGCCCGGTTCCCGCGATATTCAAAAGGTTGATAAGCGCATTCTTCCAGGTTGGCATCGGAACGAAGTCCACGCCGTCCTGCTTTGCATAGGCCGGAGTCTCGCGGTCATCCGGTCCGAATACGCGCTCGCAAAAGCGACCGTAGATCAGACCACCGACGACCAGAATGACAAGGCCGATCATAAAGGTTGCCATAAATTCCCCTCCCTTTCCCTATCCTCTCCATTCAGGGAAGCAGCGGCGAAACCATGCGGAATCCTTTTGGGCGGCCTGAACCCTTTCCTTACCATGCAGCGGGATCCATCCGAAAATCCGCACGCATTCTCCGAAAACTCCGGGAAGACGAAGGCAGAATCAGCGCCCTCCCGGGGAATGCATTGCATCCCTGAAAATGACGCCCTCATAATAGTACAGCTTCACAGAATTTTCAATCTTTTCCGCGAGTCTCTCCCCCTAAAAAAGAGAGAAAGCGGAGCATAAACAGCTCCGCTCTCGGAAAATAAATCCAGTTTTCCTCATGATATACAGCATATTTTCGTCTCTTTTTCAGAGTTTGTATCGCTTTCCGAAAAAGCAGCAAAAAGGCGCTGAATACCGGCCGCAAAGTACGGATCTTTCCCATCTATTTCGGTAAATTTCCCATCCTTTCCGAAATCCCGGCGCCATTTCTCAAAAGCCAGAAGGCCCTCAGGAAATCTCGATGGATGCCAGCTCCTTTCCCGAGAAATCATAGACGGTAAAACGTCTTTCGTTCAGTATCGCATAGCTGTTCGGGTTTCCTCCCTTCGGAAGAGAAGTGGAGCCGGGATTCAGATGATAAAAGGAGATCCCGTTTTCGCACAGCTTCTCCGCCTTCAGAAGATGGCTGTGCCCGTGGAGGAGACAGTCACCATCCATAAGAGGCGGAAGCTTTTCCTCATTGAAAATATGTCCGTGCGTCGCAAAGATATGGAGGCCGTTCAGTGCAAGAAGCGCGTAATCCGCCATGACCGGGAAGTCCAGCACCATCTGATCGACCTCCGCCTCGCAGTTTCCGCGGACCGCATAGATTCGGTCCCTGAGAGGGTTCAGCATGGCGATGACCTCCTTCGGAGCATAATCCCGGGGGAGATCATTCCTCGGCCCGTGATAGAGAAGATCCCCGAGGAGGATCAGCCGCTTTGCTCCGCTCTCCTCGAACTTTTGCAGCATCTGCCTGCACCAGTAGGCCGAGCCGTGGATATCACTCGCGATAAAATACTTCATATTTCCTCCTCTCATCCTCTGCTCTTATGTATCTTATGTATCAGCCTCAGTCCCTCGTCAGACTTGAAGTTCCTTATTCTTTTCGCCGCCTCTTCTGCCGACCGGCCGTTCCAACACAGGACACTCCCGCTCCGACTGCCGCAACCAGCGGCGCGTAAGCGTAGAAGTCTGCCATCAGGCAGACTCGGAGCGTTCTTGACCACTTCTCGTAGAGAAGTGCCTCCCGCAGGGAGGTCGGCTGAAGCCACCCGGGCGAAGCCGAGTCGCCGGGGCGACAGACGGCCTGTTTATGGATCGACCGGTCGGCAGGGGCGGCTCGGCTGTACTGTGACCTCTGAGGAAAAATATCCGCTCGCTTAAACGCGGCGTCCAGCATCTTCCCTAATGTAAATCCCATGCCGCAAATGGGGGCATGCACGCTCCGAATCTGCCTGATAGCATTCTATAATCTCACAGCGCTAAAAGACATTCGCTGTTCAATAGATGAAGTGTTCACAACAATACGGCCTCTGAGCTTTTGTCCGTCTAAAAGCAGGCCGTCTGACGCCCCGGCGCTTGGCGATTTGGTTTCTCAAAATCGCTTATGCGCCGCTGGCTGCGGCAGTCGGAGCGAGAGCGTCCTGCTTTGGACAGGCAAAAGCTCAGAGCACTATGCGGAGAGTGACGCCGCACGGTTTACATCCTCTCCGGCGCGGAGAAGCCGAGCGTGTGGATGCAGTCGTTCAGTATTTTCCAGCTCAGGATGAGGGTGGCGAGGCGGCTTTTTTTCTTCTCTTCGTCGGGTTCCGCGAGGATCTTCACCTCATGGTAGAAGGAGTTAAAGTCATTTGAGAGCTTGTAGATATAGCTGCATATTTTGTGGGGAGCGAGTTCTTTCCAGGCGGCCTTCATTTCATCCTGAAATCTCGCGAGGCTAAGCTGCAGCTCATAGCCGCTTTTTTCCTCCATGATGCGGATTTCAAATTCGGATCCGTGTTCCCTGATCCAGTCCTCCGTCCCGTGAAATTCCATTCCCTTTGCCTCCGCATATTTCCTGAGGATAGAGGCGATGCGGACGATGGTATAGAGGATGTACGGGCCGGTATTTCCCTCAAAGGCCGTGAACTTTTCCAGGTCGAAGACGTAGTCCCTCGTCGCCTGATTCTGAAGGTCCCCGTATTTCAGAGCGGCAAGCGCGACCACATCGGCTGTCTCCTCCGCCTCACGCCCGCTCATTTCCTCGCCCCGGGACGCCCGGATTCTCGCGAGAACGCTCTCCCTCGTATCCCGGATCAGAAGCTCCAGCCGGAGGACGCCCCCCTCTCTTGTCTTAAAGGGCCGCCCGTCCTTTCCGTTCATCGTGCCAAAGCCGATGTAGTCGAGTTCTGTGTCCGGCGGGACAAAGCCGGCCTTCTTCGCGACGCGGAAAAACTGGGTATAATGCAGGCTCTGCCGGCTGTCCGCGATATAGATATAGCGGTCCGGATGGAAATTCTTCTCTCTGTCCAGAATCGTCCCGAGATCCGAGGTCGCATATAGAGAGGCCCCGTCGGACTTTCGGATCATACAGGGCGGGAGCTCCTTCTTGTCCCCGGGCTCCGCGATATCCACAACAAGCGCCCCCTGGGATTCATAGGCGAGTCCCTTCCTCACAAGCTCCTCGATGAGCCCCGGGATGTAGGGATCCGCATCGGACTCCCCCTTCCAGAGTTCAAAATGGACATCCAGCGCATCATAGTTCTTTTTGAGATCGGCCTTCGAGAGCTCCATGATCTTTTCCCAGATCCTCCGGCAGGCCTTGTCCCCGCTTTGCAGCTCTTTCGTCGCTTCATGCGCTCTTTTCGCAAAGTCAGGGTTTAAAAGCTCCCCGTTTGCATCCTTCTCCTTCGCCTTCTTCGAGGCCGCGGGATAGATTTCCTCCAGCTCAGAGAGTGTGAGATTCTCACAGGAAAGCCCCCGGTCCGAAAGCTCCGCGATGATCAGTCCCATCTGAAGGCCCCAGTCCCCGAGATGCACATCGCCGATCGCGTGATTTCCCATCCGAAGGGCGAGTCTCTTCAGCGCTTCCCCGATCACGGCGGAGCGGAGATGTCCCACATGGAGGGGCTTTGCGACATTCGCGCCGCCGTAGTCGACGATGATCCTCTTCCCCTCTTTGGGATCGAGTCCGAGCTTCTCTTTGCCATTCATCTCATTGAGATATCCCGAGAGAAAGGCCTCTCCCAGATCCAGATTGAGAAAGCCCGGTCTGACCGTCTCCACCCTGCGAAAGATCGGGCCCTCAGTACCTCCCTGCTCCCGCAGCCTTTCGGCAAGCTCCTCCGCGATCTCCATCGGATTTTTGTGATAGCGTTTCGCCCCGGCCATCGCCCCGTTGCTCTGATACTCACAAAGATCCGGGCGGTTGGAGACCGTCACTCTGCCAAGCTCCGGATCATAGCCGCAGAGGGAAAAAGCGGCCTTCACCGCTTCCTCTGTTTTATCAAGAATTCCTTTCACATTTTCCTCCCGCTCTAAAAACAATGCACTGTCTCCCGCCCCGCCCGAAGGAGAAGGTCCTATTATCAGGCAGAGGACGGGGAAAAAGGCCCTCTCAAGCAAAAGGGCTTCCCTTTCGGGAAACCCTTCTCTCAGCGGCCCTATCCGCCTCAGCCTCTGGACTCATATTCCCCCGTCTGGGTGGAAATGATGATCTTATCTCCGATATTGACAAAGAGCGGGACCTGGACCTCTGCTCCGGTCTCCACCGTGGCCGGCTTCGTGGCTCCTGTCGTCGTATTGCCCTTCAGTCCCGGTTCCGTGTGCGTGACTTCAAGCGTGACCTTGAGGGGGGGCTCTACCGAGAAGACCTTGCCCTGATAGGAAACCACCTTGCAGGTCTCATTCTCCTTTACGAACTTCATCGAATCCGCGATCTGCTCATGGGAGAGCGCGATCTGCTCATAGGTCTCATTGTTCATGAAGTTGTACATGCTTCCATCGTCGTAGAGGTACTGCATGTCCACACGGTCAATGTGCGCCGGCGGGAACTTCTCCGTGGGGCGGAAGGTCCGCTCCGTGACACCGCCGTTGATGACATTCTTCAGCTTTGTTCTGACAAACGCAGCTCCCTTGCCCGGCTTAACATGCTGAAATTCTATGATCTGGACGACCTGCCCGTCGATTTCCAGAGTCACGCCGTTTCTGAAATCACCTGCTGAAACCATAACCCCTCCTAATTACAAGCATACTTTTGTAAAGCCTCTCCTATCCTCCTCGGGCAAAAGGAGTTCTTCCCCCGTTTCAGCCCGCAAATACTGTGATATTCTAATACAAAAGGGCCTGTATTGCAAGGCCCTTTGCGGACTAAGCCGCTTTGTCACTGCCTCTTCACTGCCCTGGTTCCGCTCTCTTCTTCACTTTGAAGGATTCCAAAAGCTCAGAAGAAAGGGCAGGCTCAGCCCACAAAATGTGTGCCTGTAATCAGGGAATAGATTCCCCCGATCAGGATGATGATCCAGATCAGGATCTGAAACGGCCGGATCCGTATCGCTGTCCCGCTCTTCCTCGCCCAGCCGATATAAAGAAACTGGAATAAAAGAAAGACCGCCGCGATCACGGTGACTACCAAAGTCATATTGAGGTTCTGTAGATTGATCTGCATGATGTAATTTCTCCCCTTCTTTTCCGATATTTTCCGAAGGAAAGCAGGGCGTGGTAAGCCCTGCTTTCCTCTGCGCCAAGCCCCCCTCCTTCACTTAGGATAAGGCCCCGCTCTGAGAGCACTTTCCGTGCCTCATTCATTTTATTTTGTTCGCATAGACCACAAAGCGCTGCCGGTGAAGCGTCTTCACGAAGGCGGAGAGCCTCTCATAGAGCGGCTCCGCCTTCTCCCCGAAATTCTCCCGCAGCGCTTCGCCGATCTCCAAAACCGTCCTCTTCCCGTCGATCCTCTTCCAGACAAAGCTTCCGAATTCATCGAGCTCAATCTCGCTGAAGGGCGGCCGTCCGAAAAATTTCTGAGCGATCCGGTTCATGGGGCCGCGGTTTTCCATCCGCACGACGACAAGCCCGTTCTCAAGCTCCTTCCACGGGAAATTCCGATTCCGGCGCGGAACATAGTCCAGGTAGTTTTCTCTTCCTCTTCGCATCAATTCTCTCACGCCGCCTGCTTCTTTTCCGCAGTTTTTCTATTCATGAAGTAGACCAGCGTGGCGATGAGAAGCACGAAGAAGAGGATTCCTCCGATATTTCCAAGGCTCAGGAGCTTCGAGATATCCGGATCCAGCTTCAAAACCGCGAGGACCGCGAGAATGATTCCCACGACACCCTCTCCGGCAATCATTCCGGAGGCGTAGAGGATTCCATTCTCCACCTTTTCCTTCCGCTCTGTCTCGTTGAGGCCCTTCTTCTTATCGATCCAGCGGCGCACCAGTCCGCCGATCATGATCGGGCAGCTCAGGTGAATCGGGAGATAAAGTCCGACCGCAAAGGGGAGCACAGGGATCGAGAAGAGCTCCACCACGAGCGCGATAAAGACTCCGGCAAAGACGAGAGCCCAGGGAAGATTCCCGTTCATGACGCCCTCTATGACCATCTTCATGAGTGTCGCCTGCGGAGCGGGGAGCTGATCCGTCCCATAGCCCCAGGCGGCATTCAGAAGATAGAGCACACCGCCGACCGCCATGGCGGAGACGGCGACGCCGATGATCTCTCCCGCCTGCTGACGGTAGGGAGAGGCTCCCACCAGGAAACCGGTCTTCAGATCCTGCGAGGTATCCCCCGCGATCGCCGTCGCGACACAGATCACAGAGCCGATTGTGATCGCGGCGATCATGCCCGGCATGCCCACATTTCCCGTCGCCTTCAGGACAGCCGTCGTCGCAAGGAGCGTGGCGATGGTCATGCCGGAGACCGGGTTGTTGGAGCTTCCGATGACACCGACCATACGAGAGGAAACCGTCGCGAAGAAAAATCCGAAGATCACGATCAGAAGCGCTCCCGCGAAATTTACGGGGATCATCGGAAGAAGCCACATGGCGACAGCCGAGATCACGATCATCGCGAGCACGAACTGCATCGGAAGATCCCGGTTCTGCCGATTCGCTTCCCCGGTCTTCGCGCCGATCCCGCGCACAGCATCGCGGAAGGTCCGGATGATGAGCGGCATGGACTTTATGAGACTCAGAATTCCGCCTGTCGCCACTGCGCCGGCGCCGATATACTTCACATAGGAGCTCCAGATCCCGAAGGATTCCATCTCCGAGATCGGCTTCGCCCCGGGGAAGATCGTCATATCCCCGCCAAAGGTGTGGATGAGGGGCATGATGACGAGCCAGCCCAGAATTCCTCCCGCAAACATATAGGAGGAGACCTGCGGACCGCAGATATATCCCACGCCGAGGAGCGCCGGGAGCACATCCGCCCCGATTCCCGCGCCCTTGTAAGCATTGAGCTCATAGTGGACCTCACTCGGGAAAAGCTTCAGGCCGTCCGCGATGAACTTATAGAGCGCGGAAACTCCAAGGCCGGAGAAGACGGTCGCCGCCTTCGCCCCGCCGGACTCCCCGGCTTCCAGCACCTCCGCACAGGCGGAGCCCTCCGGATAGGGGAGCTTTCCGTGCTCCTGCACGATCAGAGCCGTGCGGAGCGGAATCATAAACATCACGCCCAGGAGACCGCCAAAGAGCGCGACCAGAGCGATCATGAGAAGAGAAGGCGTATCCGTCTTCCCCTCTCCCGCCCAGAGAAAAAGGGCGGGCAGTGTGAAAATCGCTCCCGCCGCCACGGACTCACCGGCAGAACCGATGGTCTGCACCATATTGTTCTCGAGGATGGAGTCCTTCCTCATGATCACTCGGATCACACCCATGGAAATCACGGCCGCCGGGATCGAGGCGGATACCGTGAGCCCGACCCTGAGCCCCAGGTACGCATTCGCCCCACCGAAAATGATGGACATCAAAATGCCCAGGATGATGGAGGTCGCCGTCATCTCCGGCAGAGTCGAATCTGCCGGGACAAATGGCTTAAATTTGCCGCTGTCTTCACTCATTATTCTATTCCCCCTTCCTTGATTCGCGCCCGTCTCTGTCGATTTTATGCTTTAACTCGATAAATCAGACGCAGTTTTATTGTACCCGCCCTCCCCCTCCCCGTCAATAAAAAGATCGGATTCGCGGCAAGGTCAAATAGCTTCGCCGTCTGCTATAGCCGGGTATATCTACGGAAAAAGAAGCTCTCTGTCGCAAAAGCAGTCCAAGAGCTCCCGATCATGGGAGACAAATATATAGCTTAGGGAAAATCTTTCCCGGAGATCCAGCAGGAGGTTTAAGATCTTTGCCTGCACCGAAAGGTCCAGCGCGGAGCTAATTTCATCGCAGAGGAGCAGTCGGGGGCGGAGGAGCAGCGCTCTTGCAATGCACAGTCTCTGGCTCTGTCCTCCGCTTAGCTCCCGCGGATAGCGATCCAGATACTCTTTCCCGAGGCCGCAGAGCTCCAGCAGCTCCGCGGCCCTCTCCTCCGCCTCTCTTCGCTTAAGGCTCCGCTCACAGAGCATGGCCGCCTCTATGAGAGAGCTCCCCGCCCTTCTCCTCGGGTCGAGCGCACTGGACGGATCCTGCAAAATCATCTGCATCTTCCTCTTTACGCGCTCCTCGCTGTATCGGTTGACGGAGGGCCTTTGCCCCGGCCTTTTCTCAAAGATCAGCTCGGAATCCAAGACAATGCTCCCGGAATCCGCCTCCTCCATGTGAACCAGGGCTCTGAGCAGGGTGGACTTTCCCGCCCCGGAGGGTCCCGCGATCCCCAGGATCTCCCCCTCTGAAAGCTTCATGGAGAAATCCCTCAGCACCGGATTCCTTTTCCGTCTCCAAAGCGCTTCCCCGGGAAGCTCATAGGATTTTGAGAGAGCTCTGACTTCAAGTATGCTTTTTCTCATGCACCCCCGCACTCTGAGAGGCCCCCTCTCTCTTCCGAAAGACGGCAAAGGCAATAGCATTCCCCCGCTCTCTCCGCCCCCTTATACCTACTCTCAAAATAGCGGTCGCAGAGCGCCGTATAGCTCCTGCAGCGATCGCGAAAGACGCAAAGCTCCGTCCTCCTTCCCGGAGGAGGCATGCTGCCGGGAATCTCCCGAAATCTCCCGGAGAAGGTCCTTCTGTCCGGGACCGCCTCCAAAAGCGCGGCCGAGTACGGATGGCGCGGTCCTTTGAAAAAGATCTTCGAGGGGGCAGATTCCAGCATCTCCCCCGCATACATGACGGCCACCGTATCCGCGTAGCTCTCCATTTTCCTAAGATCATGCGTGACCAGGACAAGAGCCGCCCCTCTCTCCTTGCAGACCCTCTTAAGAAGAGAGAGAATCTCCTCCTTCAGGGCCTCATCCACGGAGGCCGTCGGCTCATCCGCAAGCAGTATTTCGGGATCCGCCGCGATCGCCATCGCAATCTGCACTCTCTGCCGCATCCCCCCGCTGAGCTCATGCGGAAGCCTATGGACAAGCTCCTCCGGATTCTCCAGCCTGACCTCCCGAAAGAGCTCCGTGATTCGCCTGCGTCTTTTTAAGGAGGAGAGTCCCGTGTGCATTTTCAGCGCCTCATCCACTTGTTTCCCAAGCTCCATAAGCGGGTCCAGTGACCTCATCGGCTCCTGAAAAATCATCGCGATCCTCTTTCCGCGCTCCATCCGGACCGCGGCCGCGCTTCTCGACAGAAGATTCTCCCCGCGAAAGCGGATCCTTCCCCGCACCGAGATATTTTCCGGATTCAGACCGAGAAGTGAGCGCAGGGTGATCGTTTTTCCTCCCCCCGACTCCCCCGCGATCACAAGAATGCGCCCTGCCTCCAGGGAAAAACCGACGGAGCTCTCCACAAGACAGTCCTCTTTTTCCCGCAGCGGTCCGGATAGGATGCGGATCCCCTCCCCGATAGAATTAACGGCGAGGACGGCTGTGATGATGCTGATCCCCGCCGGAAGCCATGTCCAGCCGTAGCTTTGCAGTGCCCTCATATTCTGGGCGTTTGCGAGGATATTGCCCCAGCTTGGCAGAGGATCCCGCACTCCCAGGCCGAGAAAGCTAAGAGCCGCCTCCATCAGGATCGCATTGGCCATGGACATCGTCGAGGCGGCGGCGATGGAGGGGAGGAGATTCGGCAGGATATGGTGAAAGATGATGAAGCCGTCCGAAAAGCCCATCATCCTTGCGGCCAGGATGAAATTCTGCTTTTTCAGGGAGAGAATCTGCGCTCTCACGATGCGCGCGATCTCCGCCCAGGACAGGACCGCGATAATAAAAATCAGATTCCGAAGGGAAGGCCCCAGCAAGGAGGCGATCGCCATCGCGACGATCATAAAGGGAAAGCACATCAGCATATCGACAAGCCGCATAATAAGAAAATCCGCCGCCCCTCCCCGGTAGCCCGCCATGACGCCGGCGGCCGTCCCGAGGAAAAGCTGGATCAGCGTCGTAGTAATGCCAATCAAAAGGGAGACTCTGGCTCCATAAAGAAGCCTCGCAAATACATCCCTCCCGAGCGCGTCCGTACCGAGGATGTGGGACGCGTCCGGAGCGGCGTTCATATGGAAAAGGTCGACAGCGGAATAGGAATATGCATAAAGGAAGGGCGCAAAGCCCGCCAAAAGAAGGAAAAGCAAGAGGACAAAGCCCCCCGTAAAAAGATAGATATATCCTCTTCTCCTCTTCTGCCTCACGGCGCTCACCTCCTTCTTCCTCTCTCATATCATTCCTTAAACTCCACTCTCCTGTCGATTCGAAGATAGAGAATATCCGCGAGCAGGTTGGAGAGCAGGATGAGAATGGCTGAGATCGTCAAAATCCCCATGATCAGCGGGTAATCCCTGTTCTGAGCCGCGTCATAGGCGAGGCTCCCGATCCCCGGCCAGGAGAATACGGTTTCCGTCATCAGCGCTCCGGAAAAGAGAGCGGGAAGCTGCATGCAGAACACTGTCGCGATCGGAAGCATGGCATTCCTAAGGCCGTGGTAAAAGAGCGCTCTCCCAAAGCTCATGCCCTTCGCCATGGCCGCCCTTATATATTCCTGATCCGCGATTTCTATCATGGCGGAGCGTGTGTAGCGGACGAAAACCGTGCTTTGCAGGATGCTGAGCGCCGTGACAGGAAGGACCAGATGGCGGAGAAGGTCCAGGCCTCTCCTTATCCCCCGGTAGGAATGTCTCACATCGTACATTCCGGAGGACGGGAAAAGCGAAAGCTCATAGGAAAATCTCCGGATCAAAAGCAGGGAGATGAAGAAGACCGGGACGGAGACCCCGACAAAGGAGAGAACTGTGATCAGATGATCCAGCGCGGAATCCCTCCAAAGAGCCGCGAGAAAGCCAAGTCCCACGCCCAGAAAGCTGCTGATGAGGAGGGAGGGAAGCATGAGAATGAGCGTATTCCCCGCCCTCCTCAGAATCACCGATTTCACCGGGAGCGAATATTTTATGGAATAGCCGAGATCCAGCCTGAGCGCTCTCCCAAGCCACTTAAGATATCGAAGGATGAGCGGATCATAGTATCCGAGCTGTCTCAGCCTGCTCTCCACGAGCTCCGGAGAAGTATTCGGACTCATCATATCCGAATACGGATTCCCCGGCTGCCCGTTTACCAGGGCAAAGATCACAATGGAGAGCAGAAAGAGAAGCAGCAGAGAGGCTGTGAGCCTTTTTAAGAGATAGCGTTTCATGCGCCGTTCGAACGATACAGAACCCAGTTCTGCGCATCCGAAAAATCTCGGAAGACGGAGGGATCAAAGCCCTCCAGATTTTGGTCGGCCGCAATCATGATATCCTGCTCAAAGAGATAGATCCAGGGAAGCTCCTCATTCATATACACGGCAAACTGCTTGTAGGCCTCCTTCCTGGCCGCGCTGTCCGTACTGCCCGCTCCGTCCGCAAGAATCTTTTCCAGCTCCGGGGTGGAAAAGCCAGAGATATTCCAGCCCATCTCTCCCTTTACATCGCTGATGGCCGCCTTCCCCCAGTACGCCGTGAGATCCGGATCCGATGCGAGATTATTGCCCATCATGTAGAGGTCAAAGTCGTGATTCCCGACCACCTTGTCCATCAATGCGGGAAACTCCATCTTATTGAGCTCTACCACAATCCCGACCGCCTTCAGATTCTCCTGGATGATCTGCGCGGCCTGCTCCCGGATCGTATTCCCCAAGGGCACATCCAGTGTGAAGCGAAGCTGATTTCCCGAGGCGTCGCTCATCACACCATCCTTCATGCTATAGCCCGCCTCGGAGAGCAGCTGCTTCGCCCGCTCGGGATCATAGGGATAGTCCTTCAGCGAGACATCCTTCGGATAAGCCCAGGAGCTGGAGAGCATCGGTGTATTCGTCACCTGTCCGTTTCCCTCCAGGAGCTGCTCCACCATATCCTTCCTGTCGATCGCCGTTATGAGCGCCTCTCTCAGCCTCTTGTCCTGAAATACCGGCTTCCTGTCATTGAGCCCCATATACTGAAAGAGATTATTGGGATGCCGGTAGATGCGAAAGCCCTGCTGCGTGAGCTCCTCCACATCGGCATTCTTCAGATTATTGACCATGGCCAGGTCCACGTCCCTGTTCCGAAGCTCCGCTGTCACCGTGTCCTCGCTCAGCACCTTGAAGATGATTTTATCCGTCTTCGGCTCTCCCAGGAAGAAGTCCTTGTTCTTCTCAAATCTCACCTCTTGCCCCTCGGAAAAGGAGCTTAGGCGATAAGGGCCGTTCCCCACGGGATTTTGCAGGACATCCTTTGCTTCCTTCCACTTCGCCAGCGAAAGCTTGGACCAGATATGCTTTGGGATGATTCCGATGCAGCCGAGATTCGTGAGGGCCGGCCCATAAGGGGCCTCAAAGCTTATGCTCACCGTGCGATCGTCCGCTGCCTTGATCCCCGAGATGCTGTCCGCCTTCCCGTTCTTATAATCCTCTGCCCCCTCTACCTTTGATATGTAGCTTCCGTATTCCCCAGCGTAGTCCTTGTCCGCAAGGCTCGTAAAGGTAAATACCACATCCTCTACGGTGAGCGGCTCCCCGTCCGACCAGTGAAGCCCGTCGCGGAGCGTAAAGCTGAGCGTCCTGTCGTCTTCGGAAAACTCATATTTCTCCGCAAGATAAGGCTCTGTTTCCTGCTCCTTGTTCAATTTAAGAAGAGAGCTGTAGACCATCTGGCAGACCGCATCATCATAGATACTGTCTGTGAGAAGGGGATTGAAAATCCCCGAGGGAGAGGTGGAAATCCCGTATACGATCGTATCGGAGGCCTCCGCCTTTTCCTCCTTCTCCTTTCCCTCTTCCGTACCCGCTTCCGCTACAGCGGAGGCTTCGCTTCCAGCTGCCGCGCTCTCTTTCTTCTCTTCCTTAGCGCATCCTGACAAAAGCCCGAAGGTCAGCATCCATAGCGCCAGCATCCCGGCTGTAAGTCTCTTTCTTTTCAGCATTTTAGACCTCCCCCATCGATAAGATAAAATGAAAACAAAATAAGCTTTGCGCCTATAAGGATTCGCCGGAAAATCCTGTCCCCGCTCTTATGACACGCAGCGCGGGGACAGGCCTTTACACCGGAATTTTACTGTATCATTTAGGATTTTCGAAGGCAGGTCTTCCCTCAGATCATCCCGTCCTTTATGACCTTGTGATCCTTCAGAAGCTTATAGAGAATTGTCCTTTGGAGCTTTCGAAGAAGGGGGCGTTTCAGAGGATTCAGCGGTCCCAGATCCAGCTCCAGAGGGGACTTCCCATCCATGAGCTTCACGCTCGCATCCAGAAGCTCCCGGATATCGTAGACGCTGCCCCAGACCTCCGGGACGGCGCGGTCCACTCCGAGGAGGCCATAGACCGCCTCCATCGCCGTCCGAACGGAATACTCCGTCGTAAAGATCGTGTCCCTCGGCGTCTCCGCGAACTGTCCGAGAAAGGCGAAATTCACGGAGCCGTCGGGAATCACATCGGGGCGGTCTCCCTTCCGTCTTGGCATGAAGAAGGCCGTGATAAAGGGCATGAGCGTCGGAACCGTGCCGGCCTCCTTTTGCGCGAGCTCCTCGATCTCCGCAGCCGGAATTCCGATATGGTAGAGCCACTCGGCACAGATCTCCTCTCCCGTGCACTCCTTCATGGGCTTTTTCACATAGTCCCCGTCCCTGTCGATAAAAAGGCCGTAGATCCAGACGCAGACCTCATCCTTTGGCTGCTCCTTGAACTGCCCCTGCCGATTGATGGTCCAGCTCATGAGCCAGGCGGAATCCCGGCAGCTTACGATGCCTCCTGTGACGACCCGGCCGCTCAGGGGATCTCTCCGACAAATCTCCTTGATCCGCTCGATGATGCGCGGATTTTTCGTCGTGAGCGTCGCGGATTCCCAGCTCGAACGGCTCGTATCCCCGCAGAACTTCTCCGGTCTCCCGAAGGCGGGATGCTGAGAGGCGATGTTTTTCCAAAGGCTCCAGCATCCGCTCTCCCGGATCTCCGCATCCCCCGTGGGCGCATGGGTCTGATCCCCGTAGATCGTTCCCTCGGTGCAGCTTCCATTCGTCACAAAGACAAGGTCATTCTCTGTGAGCGGGATCGTCTTCTCTCCCTCCACTCCCCTATATTCGATTGACTCCGCGATTTTTCTTCCTCCCTCGAAGCGGAAGCGGACATTTCTGACCCTGGTATTAAACTGAAAGTGAACGCCCGCCTTCTCTAAGTATCGCTGCATGGGCAGGATGAGAGATTCATATTGATTATATTTTGTGAATTTCAGAGCGGAGAAATCCGGAAGGCCTCCGATGTGATGGATAAAGCGCTGCAGATAGAGCTTCATCTCCAGAGCACTGTGCCAGTTCTCAAAGGCAAACATCGTCCGCCAATAGAGCCAGAAGTTCGAGCGGAAAACCTCGTCATCAAAGACATCCTCGATCGCCTTATCATAGAGGTCCTCATCCCTTGTGAAGAAGAGCTTCAGGATCTCCATGGAGCCCTTTTGACTCAGACCGAATCTCCCGTCGGTGTGCGCATCCTCTCCGCGGCGCTCGGTCGCCCGGCAGAGGGAATAGTTCGGGTCGTGCTTATTGAGCCAATAGTATTCGTCGAGCACGGAGATTCCCTCCGTCTCCAGGGAGGGGATGCTTCGGAAGAGATCCCAGAGGCACTCGAAATGGTCCTCCATTTCCCGCCCGCCCCTCATGACATAGCCTCTTGTCGGATCGTTGATCCCGTCGCAGGCACCGCCCGCGAGATCCATGGTCTCGAGGATGTGAATCCTCTCTCCCTTCATCTGCCCGTCCCGGATAAGAAAGCAGGCCGCAGCGAGAGAGGCAAGACCGGAGCCGACGAGATAGGCGGACTTTTGCTCCACTCCCTCCGGCTTCTCCGGGCGGGCAAAGGCCTCGTAGTTCCCCTTCGCATAGTAGATCCCCTTCAAATTCTTCGCGTTCTTTCCCCGCTCCGTATTCCTGAAGTCAGACTCGTCCGGACTCCCCTTCAGACTTCGAAACGCCCTTTTCCCGCAGTGCAGCGCCGCTGCCGCGGCGGCGCCAAAAGCGACTAGCGAAGCGCCGGTTCTGAGCCATTTCTTTCCCATACCATCCTGCCTTTCCCGCATGCAAACCGCAAAGCGAAACTCTCCACCATAAGCCTTAAACCCGCCGGACGCAAAAGGCGGATTCCCCGCTTTTCCGCCGCAAACGCACTGCGGCTCTGAGCCCATTGTAATCGGGGAGAGCCGCCTCGTCAATTCCGTTCCCGCACCTTGGCCGCTTCACCCGCCCGACGGAGTGTTTTATATTATATTTTCACAAAATCATATATCTAATTCCCGGGAAATATGCTATAATTTTATCGATATCTATGGGAAAGCATACCAAAGGAGGTCTGAAATGCTGACAATTTTCAAAGCCAGATCAAGGAAAACCGAGACAGGTCTGCAGGTCGAATCCGAATCGAGAGGCTTCAAGCTCATCATGGATGAGCCGAGGGCCCTGGGGGGCACGGACAGCGGGATGAATCCGATCGAAGCTCTTCTCTGTGCGCTCGGTTCCTGTCAGTCCATCGTCGTCGCGGCATTCGCGAAGGCGCAGAATTTCAAGTATGAGGAATTCCATGTGGAGCTGGAGGGAGATCTGGATCCGGACGGCTTTCTGGGGCGCGCCGATGTGAAAAAGGGGCTGCAGGAGATCCGCTTCACCATGCATTTTAAGACGGAGGAGTCGCAGGAGAGCTGTGAGCGCTTCGCGGATTTCGTCCAGTCGACCTGCCCCGTGGAGAACACCCTCTTAAGCGACGTGAAGATATTGAGGACAGCCGTTGTAAAGGATTAGGTTCCATCAGAGTCTTAGGAAAGGAAACGCTGTGCCAATTCATCGGCACAGCGTTTCCTTTCCTTAAATCCCCACAGATCTTTTCGCGGCAATCCTTTGCCTTTTCCGAAAAAGCCGGGTAAAATCCCGATAGACGGTTAAGGAGCCGGAGGGATCAGGAAAAAGGAGGAAGATCAGATGTCGGACTACAGGATCACAGAGCTTTATCCCGGAGACAGCCGGACTCTTTCCGAGGTCGACTCTCTTCTTAAGAGGGAGGGGATCGAGCGGGACCGAAATCTGGACTATACCGCGGCGATGCTGGATGAAAATTACAAAGTCATCGCGACCGGAAGCTGCTTCGGAAACACGCTCCGCTGCCTCGCGGTAGACAGCGCGCATCAGGGGGAAGGGCTTTTAAATGAGATCGTGAGCCACCTCGTGGAGCACGAATTCAGCCAAAATATCTCTCATATCTTTCTCTATACCAAGTGCAGTACCGCGAAATTCTTCGAAAGCCTCGGCTTCAGAGAGATTGCCCGTGTGGAAGGGACGCTCGTCTTTATGGAAAACCAGAGGGATGGCTTTTCCGGCTATCTGGAACGCTTAAAGAGAGAGAGCGAATCGCAGGAAGCAAGGGAGAAGCTCAATCCCCCCGGGGCTTCCTCTCCGAAAAAGGAGGGAGAACAGGAAGAGAACTGCAGCGCCGTAGTGATGAATGCAAATCCCTTTACGAGGGGACATCTCTACCTCATCCAAAGGGCAGCGGAGTTCTCCCGCCTCCTCCACCTTTTCATCCTTTCAGAGGAAAAAAGTCTCATCCCCTTTTCCGTCCGAAAAAGACTGATCCTGGAAGGCACAAGGGGGATCCCCAATCTCATCGTCCACGACAGCGGCTCCTATATCATAAGCTCCGCCACCTTTCCGGCCTATTTTTTAAAGGATGATACCGCGGCGATTGAATCCCAGGCGGCGCTGGACCTCCAGGTCTTCAGCCAGATCGCACATGCTCTGGATATCGGAGCCCGCTTCGTCGGAGAGGAGCCCAATTCCAGGGTCACAAGGCTCTACAATGAGCTCATGGCATCGCGTCTTCCAAAAGAAGGGATCCGCTGCCGCATCATTCCCCGCCTGGAAGAAAACGGAAAGCCGATTTCCGCCTCCACGGTCCGCCTCGCGATCCAGAAGGACGATTTTGAGACCTTGAAAAGGTTGCTTCCGGAATCGGGCTATTCCTACTTTTGCTCCGAGGAGGCGAAGCCCGTGATCGAACGAATCAAGGCCGCGGGAAATGTCCTGCATTATTAGTCCGAGCCTATTCAGTCCCCGTCAAAGGAATAAATGACGGGGCAAAGGAGCAGCGCCGCAGGGCGCGGCGGTCAGAGCGAAAGAGCCCCGTGCCCAGCGGAAAAGCGGCAGAAAGCTTATGCCTTTAGAACCTGTGTCCTCCGCCTCCGGACGAAAATCCTCCGCCGGAAGAGCCTCCGCCGGAGAAGCCGCCTCCCCCGGAGCTTCTTCCGGAGCTCTTGGAGGGCGGATCATAGATCTTCTCATGCTTATAGGCGTCCGCGACCCGGTCGGAGATCAGGAAGCTGACCGCCATGGCGCCGAGGATCTCCGCCGTACTGGCTTTCATCCTGATCCGGGAGCTGAACGCAAAGGCATAGTTCAGAAGGAGTGCCGCGAGGATCGCAAAAAGCGCGTTGCAGATCCATTTCATCGGCCGCGCGATGAGCTGCCCGGAGAGAAGCCGGTAGGCCTCGAGATAAGTCTCCCGCGCCGCGCCGTAGTAGTTTTCACGGCTTGCCATCCGAAAGACATTGTCTGTGATGGTGTTGGCATTGTCCTCTGTAATCACGCGGTAGACGGATCCGCCGCTTTGGATCCGAAGCTCCCGGTTCTTCATATCAATCAGGAAGAGAAACGCATCCGTACGCCCAAAGAGCGCCTGATAGCTCTTTCTCGCATATTCGGCGGCACTGTCCGAGCCGTCGGCATAGCCCGATACGAAGCCGACATTTCCGTAGGCGGTGATTCGCTTCATTTCCTCCGAGAGCTTTTTCTCCTCCTCGCTCGTCAGAAGGTCTTCTCCGTCCTCCAGGTAGACGGAGTAGCCGGTGTCCGGATTCGTATAGAGCTTTTCCGCCGAAAAGGCCGTGATGAGAAAAAGCTGGACGGAGAGGAGGATAGTGAAAAGGGCGGCCGTAAGCGCCCGTCTTCTTAGTCTTTTCATCATTCTATTCCCCCTTCTTTGTAAAGAAATCCGGCACCGGACGGGTGGCGAAGTTATTATACTTTTTAATCACTCCCAGGATCGTGATTCCGATCGAGAGAAGGGAGACAACCGATCCGAGGTAAAAGAAGAGGTCCTCCACCGGGTTCCAGAACAGAATCAAGGCGGAGAGCAGCACGGCAAAGACAGCGCCCAGCATCTCCGTGAAGTGTGTGTTTTTTGCGGGCACTCTCTCCGTATTTTTCGCTTGACTTCGCCTTTGATACTCCTCTGTCATATTTTTCCCCTGCATGTCTTCTGCCTCTGCCGCAGCACTCTTTGCCTCATCCTTCTGCTTCCACTGATATCCCGTGTCGTCCTTTCTCTTCTCCTTTCTGTGAATCGCGCGAATCTCCATGGCATAGAGGAAAATCGTAAAGACCGCAAGCAGCATGGAGAAGATCAGGATCTTCTGCGCGGAAAGGGAGAGGATAAGGTTCAGAAGCAGAAAGATCGGAATGGCAAAGAGCAGCGAGGCCCGGAAGAATCTCCCGCTGTCGATCGGAAGATCCGAGTAGATCGTCCCTGTCGATCCGTTCACAACGGAATAGGCGATCCGATCCCCCTTCCGATAGGTCAGAAACCAGATCGGAAACATCATGCGCTCCGATGAAATATCCCCGGCGATCTCGTTTCGAATCTGAGCGGTCGCGGAGGATTCGACCTTGATGCCGCCCTTCTGAAAGCCCTGACTGCTGAGAAGTCGTCTCACAATGTCCTTCGCGATGGTAGTATAGGCTTCGTTTTGATAGATTTCCACCGGGACATCCGCCGTGTCCGCGTAGAAGCCGAGGAGGAAGGAGGGCGCGAAGTCCACCATATTCTTCGTGGAAAAGGGGGCAATCCTCTGGCTGATTCCATCGTCGAAGCTACTGGAGGCATCGTAGGAGACGCCGTCGTAGCTCGCGTCAAGCTTACCGCTCAGATGGTAGTGGTCCACATAGATATAATCGCCCCGCCTCGTCCTTTTCACCCCATCCACATGCACCTCTCGCTCGGTCTTTGAGCGGAAGCTCCAGTAGGGAAGGTAGAAGCCCACGAAGCGCTCCAGATACTTCGGGTCCTTCAGCTCCTTCGGCGTATAGGGCGTTCTCTTTATCATGCTGAGATAGGATTTTCTACAGTCCTCCTTCGTGACACGGAAGGGAATGATCTTTGCCGGGCGCTTTTCCTTCTGTACCCGGCTCGAAAACACGACTGCCCCGCCGCAATAGCTGCAAAAGCCCGCGGCACTCAGATTCGTGCTCTCGATCTCCGCACCACATTCGGGACAGGTAAAGACCGTGACCTGGTACTCATCGTCGGTGCTCTCCACGGCATCCGCCTGCTTTTCCTGTTCATAAGGGTCAAAGGAGCTCTCACAATGATTGCATTTCAACTTCTGAGATGCGATATCAAAGCGGAGATCCCCCCCGCAGTTCGGGCATTCGTACATCCTCTTTCCTCCTGTTTTCTCAAATTTTCTGCTTCCTCCGGGCAGGAATGCCGGAACGGATGCATAATAATTATAGCATATAAGCGCTCCCGCGCTCAATCCGCTTTCTGAGCGCGAAAAGGGCGGGGCCCGGGCGGATCAATCCGCCCGG
>NZ_KI273121.1:37651-46683 GCF_000469565.1 Oribacterium sp. oral taxon 078 str. F0263 | reverse complement strand
CATCGGACATTTCGGCATCGGACAAGACTGCAGGCATCACGGGAAGAGGAAGCGGTGCAGACGTGATTTAAAGACTTGATTGACTTTGTCCGAAATTTATGTTACCTATTTCCCAGCGGAAGGGGATCCGGCGGAGCCTTAAAAGCGGCCTCCCGGATGGAAAATGCGAAGATGCAAAAGCAGCCTTCGATCGGCATTTTGCATCTTTACCTCTATCTTTATCTATATCTCTATCTTTATTTATGAATAACGAAGGATCCGCCGCAGGGCGAATCCCGTCTTTTACGCAGAGGAAAAGCCATGATAAATGTTGCCATTGTGAGCCCGGACCATTCCCTGGAGCCCGTGGACAAGGTCATAGAGGAGCAGGACTTTGGATGCAGTTTTCATCGCTACATCTATAAGAAGATGACGGATATCGACGAAATCTATCACGACTGCCGCGGAAAATGCGATGTGATATTCTTCTCCGGAGAGCTCGGCTATCATTATATCCGGCACAAGTTTCCGGATATCCGCATCCCCTGTGCCTTTACCGCCTATGAGCCCATTGATGTGCTCTCGATTCTCCTGAATTTTCAGATCTCTCACCCGGAGATACGCATGAATCGGGTCTTCTGCGATTTTCTGACAGAGACCAATCACTTCATGGGGCTTCCGCAGTACCTCCCAAAGGAGCATCAGCCCTATTTCTATACGGAGCGGCACTACGATTACAGACATATCACCGACTTCGCAAAGCAGCTCTGGGAGCACAAAAAGATCGATATGATTCTCTCCCGAAGCATCAATAATCTGAAGAAGCTGGACGAGCTCGGCATCCCCTATGTTGCGGTTTTCCCCTCCGAGGAAATGATCGTAAAGTCGATCCGGAATGCACTCAATGAGCTTCGGCTCGATCAGATCGCAGAGAAGGAGATCCTCAGCATCCTGATCCGCCTCCCCTTTTCCGAGGAGATCGAACAGGAGGAACAGGAGTACCGCGAAGCCACCCTCTACAAGTTCCTTGCGGACTACCGGAAGAGCCGGCATTTACACTTTTCCATCGAACAGGGCTTTAACCAATTTGAGCTTCACAGCGAGATTCCCGCCGGGGAGGACAATGCGGGTGCACTCGACTTTCTGAGGCGCGCGCTCACGGAGCTCAAGAGGAAGCTGGACTTCCCCTTCCGGATCGGCATCGGCATCGGAGCGTCCCGAGACAGAAGCCGCTGCTTCGCGGAGCAGGCTCTCATGGAGGCGAACCGCTACGGAAGAAATGATGCCTTCCTCGTGGACAAAGAGGACATCGTTCTGGGACCGCTCTCACAGGATGCAAGACTCGCCGCAGACTACACCAATGAAAAAGCGCTCCTCTTCGCGAGGGAGCAGGGAATCAGTGACACTAATATTCTGAAGCTGGTCAGCCTCTTTCAGGAAGAAAAAAACCGACTGCTCTCCTCCCAGTCCCTCTCCTCCCTCCTCGGTGTGACCGGCCGCTCCGCAAGCCGCATACTGGCAAAGCTCCTGGAGCTCGGCATGGTGGAGCAGCTGAAAGAAAGCGAGCAGCCGGAGAAGGCCGGGAGGCAGGGACGCCCGATCCACTACTTTCGTTTTCAGGAGGAGCGCTTCCGGGAGATGCTTTTTCCGGAGGATGATTCCCTGTAGAAAAAGCGATGGATCTATCTATCCTGTTTTATCCTTGATAATGATGGAATCAAGCCTCCCTCAGATCGTCCCGGGATGCTGTATGCCCTTTCGGACCTTTTGAAAGCTCTCCTCTCCCATGAGGAGTCGAAGGAGTTCCAGTCCGAAATCCAGCGCAAAGCCGAGCCCCCGGCTCGTACTGATCCGGCCGGAGCTCACGACCCCTTCCCCGGTCCACTCCGCGTCGTTGATCCCCTCCTGCCAGCCGGGATAGCAGGTGAAGCGCTTTCCGGAGAGAAGCCCATAATGCCCGAGAATGCTCGGTGCAGCGCAGATCGCTCCGATCCTCCTTCCCGCTCTCGCCTGCTCCAAAAGCATCGTCTTTACCGCGGGATTTGCCTCCAGATTGGGGACCCCCGGGACTCCTCCCGGAAGGAAGATAAGGTCATATCCGGCGGGGTCCACCTCCTCCAGCAGGCGGTCCGTCACGATCGCGATCCGATGAGAGCCTGTCACCACACGCTCCCCGCTCACAGAGACAAGCTCTGTCTCCACTCCTCCCCTTCTCAGGATATCCACAACGGACAGACACTCCACCTCCTCCAGACCGGGGGCCAGCAAGGCACATACTCTTGGCATCCTCTCTCCTTTCTCTTATCTTCTATTCTTTTCCCTTCTTATTCCTTTTACTTCTTCTCAGCTTCTTATTCTTTTTTCTTTCTCTGCCTTCTCAGCTCATTTTCTTCTTATTCTATTTTATTTCTTCTATTTTTCTAATCCGTTCTATCTTTCTGAACCGCACCTGGCTCTCCCGTCTTTCCTGTCTTTCCCCTCTCTCCTGTCTTTCCTCTCTTCCGGGCTCCCAGTATAGTATAGAAAGGAAAGAGCCGGAGCAGGGAGCATTTCCTAAAATCTCATCGGGGAAGGGCGATCACAGGGAGGGCAGTATTTTCGCACTGAAATTATTCTCTCCCGAAAAAGAAGAGGGCGACGGTGCCGGGTCCCGTATGACATCCGATGGTACTGCCGATGGGAAAGATCTCCGCCGTTTTCAGCTTCGGAAAACGTTTCCTGAGCTCCACGCGGAGAAGCTCTGCGTCCTCCCGGCAATCGGAATGGCTGATAAAGCACTTGTCGGAATAGTCCCTCCCGTCCTTGCAGAGCTCCTCCATCTTTTGGAGAATTCTGTCCATCACCCTTTTCTTTCCGCGGACCTTCTCCACCGCCTTCAGGCTGCCGTCCTCCGCGACCCGGAGCAGCGGACAGATATTTAATAGAGAACCGATCCAGCCCGCCGCCTTCGAGACCCTTCCGCCCCGGATGAAAAACGTAAGATCCGAGGTAAAAAACCAGCTTTGCTGTCTCGCGACAAGCCTTTGCAGCTCCTCATAGAGCTCCTCTATGCCCATACCCGCATCCCGGAGATCCGCTGCCCTGTCGACGAGCAGTCCATAGCCGGAGGAGGCGTTGAGAGAGTCCAGTACATAGACCTTCCTCTCCGGAAACTCCTCCCTCATCTCCTCCGCCGCAATCCTCGCGGAATTGATGCTCCCGGAAATGCCGCTGGAAAGCGTGATATGGAGAAGGTCCCTGCCCTTTGAGAGCACCGAGCGAAACAGCGCCTTGTATTCCTCCACATTGACCTGGGAGGTCCGCGTCATCTCCCCCGCGAGCATCCTTTGGTAAAGCTCCTCCGGACGAATGGACTCATAGAAATCATCCAGATACTCCTTCTCGCCGAGAAAAAAATGGAAGTATGCAAGCTTCACATCCCTATCCTCTGCCCACTGCCTGGATAAATCCACAGTAGAGCAGCAGCTCAATCCATATGCCGCCATAATTCCCCCGTCCTCTCTCTTCTGTTCCCACAGCGACTGCAAAAGGGCGAAGCCAAGGCAAATCGCTTTTTGTGAAACACCGATTCATCATAAAACAAATCCTGTCAATTTATCATCATAACGTGGATAAAGCTCTTTGTCAAAGTCCGACAGAATCAGCAAAGAGGAAATGCATAATTTCAAGTTATATCTTTTCTGATATTGCATGAATTTTATTTATGCATTTAGCGCAGCTTTTCCGTGACAAAGCCAAAAATATACTTTATAATACCTTCGTTCGGGGCATTAGCGCAGCTGGGAGCGCGTCTCCATGGCATGGAGGAGGTCACGGGTTCGAATCCCGTATGCTCCACTCACGAAAAAGCAGGGAAATCCGCCGGATCGGCTTCTTTCCCTGTTTTTTCATACTCGATCGGGAAGAAAATACCGCTTTGGCAGATGAAAAATGCGCTTTGGCGGTGCATGATGCAACACGAAATGCAGCACGAACGACGCAAAATCAGCGCAGCCTGCCCCGGATTGCTCCGATCGATATTTCAGACGCTCCCTATCTCGACATCTTTCGCCCCGGCGTATTTCTCAAACGTCGCTTTCGCCTGACAGAGCAGCTCATCGAGCGGAATCTCTTTCTCAAAGCAATAGATCACCGTCAAAATATTTCTCGCATCCTCCGTGAGCATGGCGCGGGTGGAATCCGACATGGACGAGCCGAAAATCCCCTCGTCATCGGATAAAACCAGCATATTCTCCATGTCCAGAAAATCCTTTCCGATTCCGCGATAGCCCTCCCCGGCTCCGGCCCTCCGCAGTCTGACCGCGCCCTTGATCCGAGAAAGATCATAGGAGCCGAGCGAGAGCCCGCTTTGCAGGGAGATCATATTATTGACATCCACAACAGTATTGACCGGAGGGATGCCCTCCCCGCGCTTCACCCTGCGAAGCAGCGCCTCGGAGGAAACACGGTAGCGCCCCGGATTTCTCCCAAAGGCCCGGTACGCTGCCCGGCTTCCGCGGATGCCGGGGATCTCTTCCCAGCTTTTTCCTGCGCTCTCTCTCCGAAGCCTCGGCAGAATATCATTCTCCATAAAGCGCGAAAGCTCCTCGGAGGAAGGACCCGGCTTCGCATAAAATTGCAGACAGCCGAGCCGGATCTCCGGATAAACCGCATATAATTCTCTTTCAATTCGGATCTCATGCATAACTCTCCCTCCCTTCTCACAAAACCGTCTCTTTATTTTCTCATCCTTTCCCGGAAAGCTCAAGGAAAAAGGCGGGAAATACGGATTCAAAATCTCCGCCCCCTATTGCAATTAAATCGGCGAAATTGTAGAATTAGGCAATTTAGAATTTGCTCCGTAGAGATCAAAGCCGAATTGCCGGAGAACAGGCAGCGAAGAAATCGTAATATAAAGTTTAGCCGGAAGAAGTTTACTTAAAAGAAGTTTCCTTAAAAGAAGGAGAGAAAAATCATGAATCCCTTTATATTAGTGACGATAAAGCTGTTAATCGGCTTTTTTGCGATGGTTATCATCATAAATATATCAGGAAAGGGGAATTTGGCACCGTCGTCGGCCAGTGACCAAATTGTAAATTATGTGCTCGGCGGGATCATCGGAGGTGTGATCTATAACGACAGCATAAAAATACCTAATTTCATTGCGATTCTATGCATTTGGTGTTTTCTTGTCCTGGCTATGAAGTGGGTCAAGAAGCATAATGTAAGAGCTAAGCAGCTAATAGACGGCAAGGCCTTGACAATAATCAATGACGGCAAAATAGTGATCGAGAATTGTAAGAAGGCCGGCTTGTCCGCTCACGATGTGGCTTTTAAGCTCCGTACCAATGGCATTTACTCCTCAAAGACGGTAAAGAGAGCTGTCGTCGAACAAAACGGGCAGCTGATCATAATACAGTCTGATGAAGAAGATCCAAAGTTTCCGGTCATCACGGATGGCCAGGTACAGCATGACATTCTCAAAGTAATCGGTAAGGACGAGAAATGGCTTCTCGATGAACTCAAAAAGCAAAACGTAGAGAAATGCAGCGAAGTCTTTCTGGGGGAGTACGTGGACCATGCTTTGATATTAAATACCTATGAATAAACGGAAAAAAATTTCCTCTTGCTTTTTATCCTTCGATCCTGTATACTCCCTTTCGTTGGAGGTATAGCTCAGCTGGGAGAGCATTCGCTTGACGTGCGAAAGGTCACAGGTTCGAGTCCTGTTGTCTCCACGAAGAGGAGAAGGGGAGCTGTGGAAAACGGCTCCTCTTTTTCAGTGCCCGGTAGTCCGTTTTGCTGTGGTGCTTTCTGTCCCGCGGGATCCGTCCGATCCGGCGGAGCTCTGTATTTTCCAAAATGCCCTCCTCCCGGAGAAATTCGCGAATCTGCTCTCTCTCTGTCTTTCCCCCGCATTCCTCATAAAAAAGCCGGTTTTTCCCTCCGCTGTAGAAGCAGGCCGCCTTTGAGAGCGTCGGAAAGCGGAGGAGAAGCCTCTGCTCCAGCGGTCCCGACGGAACCCTCCTCCCTTTCTTCACGAGATAGACATCTCTCCTCCCAAGGTAATACAGCTTTCCCTCTCGGAGTTCTCCGAGATCCCCGCTTCTGTGCCAGCTCCCCTCTCTCTCCCTCTCCTCTCTCCCTCCCTTTGCGAGGGATCCTCTAAGCAGGGCATCGCTCTTTACCAGGATCTCTCCTCCTTCGATCCGGATCGAGACTCCCGATACCGCCCCTCCGAGGCAGGACTCTCCCCTCTCCCGAAGGATCCGCACATAGTCCGAGAGCTCTGTCCGAGCGATAAGGTTACACTCCGTCGCGCCGTAAATGTAGCTGATCCTCACGCCGGGATAGTTTGCGAGTATCCTCTCCGCCTCCCGGATATTGAGGATCGCCCCTCCGATGTAGAGCTCCCGGAGCCCGGGAAAAGCATTTTTAAAATGGAGGCAGAAGTCCGGTGTCGTCATCAGACTCCGGATGGGAAGCGAGGAGAAATGCCGAAGCCTGCGCTCCCAATAGGACCAGAGCGGAATCCCCAGGTGAAGCTCCGGAAGCGCTACCGCATTTCCCATAAGAAGGTTGGAAAAGCAATACATGAAGGAGCTGACCAGCACGCATTCCCCCCCGCTTTCCCCCTGATTCTCCATGGTAAGCCGAAGCTGCCGGAGCAGCTCCCCGTGCGTCCGGATCACGGTCTTGGCGCTCCCGGTAGAGCCGGTGGTCATCGTAAGGAGAGCTTCCGTATCCTCGGAGGGCCCGGCAGGGCCCAAAAGCGAAAAGCTCTCCTCCTCTTCCCTTCTCTGCCTTCCGTCTAAGATCTCAGTTTTCTCTTCGTTCCACTGACTGGCCATGCAGCTCTTACTCTCTTCTCCCCTCTGTCTTCCCCCCGAAATCCCGTTTTTCCCTTCGCCCCACTGACCGGCCGTGCGGATCTTACGCTCTTCCCTCCACTGCCTTCCGCCTGAAATCCCATCCTTCTCCGCTGCCCTTCCTCCTTTCCGCACCTTTCTTCCCCTCCTCTCCTCCGAAGAATCGATCCGGAGAAGCAGCGGTATCTGAAGGAGCTTTGGAAAGAGCAGCCGCAGAAAAAAGGTCCCTCGATTCACTGCGACGGCATCCGCCGGAGCGCTTTTCAGCGCGGCGCCCCCCCGGCGAAGCCCCGTCTGGACATCCGCATAGAGAAGAGAAATCCCAAGCCGCATGGCGGCGAGCATGAAAAGCAGAAGCTCATAGGAAGGAGGCGCAAAGAGAAGAATCCTCTGCCCGGGGCAAAGCCCCCTCTCAATGAGGCAGCGCTCCCTGCTTTCGACCTCCCGATGGAGCTCCCGGAAGCTTTTCCTCCGGAGCTCCCCCTTCCTGAAGTAGAAAAAGGCGCTCTCCTCCCCCTTCTCTTCGCATACTCTGTCAAAGAGCCTCACGATCTCACTCATATCCTCACCCTCAAAAGCTCTCTCATCCTGTGGACTTCTTTAAAGAAAAAGTATATCATGAATCCGTCTTCTTTCCCCGGACTCTTTTGCCCGTCTTTTTGAAAGAGAGGGATGCATGCCTGTACTTTCCATCATTGTACCGATCTATAATGCCAAGGAGACGCTCAGCCGCTGTGTAAACAGTATCCTCTCACAGGATTTCAAAGACTTCGAGCTCCTCCTCATGGACGATGGCAGCAAGGACGGCTCCGAAAAGCTCTGTGACAGCTTCCGCGAAAAGGATGCGAGGATTCGTGTCATCCATAAGGAAAATTCCGGCGTCTCCAATACCAGAAATGCGGCGCTCTCCATCGCAAAGGGCCGCTATATCCAGTTTCTCGATGCGGATGACTGGATCACTCCGGAGGCCAGCGGGCAGCTTGTCCGCGCACTGGAAAAAGAGAAGGCGGATATCGTCATAGCGGATTTCTACCGGGTCGTCGAGAAATGGATCTCCCGGAAGGGCTCTATCGACACGGAAGGACTTCTCACGAGGCAGGAGTTTGCGGACTGGATGGCGAAAAGTCCCGCGGACTACTATTACGGCGTCCTCTGGAACAAGCTCTTCCGCCGGGATATCATCGAGCGCTATGGTCTCCGGATGGACCCGGAGCTCCGCTGGTGCGAGGACTTCATCTTTAATATGGAGTATCTCCTTCACGCAGACAGGATCTATGTGCTCCGCGTCCCGATCTACTACTATGTAAAGACGGAGGGCTCCCTCGTCCAGCAGGGACTCAATGCGAGCGACATCATCCGCATGAAGCTGAATGTGATCGACTACTACTCCGACTTCTATAAAAATGTCTACAGTCCGGAGGATTATGCGAAAAAGCGCGCGGAAATCTACCGCTTTTTGCTCGATTACTCCCGAGACAATGAAGCGATCCCCCTCCTTCCGGGATCCAAAAAACTCGGAGAGGAGAGGACGAAAGTCGCCCACGACTTCGTCCGGGAAAATTCCTGGACAAAGCATTACTATGAGGAGCGCATGTTTCAACGCCTCTTCCGCTCCGTGATGAGCCGCTTTGATCTGGAGCGCCGCGAGCTTTCCGTCCTCCTCTACCTTCATAGCTTCGGCAGCGTCGGCGACTTAAAAGAGCTCTCCGAATACCTGGAGCTCCCCAAAATTTCCGCGCAGGCTCTCCTTCAGTATCTCTCGATCCGCGGCTACCTGAAGATGGACTTCGCAAAACCGGAGACCGCATCCCTCACAGAAAAATCCGGAAGAATTCTGAATGCGATAGACAGCGCTGTCTCGGAGGAAGAGCAAAACAGCACAGAAGGAATGAGCGAAGGCGAAAAGAAAAACTACCGCGCCCTTAGAGAAAAGGTCTTCCAGAACCTGAAAAAACGCCTGAGAATGTAGAGATCGGCTGATGCCTCCCGGGCGAAGCCGAGTCGCTGAGCTGCGGATGCGGCGAAGCAAAAGCGTAGAAGTCTGCCATCAGGCAGACTCGGAGCGTCCTTGAGTCTTCTCGAAGAGAAGTGCCTCCCCCGCTCCTTCAGGACCCCCGGATCACTGAAAGCCCCACATTTTAAGCAGCCGTTCTGCCGCTTTGCCTGTCCAAGCGCAGGCCGTCTGCCGCCCCGGCGTTTAGCGAT
>NZ_KI273121.1:0-37551 GCF_000469565.1 Oribacterium sp. oral taxon 078 str. F0263 | reverse complement strand
GTGCAGGGCGGACAAAGCGGCAGAAAAGGCGGCCGCCACAACATTTAGCGATTGGCACTAAAAATCACTTATCGGCCGCTGGCCGCGGCAGTCGGAGCGAGAGCGTCCTGTGCAGGGCGGACAAAGCGGCAGAAAAGGCGGCCTCCAGCCCTCTAAGGCTCGTGAGGAAGAAGATCCCCCGGGACATGATAAATCGTAAAATCCCGGTAAAAATAGGATCGATTTTTCGAAAAAAGCCGCCTGCTCTCCTCTTCCTCCGCTAAAAAATCGTCCTTCCGAAGATAACGTCTGTTTTGCATATTCCACAGTGCAATGCGGGACCCGGGAGAGGCGAGAGCCGAGAGCTTTCTCTCATTTTCCGAGAACTCCTCTTCGCCCATGTACTCAAAGAGATCCGAGAGATTCAGAAAGTCGAAGGGCCTTCCCTCCGGAACCTCCAGAAGGCTCCCCCGGAACAGTCGGAGACGATCGAGCCTTCTGCGGATGCAGTCATGATTTTCCTCCCTCAGATAGTCCGGGAGAGAGCTCTCCGAGTAATTCCCTCTGAGAATGTAGCTAAGATACGGATTTTCGAAGTTTCTGCTGTGGCTTATCCCATACTCAAATCGCGCCTTTACCTCCTCCGGAAAATGATCGGTATCCCCGACATGGCGGTAAAAGCTTCGGTCTCTTCCGAGCCTTCCCATAAGCCTCACCCCGAAATAGAGCCGAAAGATCGCGCGGAAGCGCTTCCCGTCGATCCAGCGCCCGTAAAATGCCCTCTGCTCCTCCGGCTCCCTCAGCCTGCAAAATTCCGAAAGCCTCCGGGAGGAGCAAAACAGCGGGGCGATCCCCCGCCGAAAGAACTGGAAATACCGCTCAAATTTGCCGCAATGGATCAAGCCCCTCCGAATTATCTCCGGATGCCTGTCAAAATACGCCCTGGAGGACTCTGAAAGCACTTCCCGAAGCTTTCGGTAGCTCTCCTGCCGCTTCCCAGAGGGGCGCACTCCCAAAAAGGCGAGAAGCTCCGCATGGGAAAGCTCCCGAAAGCCCGCCATCTTCAGCTCTGTACAGGCGAGCTCCGAGTGATTCCAGTCAAATGCCACGATCTCCGCGGGATCCGCCGTCAGGAGGAAGAGCGCATTGTCTCCGCCGGAGGCGACCGAAAGCCCTCTCTCTCCGGGCCGGATCGAAAGCCCTTCCCTTATAATCCTGCTGTCCTCCCAGCAATTCGCATAGCGAAGAAAGCGAAAACGTCTGTCCTCCATCCTTCCTGTCCTCCTCTGCCGCATCTCCCAGAAGCCCGCAGATCCCCCTTTTATTTTCTGCTGCCGGCACTTCTCTCTTCCCCCGCCTCCTGACTCTCCTCTATCTCGATCCAGCCCTCGGTGCCGTTTACGAAAACACGGTCTCCATCGTGAAGCTTCTTCATCAGTCCCGGGACGCAGATCACGACGGGAAGTCCCATCTCTCTCGCGATCACGGCGGAGTGAGAGAGCAGACTCCCCCTCTCGATGAGGAGCGCCTTCGCCCGGGGAAAAAGCACCGTCCAGCCGGGATCGGTGCGCTCCGCCGCCAGGATAAAGCCGGGCTCCGGAAGATCCTCCGGCTTCCTCACAATCCGGATCTCCCCCCTGATCTTCCCTCCGCCGCCGGGGATGCCGAAGAGTCTCCTCCCTCCGGAAGTACTTCTCTCCCTTCTTCTTTCTGCGGCCGAGCTTCGCTTCGACACAGAAAGCATATTCTCCGGACAGAGCTCCCCGTAGAAGTACATCCTCGGGGGAGCGGGCTTTTCCCGATTCTCCAAAAACTTCTTCTTCCTCCCGGCGATACGCTCCTTCCAGCCCCGGGAGTCCTCCCTCTCCCCGTCGATCCAGGAGAAAATCTCCGGCTTCGTGAGAAAGAAGATATCCCTCTCCTCTGAAATCAGGCCCTCCCCTGCGAGGTTTTTCCCGATCCGGAGAAAGATTCTCCGGACAATCGCATAGATGTAGGTCCTGCGAAGACGAAGGCGCTCCCGGTTTCGGATAAAGTATTTTGTGAGGCGAAGGAGCAAATAGACGCTCAGCCCCATTCTCCCCATGCCTTTGGAAAGACGCCGCTCTCTCCTTCCTGCCATCCCCCGCTTTTTCTTATGCGCTTTGCCGCTTTTTCCGATCCTCCCGCTCTTCCCGCTCCCTTCCCGCCGAAGCTCCTCCTTCAGAGCGGAAAAGAGCGGCTCCGGGTCCTCCAAAAGGGTGAGCGTCTCGAGCTTTAACTCCTCCATACTCCTCGCCCCGAACCTTTTGATATAGGATCGAATCCCCGAAAAAAGCGCCTCCTCTTCTTTTCCTCCCCTCCTCTTAAAAAGCTCCGAGAGCTCTTTTCCGCTGTGCTCCCGGAAAAGGGCCCTTCCCCTTGGATCCTCCCGAAGCTTCTCCACAAGCTCCCGGTAGGCGAAGCTTTGCTCCGCGCTCTCCACTCCTCCCTGCCGGGACAGCGCTCTCCCAAGAAGCATTTCCGCGTCCTCCCCCCTCTTCTTCCGAAGGAGGGACAAAAGCGAACCGTAGGAGAGCATCGCGGCGATATCGTTGATGATCGGCGTTGTGAAATCATCGAGGATCTCTCTCTCGAGCTTGGCGTAGAGCGCCTTTAGTGCAGAATTCTCCCAGCCCTCGAAGTCCGCCCCCTGATAGGGAGCGGTGACTCTTTCAAAGCGCCGGAGAAAATTCCGGCTGTCTCTCTCTATGCGGAGCATCCTTTTCAGAAAGCGAAGGTAGATGCGGACCTTCCGGAGCTTCGCCTTCTGCACCGGCTCCTTCCACTCCACCTTCACCCCCATCATGGCCTCCATATAGGACTTGTTCTTCTCATATCCCGGGTAGAGCGCTGTCATCTTGTACCAGCTGTTCAGGCAGTAATAGATCTTGTTCTCATAGAATACGATCATGTGGGAGAGCTCCGGTCTGATCCGCTCGATCTCCTTCTCCGGGATCAGGAAATGCCGAAGCGTCTGCCGGTAAATTTTTTCATAGACCTCTCTTGCGAAGCTGTATGTGAGATCCGTCGTGACGCCGGCATAGCTCTCGATAATATTGGCATTGTCCAATATCGTGCGGGCTCTGTTCTTATCGATCTGCCGATAGGCCGTAATGAGCCTGTCCTGGAGGAGATAGATTTCATCCCCTCTCACGGCAAATTCCAGATCCCGGGCGCGCCGCCTCGGATAGCTCCGTTCCACCGCCCTTCCCAGCTCAGCAAGCCGGAGAATAAGAGATGCGGAGGGCCCTCTCCTTCCTCCGAAGGCCTTCAAGGGGGAGTCTCTGAGAGCTCTCTCAGCCTCCTCCGAACAGGGAGAAAGCCTCCCCAGAATATCTACGGTATAGTCGAGGCTGTCCTTGCTTCCGGATACCAGCCCCTCCCCGCTCCCCGCTGCCAGACTTACGAGGAGCTCGTCCGGATCGTTTGTCGCGGGATCCGTCGTGAAGAGGACACCGGAAAAATCCGCCTCCACCATCTCCTGAAAGATCACGGCGATCGAAAGATCCCCCCTGAGTATCCCCTCTCTCCTCCGATACTCCATCGCGCGCTCTGAAAAACAGGAGGCATAGCAGCTCTTAAGAGCGGCGATATAATCGTCCTCTGTGCTCAGATTCAGGACAGAGTCCATCATTCCTGCAAAGCTGTGCCGCTCCCCGTCCTCATCGACAGCGCTGGAGCGGACCGCAAAGCGCCTCCCATCCGGGAAATGGAGGCGAAGCTCTCTGTCCAGGCTCTCCCGCATCCGAAGCGGGAGCTCCCTTCCCAGGATGAGATTCCTCATCTCCTCGAGGATCTCCCTCTCTCCCCGGTAGCTGAGAAGAAGCTCCTGAAAACGGGAGAGCTCCTCTCCGAGAAAATCATAGAAACAGCTGCTCCCCCAGATAAAAAAATCCGGCGTCAAAAAGCCGAGCGCGCGGAGACGCTGAAGATGCCAGCCCTTCCCACCGAGAACGGGAAGAAGGGAGAGATCCGGAATTCTCCCCGACGACCTTTCTCGCTCCTCCCTCTTTCCTTTTTCCATAGCTTCCTCCTTTTCTCTCTGCCGCTCTCTAAAGGCTGCATTTCTGCCTTTCTTCCTACTGCTCTCCGAAGATGCATTTCCGCCTTCCTCTCCGCTGCGCTCCGAAGGCGCATTTCCGCCTTCCTCTCTGCTTCGCTCCAAAGGCACATTTCCGCCTTTTTCCCCCCTGCACTCTATCCTCATTGCCTCTGCCTGCCGGGTGCTCCCGCATTTCTTCCCTCTCCTCTCCTCTTCTCTATCTCTCTCGAAAAACGGCTCTTTCCTCTTTCTCTTTTCTCTCCGGATCCGTCTCTTTGCGCCCGCCGCCCCATCGCTCTGCCTCTATCCTATCTGCACCGCCTAAGAGGAATCGCCGGCATAAGCATATATCTTGTCCGCGCTGTCTAAAAGGAATCGCCGACATAAACCTATACCTTGTCCGCGCCGCCTAAGAGGAATCGCCGACATAAGCATAGATCTTATCCGAGCTGTCTAAGACGGATCCTTAGGAAGGGCCGTTCCACGCGATCCCGAGGCTCAGAGCTCCCCTGATCCTCCCCTCCCCTTCCTCTTCCGGATTCCATAGAAGAAAGATAGGAAAAAAAGCAGGAAGAAAAGTATAAGGGAGGAAGCAGGCAGACGAAATACTGCCGTATGCTCAGAGAGAAGGAAGAGATACGCCGCCGCGCTGAGACTCGCCGTAAACGGCTTTAAGAAGGGGAAGAGCTCCTGAAAAACGGAAAGAGAAAATAGCCCCGCAAAAAAGCACGGAATCGCTCCGAAGAAATGAAAAAGGAAGAGAAAGTATAAAAGAGCGGAGAAAAGATAGAGAAGCAGAAGCTCCGCTTTCTCGATCCTCGGGGGAAGGGAACCGCTCTTTCCCCGATCCTGCCCGGCTCTGTCCGCTTCGTAATCAAAAAAATCATCCGCGATACGGGAAGAGAGAAGCTGTAAAAGGATGAGCCCAAAGAGGGGAAGGAGGAAGCGAAGGGAAGAAGGCCCCCTCTCCCCGGACAAGCTCCGAAAAAAAAGAAGTAAAGCCGCAAAAAGAAGGGAGAGAAGGGCATAGAAAAGGATACGGCCCTTATAGAAAAAATATTGAAAAAAGCGCATATCCCCCTCTTTTTCCCGCCCCTTATCTTAAAAAGCACTTTCATCTCTCCGCCCTCTTCCTAGCGGCGGGAGAGAAATCGTCGGTAGAGCTCTGCCTTCCAGAGCGTCGGAAACTGCGGCCTTCCGATAAAATGAAAGAGCTCCCGCATCGCCTCCTCCGGCTTTTCCTCCATCCATTCCTCTCTGAGGCGCCTCCCGGCCTCCTCCCTTCCAAGCTGGGAGTCCCGGACGAGAAAGCTGAGCTCCGGAAGACAGTGCGGGCGTCCCTCCGCCCTCTGATAGATGTATTTCGGCGCAAGATGGATGCGGCAGTCATAGTGCTGATATTCCTCTCCCGGGTCCCAGCTCGTCTTCGTTCGGAGAAAGCGGACGATCTCCTCCTCCCGGTAGGGATGATAGAGGAAGTAGGCCAGGAACTCCCGGAGCTCTCCCCGGGAATCCGGAAAGAGCAGCGCCCTCGCCTCCTCCCGGAGCTCCCGGTCCAGCTTCTCCTCGATCAAAGACAGAAGTCTCTGATAAAGCTTAGGAAGCTCCAGTTCTTCGGGAGGTTTAAGGCCCGCGCGGATCAGCTCCGTGAAGACATCCTCCCCATAGCAGCGAAACATCTGCTCCGGGCTTCTCCCGTGGATGACGAGAGCGGCGTCCTCCCGGACGGAGAAGCGGATCATTGAGGCATAGCCCAGATAGGAGCAGGCGATGCAGGGCGTGAGCCACTTTCGGACTGAGCTTCGGTAGAGGCGCTGCAGAAAGCTCTTCTCAAAGCGGATATATTCGTGCTCCACCGAAAGCTCCGATACGATGCGGTCGATATTGCTCCTCGCCCTCTCACTCAAAAAGCCGTTGCAGAGCGTGAAGGCCTTGATCCTGAGCCGGTAGCGTTTTTTCAGCTCATAGAGCACATAGATGCTGTCCTTCCCTCCGGAGATGCCGACCGCGGCGTCATAGCGATGCTTTCCTCTGATCCTCTCGATCCGCTCCGAAAACAGCTTCCCGAGACTCTCGTAATTCCTCAGCTTCTCTCTGTCCCTCAAGTAATTTTTACAGAAATTACAGATGCCATCCGCATGAAAGCGGATCCCCCGCACCGTCTCATCATTCAGACAGATTCTGCACCTCATGAGCTCTCCGAAAATCTCCTCTTTCCCCTTCGATCCCCGTTGCGCTGCTTCGCCGAAGACTCAGATTCAGACTCTCCCGTCACAGCGCTCGATCCCTCGCCCTGCGGCACAGATGCAGTCTGCGCTCTGGACAGCGCCTTCTCACAGCCTCGGATTGATCACTATCATCCTAAGGAAGGGCCGGATCCAGCCTATGCCCTTGACAGCGCCCATTCACAGCCCCGGATTGATCACTAGCTTCTCAAGGAAGGGCCGGATCCAGTCTGCGCTCTTAACAGCGCCCATTCACAGCTCTCCTCTCTGAATCTCCTGTCCTCCTCCGCCCCGAAGTCTCTTCGAAAAGACCGCGTAGCGCTTCTCCCGGGACTCATACTGCTCCGGGAAGCGCCGAAAGCCGGGCTTTTGCTCGCACTGAAAGTGATAGACGATCTCGTGATAGCCGGCCCTTCGCACAAGCTCCGAGCCAAAGCAGAGAAGAGCCGCATAGACTCCATGCTTCTGAAAGCGCCTTTTCACGGCACTTGTCTTGGAGATAAATTCTGTTCCCAGGGGATTCGGGTAGCCGTAGATATAGCCGATCATCTCTCCCACCGGAGAGAAGGCCGCGGCCAGAACGAGGGGAAGGCTCCGGAAACGGCTTAGGTAGATTCGATCGAAGGCCTCCCGCGGGAGCTCGGAATAGAGAAGCGCCGCGGAAAATGCGTCTCGGGAAATCTCATAGATCTCCCCGGCGAGGCCGAGCGCCTCCTCTCCGCGATATTCCAAAAAGCGGTATCCCTCTGAGAGGAGACTTCGGTAGCTCTCCGCGGCTCTTTGAAGGAGCGGATTATCGATCAGGACGGCAGCGCTCCGATAGCTGTAGAGCTCCCGGTAATGAAGCCTCCTGAGCCAGTCCACAGCCTCGGGGGAATTCTCACAGTCCGGAAAATAATGGATGGAGAAGCCGCTGATGGCAAAGCGGTAGGACATCCAGGTGCAATAATTGACAGGACCCATGAGCTCAGAAAAGCCGAGCTCCGCGGCCCGCCTCTCCATCCTTTCAAAAAGACGCCCGGCCTCGGAAAAACTCCCGTCCAGCTTTGGAAAGCCAAACATGCAGGGATGCTCCGAAATCCCCCGGTTTACAATGAGACAGGCCTCGCAGCTTCCCTCCCGAAACCACTCCGCATAGTCCGAAAACCGCAGGATATCCCTCTCCGATATCTCAGAGGACTCCTTCTCCATCGCTCTCTCTGCCGCCTTTCTCTCTCCCCAAAGACTCAGTCCGTCCCTACTTCCACTGCCGGGGATCCTGCTTCCTGAGAAGCTCTACACTCTCAATCTGCGCGTACTTCGGGAGGATGTCGTTGACCCTCTCCAAAAGCCCGTCCTCAGGGAGCTCCCCGCTGTAGAGCCTCGCGTGGATATGTCCTCCCTCCTCCGAGAGCTCCGCTCTGTCCAGAGAAAGAGCCTGCCGCAGGCACTGCTCCAGCTCCTCCGGATAGATATTCTGCCCGTTCGAGCGGAGGATCATACGCGTCTTCCTCCCCTTCAGATAGAGCTTCCCTCCCCGAAGAAAGCCGAGGTCCCCGGTGTGAAAATACCCATCCCGGTCGAAGCAGGAGCGGTAGTAATCCTCCCTCCCGTAGTAGCCGATAAAGACATTGTCCCCCTTCACGCAGATCTCCCCGATGCCGTCGGAATCCGGCTTCGCGATGCGGACGGACTGATTCTCCAGGACCGTCCCGGAGGAGCTGATATCATGGCTTTGGTAGGAATATTCCAGGCTTATGATGGAGGCGGTCTCCGTGAGGCCGTAGGCCTCAATCAGGTTGATCCGCTCTGACTTGATTGCCGCCCGGATCTCCGTCCGAAGGGCCGCCCCGCCGGAAAAGAGGAAGCGGATATTCCCCCCGAGGAGGGCGGAGATACTCTTCCCCGTCTCCTCCGAGATCCGATAGATCCGTTCCAGCACGAGGGGAACCGCGCAGAGTACCGTGGGATGGAGCTCCGCGAGCTCGGAAAGGATCCTGTCCTTTCTGCTGGAGAGCGCGATCTTCATGCCGCTGATCAGGGAATAGAGAAAGTTTCCGATCTCCCCGAAGGTGTGGCTCAGGGGAAGAAAAAGGTAGGCGCGGTCTGTGTGCCGGATCGGCGCTCTCTGAAAGGTATTCTCCTGATTGGCGAAAATATTTCGGAGAGAGAGCATGACCGCCTTCGGCTCCCCGGTGCTTCCGGAGGAGAAGACAATCTTCACACAGCCGTTTTCCGACTGGCTCGCCCATCTCCCGGGCGGAAAGGTGTTGTTGTAAAGGCCGGCATATTCATACTTCGCTCCGGAAAAGGAACGGCGCGCCGCCGCGGCATATTTCCATTCCGGAAGACGCATGCTCTCCCGCTGAAGCTCATAGAGGGAGAGAAGACAGAGCGACGGAAAGCGCTCCCGGAGCAGGCGGAGCGAGTCCTCCCTCCCCGGCGCATACAGGATCGCATCCAGCTCCAGACTCCCGCAGATCTCGAGAAGCTGTTTTCCGTCCCAGTATTCGGAGAGCGCCACGGATATCCCGGTATATCCGAGAACCGCGAGGTCTGCCGCCATAGAAAGGCAGGAATTCTCCGAATAGATTCCGATTTTTTTCCCCTCGAGACCCTTTTTCCGAAGAACTCTCGCAAAACGAAGCACATCCCGGTAAAAGCCCGCATAGCTCTGAGCCCGGTAAAAATCCCCCACCTTCTCGTAGAGATAGGCCTCCTCCCCATACTTCGCCGCATTTTCCCAAAGAAGCTGATCGATACTCTTCATAGGCCACTTCCTCCCCTGCTGCTGTCAATCCATCATGTCTGTTCGGATGAAGCGATGTCCACCTAAAGAAGTTTTACTGCCATAAAAGAAAAAGATCTTCAGAATAAAATTGAATCAAAACCTATCCTTTATCATGCCTGCGGCTTTTGCTGAGCAGAGCGCCGGACAGCTGCATCCGCTTTTGTGCGGCTGCTGTCCGGAAGGGATTTTTGCACTAATCAGTATAGCATATTTTTCCGAAAAAATATTACTCTTTCCGAAGGATATCCCTAAAAAAGACCGCCGCATGGAAAATCCATGCGGCGGTCTTTCTAAAAGATGCCGTTTCGCTCTGCTCCTCGCTCCCGCTCCGACTGCCCTGCTCCTTCTAAAGCACGGCTTATGGGGCGGCAGAGCGGAAAAGCGGTCAAATCAGCTTAGCAAGCAGAAACCGGCCCGTCCTCTTCTCTTACAGAATCTCCAGCTTCTCCGCCTCCAGGACGTCTCCTCCCTTATTCACAGCAAGCTTCTTCGGCCAGATCAGGCATTTCGATCCCTTCTTCAGATCGCCGAGCCAGCTCTCCTTCTTCCCCTCAGAGCCGTACGGGACCGTATCCTCCCGGATGCTCCACTTGCGCCCGCTCGTATCGGTGAGCAGCATCCCCCACTTCTTTCTCTTCACCGATTTGATCTCGGCATAATAGGGGACATCTCCATTATCGATATCCGTGATGAACGCAAGCGCCCAGCTCTGGGGCGGGTAGCTCGCCGTGTACTCCGGAGACATCCAGGCGGATACCCTCATCCCGACCTTCAGATCGGAGCGGGAGAGTCTCTTTCCGCTCTCCGCGCTCACGACCGGCGTCGAGGCGTCCGTATTCGCGACGAGCTCATCCTCCTCGGTCTTTCCATCCTCTCCCTGAACCTCCGTCCGGATCACGATGCTCCCGCTCTTCTCATCGATCGAGCTGATCACCCCGGTCTCGAGGACAGAAACCTCCCTCAGCTCCGCTCCCCCCGCGGAGAGCTTTTCCGCATTCTCCGTCGGGACAGCCTCTGCCGCCTCTGTCTTCGCCTCCGGCGCCTTGCTGCTTCCCTTATCCGCCGAAGCGCTGCACGATGCAAGCGATGCCCCGATGAGACAAAGTGCCATGAATCCCGCTATCCTTTTTTTCATACTGAGCTCCTTTCTCTTGTATCCATCTCAGGGTTCCCTCCTCCGCAGCTTTTCCTATGGGAGGAGAACCTGTAGTACCCTATATCAGTCCTTATCAGCGGCGTTTCTGCCGCTGCTGTCTGCTCTTTGTGATCTCGGCGGCGCTCCCCTGGGGAGGAAAGCTCATGCGAAAGATGCATCCACCGGAGGGATTATCCAGCACGCGGATCCCGCCGCCCAGCTTCTGTACGATGTCCCGCACCAGGGCGAGCCCGATTCCGTAGCCGCTGTTTCTTTGGCTCCGGGAGATATCCGCCCGGTAGAAAAGGTCGAAGGCGTGGCTTTTCTCCTCGTCGCTCATGCCGATGCCGCTGTCTGTCACGTCGATCTCCAGTCCTCTTTCCCTCCTCACCCGAAGCTCACAGCTTCCGCCGGGAGTATTGTATTTGATCGCATTGTCCACGAGGTTGTAGATCGCTCTCTCCAGGAGAAGATCATCCGTGTAAAAGACCGCGTCATCTCCCGTCACATGGAGCGAGATCTCCTTCTCCGAGGCCTTCTCCTCCAGGTCCAGAATCACCTCCTCTGCAAGCTCTCTCACGAAGACCTCCTTTCTCTCCGGCTTTTCATCCCGGGTGAGAAAGAGAATCCCCTCCACGAGACCCGAGAGCCTCGTGATGTTTTTCTCCATGCTGTCCACAAAATCCGCAAGCTCTCCGGAAGGACTCCTCTCCTTCTTTCGAAAGACATCGATCTTTGTCTTCAGAACCGCGAGCGGCGTCCTGAGCTCGTGCGCTGCATTGATGCTGAACTGCCTCTGCTTCTCATAGTTTTCATAGATCTTGTTGATGGCCGCCTGGAAGCCCTCCGAGAGCGCCCGGATCTCATAGCTTCCCTTCTCGATCCGGATCTCGTCCTTTACGTATTCCACATTATCGATGTCGATCTCATTGACCTTCTCCGTCAGAAGACGGAGGGGCTTAAGCATCCTCCGAATCACGAGGACGAAGAGCAGGGCGCCTCCCAGCATGGTGATCCCCATAATGAAGGCGGCATAGATGCGGTACTCCGCAAGGGTCCGGATCTGCGCCTCATCTACAACGAGAGTCAGCGGTGTATCCTCCGCATCATCCCCACCCTCCATGCCGTAAAAGCTGTGCTCCAGCTGGGATGCGAGCTTCCCCGCCATCCTGCTCTGCTCCTTCCAGAGCATATAGTTGGAAAAGAGGAGCATGAATGCGAAGACCCCGATCGTGACCGCCGTCAGCTTCAGCGCGAGGGAATGTGTCGACAACCTATCCTTCATCGATGATATATCCCTTCCCGATCTCATTTCTTATGATATTTTTCCCGAGGCTCTCCTTCAGCTTCCTTCGGAGAGCGGATACATGGACCCGCACGGTATTGCTGAATTCGTTCATATCCCCGTCCCAGACATGCTCCAGAAGCTCCTCCTGGGAGATATAATTTCCCTGATTCAGGAGGAGATACTCGAGGATGCCGAGCTCCTTCGCCGTGAGACGGATCGCCTTTCCCTCCGCCGTCACAGTTTTACTCCTCATATCATAGGAGATGCCCTGAGCGGAGAGGACCGTGTCCTCCTGCAGCTGCTTCCTCCGGAGGAGGGAGCGGATCCTCGCCTCCAGCTCCTCGAAATGAAAGGGCTTAATGAGATAGTCATTGGCCCCGAGATCCAGGCCCTTTACCCTATCCTTGATCTCCGTCCTGGCCGTGAGCATGATGACATTGACAAGCTTATTCTCTCTTCGGATAAGCTGAAGAAGCGTAAAGCCGTCGATCTTCGGAAGATTGATGTCCAGTACGATGAGATCATAGCTTCCCGAGAAAAAGAGCTCCTCCGCGATCTCCCCGTCCGCCGCCGTATCCACCGTATAGCCGGAGAGCCGAAGCCCCTCGGCGATGCTCTGCCTGAGCTCCCTCTCATCCTCCACCACCAAAAGCTTCACGACTTCTCAGCTCCTTCCCAGGCTCTCCCGAAGACTCCGCTCCGCGCCGTCCTTTCGTCCCTTCAGTCCCTCTATGAAAAATCCGCTCTTCAGAGCCCCGGCAGCGCAGGCCTTCTCGCAGCGGCCGCAGCGGATGCACTCCAGATGATTGCAGTTCTTCATCGGATCGATCTGCATCTGACAGGCCCTCCTGCACGCCCCGCAGCCCGTGCATTTATCGGGGTCCAGACGGTAGGAGAAGACAGAGATCAGATTAAAGAAGGAATAGATCGCTCCCAGGGGGCAGATATACTTGCAAAATGGGCGGTAGATCAGGATGGAGAGGAAAATCGTCACAAAGAGAAGCACGTTTTTCCATAGATAGAGGAAGCCCACCGCCCCTCTCATCGTCCGGTTCAGAAGAACCAGGGGGATTCCGCCCTCCAGTGTCCCAACGGGGCAGATCAGCTTGCAAAAGTACGGTGAACCCTGTCCGATGATGTCCACCAGGAAGAGCGGAAGCAGGATGACAAAGACAAGCAGCAGCAGATATTTCAGCTTCCGGAGCAGCTTATCTCCCCGGAAAGTCCCGATCTTCTTCGGAAAGGGGATCTTGTGAAGAAGATCCTGTATCAGCCCGAAGGGGCAGAGCCAGCCGCAGACGAATCTCCCGAGGATTGCTCCGACCAGAAAGAGAAAGCCCAGCACATAGTAGGGAAACTTGAACTTATAGCTCCCGATCACCGCCTGGAGAGAGCCGATCGGACAGGCCCCCCTCGCCCCCGGGCAGGAATAGCAGTTCATGCCCGGGACGCAGAGCTCCTTCAGCCGCCCTCCGTAGATCTTTCCGCTGAGAAAGCCCTGCAGATAGCTGTTGCTGATCAGTGCCCAGAGGGCCTGCATCCGATGTCTCGGCCACTCATTTATATTTCTTTTCCTGACGTTTTTCTTATCCAATTCCGATACACTCCATACAGATCCTAATCGCCTTTGCCAGCACGATCTCTCCCTCACCTCTCCAGAGTCCATAGATCATCATGAAGATCCCGAGAAGCGCCGCGCAAAGCCCCGGAGCGCGGGAGAGAAGCCAGCGCCTTATCCTTATCATGATCCGCTCTCCTTAAGCTTTTTCTGCTCCTTCTCCACGATTTCCTTCCAGTCCTTCAGGCTTCTGCTCCCGCTGTAGCTGTCTCCGACGATATTTCCATTCTTATCTACAAAGAAGGTTTCCGGCATCGCCTGCAGATTCTTTACTCTGCCGTTCAGATAGGAGCTGTCCGGGATCAGGAAGGGATAGCCCGCCTTTGTCTTCGCCTGGATCAGCTTCGCCTTTTCAATGGCCTCCTGATTCTCCTCTCCGCTCTCATCGCGGGTATCCGTGACGACGCCCACCACATTGACGCCCTTGTCCTTCATCTCCTGCCGAAGCTTCTCAAGATCCGGGATCTCCTGCACGCAGGCCGTGCACCAGGTCGCAAAGACGTTGACCATCGTAAGATCATAGTCCGAAAAGTCCTTCTCCGAAAAGTCCGCTCCGTCGATCGTCTTCGTCGAAAGAGGCGCGATGGAGGCGGTGCCGGAGGCTGTCATGCTCTGCCCCGCGGGTACGGAGGCGCCGTTTTCCGACATTTCCTCTCTCTCCCCTATCGTCACACCGATCTCCTCGATGAGCCCTCTCTCCTCCTCCGACGCAGAGGGATCCGTGCCCATATAGTAGACATACTTCCCGTCGCTGCTCTCCCCGATCTTTTTCTGTGTGCTGCACCTTGTCAGCTCCTTGATCTCCTCTTCCGTCATATCGGAGGCATACATACCGATCGTTCCGACCCTGGAAAGGCTCTTCATCCAGTTCGTATAGCCGTCCCCTATCTTCTTGACCTCCGCCTCCCTCTGCTCCTTCGTGAGCTTATTCCAGGAGACGAGGAAGTAACGAAATCCGCCCTTCTCATCCGCGAGGGAGTCGTCGAACATGGCGATCTCCTTCTGATCCATCTTCGAAAGAAGCTTCTCCGGAAGACTGAACGAGACTCCCATATAGGGGAATTCATATTTGTCGCTGCGCTGCCAGGCGTAATCCGCAGGCTTAAAGCTCTCATCCGACATCCCGGCCTGCTCTATGTTCATGCCGTCCATGGCCGCCACGCTCTCCGCCGCGGGGCTTCCCGCTGCCTTCTCCTCTTTCTTTCCTCCGCAGGCCGTAAGCCCGAAGCATAAGCCAAGGCTCAGCATAAGGGCGGCTGCCCTGCTTCCGTTTCCTCTCATATTTAACTCCTTGATCTCCTTAAGACTTTTCCTTTCATCCCGGGAAGCAGACGGAGCAAAGCGCCAGAGCCGTCTTCCCTATCGACAAGGGCAGTATAGCATGGCAGGTATAAAGTTCCTGTTAAGAAATCCGATTTTCGGAGTTTTTTTGAAGGGGGCAGTCCGTCCGCCCCTTTATGAAGCCATTTTAGGCGGCCGACAGCCCGCTTTCTAAGCGGACTCATCCCATTCCGCGGCCTTGGGAGTTTATGATCCCCGGATCGGCCCGCTCGAAGCTATGGCGGTACAGTATGGACGGCCTCATGGACAGGGAGCAAAACAGAAGGTGAGAATGGATGAAGAAAAAGAAAAATCCCGCATCGGAAAGCCGCGCGGACAGTTCTCAGACCTTAAAGCGGTAGCCGACTCCCCAGATTGTCTCGATATACTGCGGCTTTGAAAGATTATCGATCTCGATCTTCTCCCGGAGCTTCTTGATGTGAACCGTGACGGTCGCGATGTCCCCGACGGAATCCATCTTCCAGATCTCTTTAAAGAGCTCCTCCTTGCTGTAGACGTGGTTTGGGTGAGAGGCAAGAAAATAGAGGAGATCAAATTCACGGGCCGTAAAGGGGACCTCTTTTCCGTTTACGAAGACGCGGCGGGCCGTGCTGTCGATCTTGATCCCCCGGATTTCCAGGACGGGGATTTCCGTCCGGCTGCTGCCGAGCAGTCTCTCATAGCGGGCGAGATGCGCCTTGACCCTCGCGACAAGCTCGCTCGCCGAGAAGGGCTTTGTCATATAATCGTCCGCGCCGAGTCCGAGCCCGCGGATCTTATCGATGTCGTCCTTTCTCGCGGAGACCAGGATGATCGGGATGTCCTTCCTCTCCCGCACCTCGCCGCAGATTTCGAAGCCGTCCTTTCCGGGGAGCATGAGATCCAGGATCAAAAGTGCATAGTCCTCCTTTAATGCCCTGGCAAGTCCCTTCCCGCCGTCCGATTCCAGGTCCACAGAAAAGCCGGAGAGCTCCAGATAATCTCTCTCCAGCTCCGCGATGGCCTCTTCGTCCTCCACGATCAGAATCCGCTTCCTCTCATCCATAAAAATCCTCCCGTCCCCGCTCCTTTACGGCCTTCCCTCTTCAGTGCTCTCCTTTTAGCGCCGTGTCCTTTCTGAGCGTAAAGTGGATCGTCGTCCCTTCTCCCTCCGCGCTCTCCGCCCAGATCCTCCCTCCGCTGTCCTCTATGATCTTGCGGGCGATGGAAAGACCGATTCCGGATCCTCCCTTCCGGGAATTCCGGGAGGAATCCTCGCGGAAAAAGCGCTCAAAGACATAGGGGAGAGCGGAGCTTTGAATCCCCCGGCCGTTGTCAAAGATCCGCACCTCCACGAAATCCCCCGCATCCCCCACGAAGATTCCGACCTCCGGATCCGCCTTGTCCATGTATTTCACAGAATTTGAGATGATGTTGTTCACGACCTTCCGAAGCTGCTCCGGATCGGCCAGCATCAAAACGGAATCCTCCACCTCGTTCTTATAGGAAAAGCGATAGCCCTTCGACTCCATATCGAGCCCGATCTCGTCCGCACAGTCGGAGAAATACTCCCGCACGCTGATGCGTCTGAAGTGGTAGGGAATCTTGTTCGTCTCGATCTTTGCATAATAATTCAGCTCGTCGATCAGACGATCCATGTCGTTTGCCTTGTTGTAGATCGTGCGGATATACTTCTGCTGGCGCTCCGGGCTCTTCGCGATGCCGTCCAATATCCCCTCTGAGTAGCCCTTGATCGTCGTGAGAGGCGTCTTCAGATCGTGGGCGATATTGGAGATCAGCACCTTGTTCTCCGTGTCGTTTCGGATCTTCTCCTCCTGTGTCTCCTTCAGGCGGATCCGCATCTGTTCGAAGGCCTCCATCAGCTCTCCGAATTCATCCTCCGTCTCCGCCTCCAGCGAAAAGTCCAGATCTCCGGATTCGATCCGCTTCGCCGCCCGCTTGAGCTCATCCACCGGCTTCACGATGCCCATATAGATCCACAGGATGAAAAGGAGTCCCGCGAGCACAAGGATCAGGATCCCGGAGCTTAAGCTGAGGACGCCCAGGGAGGAGAGGAAGATAAGGAAAATGGGGAGCAGCGTGCTGACGCCGAAGCTCACCGCGATTCTCCCCATCAGACCGATTTTCATCAGAAGCTCAGCTTCTCCTCAAAGTACTCCGGAAGGGAAGCGATCGGCAGCCGGACCTGCTGCATGCTGTCCCTCTCCCGGACGGTGACGCAGCCGTCCTCCTCCGAGTCAAAATCATAGGTCACACAGTATGGTGTGCCGATCTCATCCTGCCTCCGGTAGCGCTTTCCGATATTTCCCCTGTCATCGTATTCGCAGTACCAGCGGCGGGAGAGCTCGGTGCAGATCTTCTCCGCGCCCTCAGAAAGCTTCTTCGAGAGCGGCAGCACGCCGATCTTCACCGGGGCGATCGCCGGATGGAAGCGGAGCACGGTTCTCTCCTCCCCGCCCTCCAGCTCCTCCACATCGTAGGCCGCGCAGAGGAAGGCCAGCGTCACGCGGTCCGCCCCGAGAGACGGCTCTATGACATAGGGGATATAGTGATCCTTCGTCTCGTCGTCGAAATAGCTCATATCCTGCCCGGAGATCTCCTGGTGGCGGGAGAGGTCATAATCCGTCCGATCCGCGATGCCCCACAGCTCTCCCCAGCCAAAGGGGAAGAGGAATTCCAGATCCGTGGTCGCCTTGGAGTAGAAGCAGAGCTCCTCCTTATCGTGATCCCTCGCCCGAAGCATCTTCTCCGGAAGTCCAAGTGTAAGCAGCCAGTTTTTGCAGTAATCCTTCCAATATTGGAACCATTCGAGATCTGTGCCGGGCTTACAGAAAAACTCCAGCTCCATCTGCTCAAACTCCCTCGTCCGGAAGGTGAAGTTCCCCGGCGTAATCTCATTTCGGAAGGATTTTCCGATCTGCCCGATGCCGAAGGGGAGCTTCTTCCGGGAGGTTCTCTGGACATTCTTAAAGTTCACGAAGATCCCCTGCGCGGTCTCCGGGCGAAGGTATACGGCATCCTTCGCGTCCTCTGTCACGCCCTGAAAGGTCTTGAACATAAGGTTGAACTGACGGATCCCGGTAAAATTATGCTTCCCGCAGCTGGGGCAGGGAATCCTCTGCTCCATGACGAAGCTCTCCATCTTCTCCTTCGTCCAACCGTCGACGGAACCATCCAGCGCAATCCCGTGTTCCGATGCGAAGTCCTCGATCAGCTTATCCGCCCGGAAACGCTCGTGGCACTCCCGGCAGTCCATCAAAGGATCAGAGAAGCCGGAGAGGTGCCCGGAGGCGACCCAGGTCTGCGGATTCATGAGAATCGCGCAGTCGATCCCCACATTATGCTTCGATTCCTGGATGAACTTCTTCCACCAGGCGCGCTTTACATTGTTCTTGAGCTCGACGCCGAGATTTCCGTAATCCCAGGTATTCGCAAGTCCTCCATAGATCTCGGAGCCGGGATAGACGAAGCCTCTCGACTTCGCGAGGGAAACGATCGTGTCCATTGCATAATTTTTTGCCATAAGTTCCTCTTTCTGCCGCCGGAGTGCGGCAAGCAACCGACCTTTACCGATGGGTGATCCGTCGTCAGGCGAAATTGTCCCACGTTTATCTACTATAGCGCGATTCGCCTTGAAAATCCAGCCATGCTTATAAGGCGTGCTCCGTCACATTATAGGATTACCATCCATGTGTTACAGCAGTGAAGGAAGCTGTCTGCCGCTCGGAAAGTGGAAGAAATCACGGTTCAAGTTGAAAGAGAATACTTAATAACAAAGACGGAGGATAGTTGTTAAACATGCTCCGTCTGGGATATTTAGTTTGAAGTCGCAGATTGCGGCTTCAAAAATTATTTTATTGTCTTAAGCCTTGCTATAAGATTTTTTGCCATTTGTTGATCTTGAATCAAGGGACTTCGAACTATGGAACCGTTATCAGAAGATCCCGGATATACGTCACTGCAAATAGCAGACATTATGACGGTCAGCAGAGTTTTTGTAACAAAATATCTGCAAACTTTAAAAGGAAAGAGATTCATAGCCAAGATTGGCTCAGACCGCAAAGGTTATTGGAAAAGCAATTAAACGAAAGAAAACTGAATATTGAGGATAAAGAAAGCGTCGACATTATAGTCGGCGCCTTCGTTTCTCGTAAGGGCAGGAATTTTGCTTTTGTACTTATCGCTTTTCGCTCACACTTGCGATATAGCCGAGCTCTCTGTCGTGCTCCTTAAAGTAGCGGGACATAGTGTGGAACATCTCCCGCTCCTCTTTCTTCTGTCCCCTCAGGATGATCGCAGCCGCGCGGAGGAGCCCCTCATCCCGGATCATCCCGATCGGGTCCATGAGCGTGATCCTCCCATAGCGCTGCACCGGCCGGAAGGAATGCTTCTCAAGGACCGCCTTCCAGCCCGGGACGCTCAAGGGCTCCACATTCATCCGAATAGCCCGGCTGAGTCCGGCCCGAAGTTCCCGTTGCTTTTCGGGATTCTCTTCATAGAGGCAGACATCATGGGTGAGGAGGAGCCCGCCCGGCTTCAGTACCCTGCAGTACTCCGAAAGTGCCCTGTCCTTTCCGTCCCCTGTCAGCATCGTAAGCATCGCCTCGTTGATGAGGATGTCGAAGCTCTGGTCCGGGAAGGGAAGGCAATAGGCATCCGCCCTCTGCACGGAGAGCCTGTCCTGAAGGCCCGCTCTTCGGATATTCCGCCCTGCCTTCTCCAGCGCCCCCTCATCCAGGTCCACTCCGATCACACGGCAGGGATAATGCCTTCCGATCCGAATCATCGTGGTCCCCATATTGCACGCCACCTCTAAGACTTTCGTATCCTTCCTAAACTCTGCCTTTCCGAGAAGCCAGTTCGTCGCGGCGATCCCTCCCGGCCTCAGCCGGCGCTTCCCAAGTCTTGCCAGAAATTCATGCCCTGCTTCTCTCTTCATGCTTGTCTTCTCCCTCTCTCTCATTCCAAGTTTTCGCTTCTTCGGGGATGAGCTCCACCGGCACGATGCTCTTCAGCGCCTTCCCCTTGTAGTGAATTTCATTGACGACGACCCTCACCCGGAACGCCCTCGCGATGTTTTCCGCGCAGAGGACCTCCCGGACCGCTCCGCTGATATAGCTTCCCTCCCGGTCCATCATGAAGGCCTCATCCGCGATGGCCAGGGCATTGGTCGGATAATGGGTGTTCATAACGGCCGCGATTCCCTCCTCGTGAACCAGTCGGTCAATCATGTCCAGCACGAGGAGCTGATTGTGAAAGTCCAGACCGGTCTCCGGCTCATCCAGGATGATAAGCTTCGGATGATTGATCAAAGCCTTCGCGATGAGCACCATTTGCAGCTCTCCGCCGCTCATCTGATTGCAGTCCTTTCCGGAGAGCGATGTAATGTGCAGCTTCTCCATAAGCTCCAAAGCCTGCTCCCGCTCCTTCTTCCCCGGCTGGGCGAAGGGCCCGAGATGGGCGCTCCTCCCCATAATGACCATCTCAAGCCCGGAAAAGGAGAAGGCAAAGGAATGGGACTGCGGAATATAGGAGATATCGGACCAGATCTCCCGGGGCTTAAGCCTCCGGATATCCCTCCCAAGGAGTAAAGACCTCCCGGATTTCCAGGGCAGTATCCCCGTCATGCACTTTAAGAGTGTCGTCTTCCCGACGCCGTTCGGACCGAGTACGGAGAGCATCCTCCCCTCTTTCACTGCAAGAGAAATCCCATTCAGGATCTGCCCTCCTTCCGGATAGGAGTAGCAGCCCCCCTCCACCTTCAGAATCATCGAAAGCTCCTCTCCGAGCGCTTCAAAAGCAGGATGAAAAAGGGTGCTCCCAGGATCGCCGTCAGCACGGAGAGCGGGAGCTCAATCACGGTCAGAGTCCGGGACAGGGTGTCGATGAGGATCAGAAAGGAGGCCCCGAGGCTGATGCTCATCGGGATCACCAGTCGATTATTGCTCCCCGTCATCATCCTCGCGCAGTGCGGGATCAAAAGCCCGACCCAGCCCACCTGCCCGCACATGGAGACCGAGGAAGCGGTGATCATGGTGATCGCAAGCACCAGGAGAATCCGCATCCTCTTCAAATGGATGCCGCTCGCCCTCGCTTCATCCTCGCTGAGGGAGAGGATGTTGAACTGCCAGCGGAGCAGGTAGATGAGCGCTGTCCCGATCAGAATCATGGGGCTTCCGATCAGCAGTTTCCGATAGGATGCCCCGGTGAAGCTCCCCATCAGCCAATAGGTGATCTGCGGGAGCTTATCCATCGGGTCTGCCGTATATTTCAGGAGGGAGGAGAGCGCATTGAAGAGGGAGGAAATCATCACACCGGAGAGAACCAGAAAGAGGATCGAGATCCCCCGCTTTCCCGAGGAGAGCCGCAGTGTCACAAAGACGGAGAAGAGGCCAAAGAGCAGCGCCGTCGCCTGAATCCCCGCCATATTAAAGGACAGAAGAATCGCAAGGATCGCCCCGACGCAGGTCCCGCTCGTCACACCCAGGATATCCGGTGTGGCAAGCGGATTGGAAAAGAGCGCCTGGCAGGCCGCCCCTGCGCAGCCAAGCCCTCCTCCCACCGCAATCGCCATCAATATCCTCGGGATGCGGAGCTCGAAGATCACGGCGCGCGCCTGCGGATCCGCATCCCTCCCCGTAAGTGTCAGAAAAGCCGTCTCTATGAGCTTCGCCGGGGGCAGGCTCATGCGCCCGAACCCGCAGCAAAATACGGCGATGAGCGGCGGGAGCAGGAGCATGGCGGCGATTGCCCAGGGGCGGAAGGCCCCGTTTCGAAGCAGCAGCTTTCTTTCCATCGCTCAATACTCCAGCATTTCCTCTATCTCCGCCTCATTCAGCTCATAGCCGTAAAAGCGGGAATAGTAATCGCGGATCTTCTCCTTTAAGGGATAGTCCCGGAAGGCCTCCGGATAGGCACAGCAGGCGAGCCAGGCATAGACTAAGGGCGCATCGGGATTTGGAGTAAACCAGCTCCACATTCCGAGTGTCGTATTATAGACTCTTTTGTTCTTCACCGCATCCAGGGAGGAGAAATCCGCACCTTCCACCGTATTGTTCAGGACCTCTTCGCTCCGGATCGGGGAAATCCCCGGCCCGTTCAGGAAGAGAAGCTCCGGATTCCAGCCGTAAATCTGCTCAAAGCTCGTCTGCGCAAAGCCCTGCGTCTCCTCCGCGACATTCCTAAGCCCTAGGTTCTGGAGCCAGAAATCCCCGAACACGCCCTTTCCCGCAACCTGCGGGGAGCCGTTGTTCAGGCGGAAGAGAATCATGGCGCTCGGCCTCTCCCCCTCCGGTATCGTCGCGATCCTATCTCTCACATCCTTGACGATCTCATCCCCGTATGAGAGGAAGTCGTCCATCTTCCCCTTCTCGCCGAAGACCTCCTCCAAAAGCCGGAGCCAGTCCCGATAGCGGGTCAGAGGGTCGGGAGGGCCCTCCCCGCCCTTCACCGTCGCAAAGCCGACGCAGGGGATCCCCGTCTTGCTGAGAGCCTCGTAATGCTCCTTGTTCCCGGCATTATAGAGGATGATATCCGGCTTAAGCTCCATGATCGCCTCTACATTGAGGTCTCCCTGCGCGTAGACGGTATTCGAGACATCCATGAGCTCCGGCGCGATATCCTTCAGTACGGTCTTTGCAATGGAGTCCTTGAAGCTCCCGGCAAAGCCCACAAGATAAGGGGTCTTCCCCTTAAAATATGCCATATAGGTGGAGAGGATCGGAACCTGATCCACGACGACCCTCCGGATCTCGTTCGGGACCATCACGCGATTTCCCGCGTGATCCAGTATCTCATGGCTTTTGCTGTCGTTTTTCCCCTCCGCCTCGCTCTCTTCCTTTTTTCCTTCTCCCGTCTCTTCCCTCTTCTCTGTCTTCGTCTCCCCGACGGCGGAAGACGATCCCTCTCCGGCCCGGGAAGCACCCCCTCCCGGAGTTGCACAGGCGCAGAGAAGCAGAGCGGAAAGAAGCAGGGACAGCCCTTTCAGAAAAATCCTTTTCATATACCCTCCAGCTGTACTGTGACGCTATCAGTTAATCACAACTAACTCATGGGCTCAGTTTATCTCATTCAAAGGGATAATTGTGTTGCATTGGCAACACAAAAAACCTTCGGACGGCGCCAGACCTGCTGCGCCGCCCGAAGGCTTTCCTTTTTCCTTATCTCTTATCTATTTTCCTGATCTCTTATCTGTTCTCCTCAGCGGATCGTCTCCAGCACCGCGAGGCTTTTGAAATGCTTTGGGATCGTCTCCAGAAGGAGAGCATCGACGTTTTCCGAAAATTCCCGAAACTGCTCCGGGCTCAGAAGAAAGGTATAGAGCTTTTGCAGCGGGCTGTCCAGGACATGGCGCCAGGCCATTTCGCAGCCCTTTCCCGCATGTCCCGGCGGGAGCTCGGTATACTCCCCGTTCAGAAAGAGCATGCGGAGCTCGAAAATCCTCCGGACCAGCTCATTTGGGATATTTTCCTTCAAAAGGGCACAGAGGGAGAGGTAGAGAAGCGAGACCATCTCCTCCGAAGGGAGGCCCTCCTGCGCACAGTAGTCCGAAAATTCCAGGAAATAGGAGCCGTAGCAGGCATTCGTAAGGTCCAGGGCGATCTCCGTGAAATAGCGGGCGATCGAAGCGGAGCGGAGATTATAGCCGCTTCGTCCCTTGGCAAGCTGAAAGCTTCCGAAGACGAAGGGCCGGCAGGCCGCCATAAGGGGGCTCCCCGGCTTCTTCGCGCCGGAGGCCCAGACTGTGATCTTCCCAAGCTCCTTTGTGAGGAGCGTGAGACATTTGTCATAGTCCCTGGAGGGGCGGGAGGAGAGGACAACCCCGCAAAGCTCCAGAATTTCTCCCTTCGGCAAGGCCTAGAGCGGCTCCTCCCGGTAGCCGTACTCCCGAAGATAAAGGGGATTTTCCCGCCAGTCCTTCCTCACCTTCACAAAAAGCTGAAGGTTCACCCTGCCCTCCAGAAGCTTCTCCATCTGGATGCGGGCTCCGCTGCCGATCCGCTTCAGCATGCTCCCTCCCCTTCCGATGATGATGCCCTTGTGCGCTTCCCTTTCGCATATAATGCTCGCCTTTACGTCCCAAAGGCCGTTCTTCCTCTGCCGCATCTCCTCGATCAAAACCGCGATGCCGTGCGGAACCTCCTGGTCCAGCTTATAGAGCGTCTGCTCCCGGATCAGCTCCGCCGCGATATCCCTAAGAGGCATATCCGTGACCGTATCCTCATCGTAGTAGCGGGGCCCCGGCGGAAGATTGCGAAAGATCGCGCTCTTCAGCTCCTCGATGTTCTTATGCTTATAGGCGGAGATCGGGATCAGCTCCGTCAGCTCCAAAAGATTCCGGTAAGCCTCTGTCAGTTGCGTCAGCTCCTCCTCATTCTTCAGGATATCGATCTTATTCACGACGAGGATTGTCTTCTTTTTACACTCCCGGAGAAGCCCGGCGATATACTCCTCCGCCTCTCCCGGAAGCTCTCCCGGCTCCACGAGCCAGAGGACGAGGTCCACGTCGCCGAGCGCCTTCTCCGCGACATGCTCCATGAACTCGGAGAGGCGGTTCCTCGCCTTATGGATGCCCGGTGTATCGTGAAAGATGATCTGTCCCCTCTCATCATCATAGACCCCCATGATGCGCTTTCTCGTGGTCTGCGGCCGCTTCGAGGTGATCGCGATCTTCTGCCCTATGACGGCATTCATAAGGGTGGACTTTCCGACATTCGGGCGGCCCGCCAGGCCTACAAAGCCCGATCTGATTCCTTCCATCCCGCTCTCCTTTCCTCCTTCCTCAAAGCTTCTCCACACTCTCAAAAAGCTCCCCTGCTCCGGAGACCTTCGCCGCAGACCCGATCGTACAGGCCGCGCCGGTCGAGAGAATCTCCTCGATATAGGGGGCAAAGCTGCGGATTCTCTCTTCCGTAGTGTCCAGAAGCTCCTCCCTCTCCCTTTGCAGCATCTCGTCTGTGATATGACTCAAAAAGCAGCTGAGATTCCACATCGCTCTCGCATAATTTGTCTTTGGCGCATCCAGCTCCGAGACCGCACCGATGATATATTTCATCATCCCCCTCTCATCGCTTCGGAAGGAGCGGAGATAATCCGGGAGCTCCGCGTAGACCTGCATCGTACTTCTGATATGCGGATCCCGATAGGAGACAAGATAGCCCTCCCCGGAGAGGGAGAAGCCAGACATGCAGCCATAGGCGTTTCCTCTCTCCCGCAGTCTCTTCCAAAGATACTCAAAGTTAAGGATATTCTTTAAGACGCGGAGCGCACCGGAATAGGGATGCCGTTTCCGATCGAATCTCCCGCACTGCGAGACGAAGTTCACCTGTGCCGTATCGCAGAAGCCCTCCCTCTTTGCTCCCCGAAGGGAAAGCTGGGCGCTCTCCCCGCTCTTCTCCTCCCTCTCTATCCCGGGGCTCAGAATCTTTTCGAGTAAGCTCTGCTCCCTCTCTCTCCTCTCATACTCCGAGAGCCAGTCCGGGAGGAGGCCGAGGAGCTTCTCCAGCTCTCCCTTCTCCGATGCAGCGGAGAGGAAGAGATTCTTCGTCTCAAAGAGCTTCTCTGCGACGAGGGAGAGCTTCCGCATAAAGTCCCCTCCCTTCTCTTCGAAATCCGCGAGACTTCTCTCCAGGAAGCGGTAATATTCGATCCCCGCGCTAAGCTCACGGTAGCGTCCCGCGGCGGAAAAGCCGGAGGAGGCGCGGCGAACCGCATAGCTGTGGCTCGCATTCTCAAGGCTTATCCTCTCCCTGGAGCGGCACTCATTTAAGATCTCCAGCATACGCTTCGGGTCCTCCAGCTTCGTCGTGTGCAGGATCTCCTCGAGGAGGGAGAGCGCCTTTTCGATCTGATTGGGCAGTATCCTGCACTCCGCGGCGAAGAAGCCCCGATAGCGGAGGGGATCCTCAAGATCCGGATAGACCTCCATGTCGAAGCCGTAGTCCCCGGTATTCAAATAGAGCTCTGAAGCGAGGTCCCGGAAGTTATGCTTTTCCGTGTCCATATAGGCGAGGGCGCTCTTCAAAAATCCCGCATAGGGAAGCTCCTCCTCCGTGAGACAGGCGGTATTGAAGTTCAGCCTGAGATAGAGGATGCCGCGGCTCGGAAGCTCCGTCAGCAGGATGCTCCTCCCGGAAATTTCCTCCCGCCGAAACGAGCTTCGCTCCGCCTCTCTCCCGATGTCCTCCCTCGAGAGAAGCGGCAGGCTTCGAAGCGCCTCCTCCGTATTTTTCTCCTCCTGATAGCGAAGGAGAGCTTCCTCATCCGATCGGATCTTCCTAAGCTCCGCCTCGGAGAGCCCCTCCCGGAAGGCGCGGAGCTTCGCGGAGAGCTCCGCCTCCCTCTTCTCAGAAAGCCCCGCCTCCGGGCGGAGCAGAACGAGACTTGCGTGCTTTTGATCGAGAAAGCTCTCCCGAAGCAGCGACTCAAAATAGCCCTTCTCCACCAGGGAGCGAAGCTCCCCGTAGAGCTTTCCGCAGTCCAGGAAGCGCCAGGGCTCTCCCCCGTAGAGCCAGCTGTCCAGTGCGCTCAGGCTGTAGACCAGCCCCTTCGGCGTACGCCCGTAGTCCGCCTCCCGGTAGAGGAACTCATCGTGATTGATCGCGGAGAGCAGCGTCTTTTTGTCGATGCCCTCCTCCGCGAGCTTTCTGAGCGTCCCCCGGATAATCTCCTGAAATCTCCGCTCCTTTTTGGGATCCGTATTCTTTGCGATGACGGAGAAGTAGGGCTGCAGAATCCCGCCGGCGTAGCCCCCGAGGATATCCTCTCCGATTCCGGCGTCCAGGAGTGCCTGCTTGAGCGCTGCGCCCGGCGCGGAGAGAAGCGCATAGTCCAGGATCGAATAGGCCATGGAGCGCTTCGGGTCCAGTGCATCCTTAAGGACCATGCTGTAGGCGAGATAGCTTCTCCCTTCCGTCTTCTCCTCTTTTCCGATCGGATAGCAGTCCTCCTCCCTCCTCTTCCTCGGGAAGGCCTCCTGCATCCGGACCTCCGAGAGGGGATCGATGGCGTCAAAGCCGGAGAGATACTCCCGATCCAAAAAGCGAAGCTTCGCCTCCATGTCGAGAGCTCCGTAGAGAATGATGTAGGAATTCGAGGGATGATAGAAGCGCTCGTGGAAGGCGCAGAAATTCTCATAGCTTAAATCCGGAATCGCCTCCGGATCCCCGCCGCTCTCATTTCCGTAGCAGCTCTTCGGAAAGAGAGAGTGCATGATGCGCCGCTCCAGCACAGACTCCGGATTGGAGAAGGCGCCCCGCATCTCATTGTAGACGACGCCGCTGTATCGAAGCTCCGCACCCTCATTTACAGTCTCATAATGCCAGCCCTCCTGCAGGAAGGTAAAGCGGTTCTTCAGGCAGTTCGGGTGAAAGACCGCATCCAGGTAGACGTCCATGAGATTGTCGAAATCCTTGTCGTTTGTGGAGGCGACCGGGTAGACCGTCTTGTCCGGATAGGTCATCGCGTTCAGATAGGTATTCAGAGAGCCCTTCACGAGCTCGATAAAGGGATCCTTCAGCGGGAATTTCTCCGAGCCGCAGAGCACGGAATGCTCCGTAATATGCGAAACCCCGGTCGAATCCTCCGCCGGAGTCCGGAAGCTGATGGAAAAAACCTTGTTTTTGTCCTGATTTTGAAGTGTCAGCACCCTCGCGCCGGACTTCTTATGGCGATATACGACCGCCTCCGTGTCCAGCTCCGAAATCCTCTTTCTCTCAAGCCTCTGATATTCTTTCACTCTTCTGTATTCCTTTCTGTCTTCGGCATAGAGCGCCCGTTTATGATCCCGGCCCGCATATTTCCGTCCGGATATTTCAGATCCGGTATTTGATCCGGTATATTGGATCAATTGCTCCGGATCAGATATTCCCGATCAGACGGTCCTTGAAGAACTCCGCAGCCTCCCTCACGAGAGTGTGCGGAATCAGGAGCTCCTCGGTCTGTGCGGGTATGAGCTCAAGACTGCTGAGCCCGTAGCGCTTCGCAAAGCTTTCCGCCCGCAGAAACTGGCTCCTTGAGCATATGATCCCGACGCGAAGCGCTGACTGCGCTCTCGAAGGCGCTTCCTCCCTGCCCTCACTCTGCGCGGGGGAGAGCTCCGCCGCTTCTTCACTCTCCTTTTTCCTCTCCCTGTCCTCCTGTTCCGCGAGGATGCTCTCCGCCTGCTCCGAGGGAGAGACCGTTTCTTCCCCGCTCTCCCCCTTTTCGTCTCCGCTCTCCGACTCCCTTCCCTCCGGATTCACCTCGATCAGCTCCTCCGTATCGCCGCCCGCGTCCGGGGAAAAATAGAGCCCGCCGTCCGGCTGCGTCTCCACGGAGTTCGGTTTCGAGAGATCCATCCGGCTCCCATCCTCAAAGAGAATGTATTGCTGCTTTTGCTCCGCGCGCTCCGACTCGTTGGACAGAATGGTCTGCACAGAGTAGCCGATCTTCTCCTGGAGGGAGGAGGAGTAGAACTCCATCAAAAGCTTCGAGGCCGGAACCCCGCGCTTTATCATATAATAATACATCACGCTCGCCTGCGTGCTCGTCCCGAACTTTCCCCGCCCTCCGGAGAGGATGAAGACCGTCCCGGGTGAGCTCCCCGCATAGTCTGCCGCCTTCTCCAGGCGGTCCTTCAGCGTGTCCGAGGCCTTATTGTGGCTAAGGTAGGTCCCCATGACGATCACATAGTCCAGTCCCGCCTCCGGCTTCTTCCTGGGCAGAAGGAGCAAAAGGGAAAGAAGGAGAAAGGAGACGAAGGAAAGCGCGTAGCTCGTCATGAAAAAGACGAAAACTCTCTTTCCCCTCTCCCTGTTCTTCTCCCTCTGCCGCTTTTCCCAGCGCCAGAAAAGCGCTGTCAGAAGATTGAGAAGCGAGAAGAAGGGCCAAAACCAGAGAAAGCCGATCATCCCGCAATGAAGCAGCAAAATGACAAAGTAGGAAAAAGAGGATATGGCAAGCATAAAAAACAGTAATTCCATAGTCTCCTATCCATCCCTTCGGAGGATGTCCCCCTCCTCCGGACAAGCTGTGAGTCGGAGCATGAGCTCCTGCCCCGCGTGCGGGCAGGAGTCCTGCGCGATCCCGCTCTCCTTGTCCCGGATCTCGAGTACGACTGCCGGGATATCCCTCCCGTCCGGTTTCATGATCCGAATCTCCTCTCCCACGGAAAATTTATTTTTCTGTCGGAGGGCGAAAAAACCTCCCGTCCCCGGCTCCCGCGCTCTTCCGAGATAGACGGAGGGCCTCTCATAGCTCTCCCTTTGGCCCTTGGCCCCGGGCTTCGGGGGGCCGAAGTAGAAGCCCGTCGAATATTCCCGGTGCGTGCATCTCTCCAGCTCGTCCCGGTAGCCGGGCAGCTTCCTCCGGTATTTCTCCGGGTCCTCGTAAAAGTCGTCGATCGCCCTCCGGTAAGCCCTCCCGACGGTTGCGGTATAGAGCTCTGTCTTCATCCGCCCCTCGACCTTCAGAGAGTCGATGCCGGCTGAGAGGAGCTCCGGGATATGCCCGATCATGGAAAGGTCCTGAGAGCTTAGGATATAAGTCCCCCTCTCGTTCTCATAGACCGGAAAATATTCCCCCGGGCGCTTCTCCTCGACGAGACGGTAATTCCAGCGGCAGGGATGCGTGCATTCCCCATGGTTTGCGTCCCTCCCCGTCATGAAATTGGAGAGGAGGCATCTTCCGGAATAGGACATGCACATCGCCCCGTGCACAAAGGCCTCGATCTCAAGCGATGCGGGGATCCTCCTCCGGATCTCCGAGAGCTCCGAAAGAGAAAGCTCTCTTGCGGCCACGACTCTCTTTGCTCCGAGCCTGTGCCAAAAGAGAAAGCTCTCGTAATTGGTGCAGTTCGCCTGGGTCGAGATGTGAAGCTCCATCTCCGGCATCTCCTCCCTTGCGAGAAGGAAGATCCCGGGATCTGCGATCAGCACCGCATCGACTCCGCTCCCCCGAAGCTCCCGGAAATACTCCCTGACACCGGAGAGATCCCCGTTTCTTGCGAGGATGTTCGCTGTCACATAGACTCTCGCCCCCCTCTCATGCGCATAGCGCACGCCGGAGAGGATCTCATCCATGCTGAAATTTCTCGCCTTTGCGCGAAGGCCGTAGGCCTCCCCTCCGAGGTAGACCGCATCCGCCCCGTAGCGAAGCGCTGTCTTCAGCCCCTCCGGCGATCCCGCCGGAAGAAGGAGCTCTGTCCGTCTCACTCTCTTCCCTTCCCTCTTTCTCTGTCTCTTCCCCGCTGCAAATACAGCTGTCCTTCCGCTTCCCGCATCCCTTCTCCGGGAGCTCTCCCTCCTCTGCCCTCTCCTTCCCTTTTCTTCTCCGAAGGGGAAACGCCCGCCCTGATCGGAGGGGAAGCGGGCTCCGCGGCCTCCGGGCAGCTCAGGCTGACCGAAAGTCCGTCTCCGACCGGGAGGACAGCCGTCCGAAGCTGCCTGCTGTGCGTGATCGAGAAAAGATACTCTCTCATGCGCCTGTGTATGGTCCGGTCCCTCCTCGGGATCTCAAAGCGGCTCTTCGCGATCTCCCCGTCCAAAAGGACATTGTCACTTAAGAGGATGCCTCCCTCTGTGAGAAGGCGGAGAAGCATCGGGAGCCAGACCAGGTACTGGGCCTTCGCCGCATCCAGAAAAATAAACGGAAATTTCTCCCCTCTTTCGGAAAGAGAGGAGAGGAGCTCCCCCGCGTCCCCCTCGAAGAGATCGATCCTGTCCGAAAAAGGGCTCCCTGCGATATTGGCCCTCGCCTCCTCCGCCCTCCTCGGGCAGCTCTCCACCGTGAGAATCCGCCCGCCCTCCGGCAGGAAGCCCGCCATGAAAAGAGCGGAGTAGCCCACCGCCGCACCGAGCTCCAGCACCCTCTTCGGCCTTTTCAAAAGCAGAAAAAGCCGAAGAAGCGCCGCCGTCTCATCCCGTATGATCGGGACTGCCCCTGCCAGCGCTTCCCCCCGTATCTTCTCAAGGAAAGGCTCCTCCTCCCCCATCAGAGAACGAATGAAATCGAGAACATGCTCCTCTGTGATAATCCTTTTTGCCTCCTCATTCTTTCCCCGCCGCTTTTTCCGGAAACTGCCGCCGGGATCAAAGCCTTCTCCCTCCGGCTGCCAGATAGATCGCAGAGTCTCCGCTTCATAGAAGCGGGCGGAGGACTTCCTCTTTCCGGAGAGGAAAGCGGGAAGGGAAAATACTGCGCCCTTTCGGATCGATGCGGGAAGTCCGGCCGCTATCCTGCCCCGCGGCTGCTCTCCCCCTCTACCGGGGAGTCCCCGATCGTCACATCGGCCTCGTCTCCGGCAGCTTCCTGCGAGTCCCGGGAGTCCTGCGAAGCTCCCTCGGATTCCGCATCGTTTGTCAGAAGCTTCCGCTCCCGAAGCTCCGTGAGCTTCCGCCCCTCCTCCTTCAGATAATCGATGAGCTCCTTTATGGACATCGAGCGGTTCAGGGTATAGCTCCCCGGCACAAACTCCGCCTTATAGAGCCTCGACTGAAAAAGAAAGGCATCCTGATTATCGATGAGTCCCGCCTTCTCAAGCTTCTCCGCAATCGCTCGGCGGCTCTCCCCCTTCAGGATCTCAATGCTTGCCTCCGTCCCCGGCGGCTCCTCCATGGCGTGCTGATAGAGAAGGCCGTGCCCGTAGCGATAGGCCATGAGCGCGCCGATCTGCAAAAAGTAGATGACGAGCATAAAGAGGATGACCCGCCAGGCTGCTCCGATGATGGCTGAGGATACCGTTCTGACCGCTTTCCGTCTTCCCATCACAAGTCCCTAGACCTCCATAATCACCGGGAGGATGACCGGATTTCTCTTGATTCTCTTCCAGAGGAAATCCGCGAGGCTGTCCTTTATGATATTCTTGATCTTCCCCCAGTCGTTCACGTGTCTCACGAGGCAGTCATCCACGGCATCCTGCACCTGCACTCTGGCCTCCTCCATGAGATCCTCGGACTCCCTCACATAGACAAAGCCGCGGGAAATCAGGTCCGGACCGGCGAGAAGGTGCCCGGAATACTTCTCCAGCGTCAGCACGACGACGATAATCCCGTTCTGCGCGAGGTTCTGGCGGTCCCGGATCACGATGTTTCCCACATCTCCTACGCCCAGGCCGTCGACAAAGATCCCGCCCGCCTGGACATGATCCCTGATCTCTGCCTTCATCTCACCGGACTCGGCGGAAAACTGCAGTACATCGCCGTTCTCCAGGATGAGGCAGTTCTCCCTCTCGACACCGACCGCGGCGGCGAGCTCCGCGGCCGCCCTCCTGTGATGATATTCCCCGTGGACCGGGATCGCATACCTCGGCTTTACCAGGGAGTAGAGGAGCTTCAGATCCTCCGAGCAGGCGTGTCCGGAGACATGCGTGTCCTGCATGATCACCTGCGCATGCTGCTTCGTGAGCTCATTCACGACCTTGTCGACCGCGAGCTCATTCCCGGGGATCGGATGGGAGGACATGACGATCACATCGTTCGGCGTGATATGCACCTTCCTGTGCATCCCGCTCGCCATCCGGGACAGAGCCGCCATGGACTCTCCCTGAGAGCCCGTCGTGATGAGCACCGTCTTCTCATCCGGATAGTCCTTCAGATTCTCGATGTCAATGAGGGTCCCCTCCGGGATATTGATGTAGTGGAGCTCCGAGGCCACACTGATGACATTGACCATGGACCTCCCTTCGACGACGACCTTCCGCCCGTACTTCGCCGCGGTATTGATGATCTGCTGCACCCTGTCCACATTGGAGGCGAAGGTCGCGACCAGGATGCGGTTGTTCTTATGCTCCGCAAAAATCAGATCGAAGGTTCTTCCGACCGTCCTCTCCGACATCGTGGAGCCGGGCTTTTCCGCATTCGTCGAATCCGAAAACATCGCGAGAACACCGTTTTTCCCGAGCTCCGCAAAGCGCTGAAGATCGATCTGATCCCCGAAGACCGGCGTGTAATCGACCTTGAAGTCTCCTGTGTGAACCAAAACTCCGGCGGGCGTATAGATCGCGAGCGCCGCCGCGTCCTGAATGGAATGGTTCGTCTTCACAAACTCCACCTTCAGGTCGCCGAAGTTCACTGTCTGCCCGAACTTCATGGTCTTCGTCTTCACGAGCTGATCCATCCCTCTCTCCACGAGCTTTCTCTCGATCAGAGCGAGGGTCAGCTTCGTCGCATAGACCGGGACATTGATCTGCTGCAGTACATAGGGGAGCGCGCCGATATGATCCTCATGTCCGTGCGTAATGACGAAGCCCTTGATCTTCTCCATCTTGCTCTTAAGATAACTGATATCCGGGATGACCAGGTCGATCCCCAGCATATCGTCGGAGGGAAAGGAGAGACCGCAGTCCACGATGATCAGGCTCTCCTCCGTCTCAATGGCCGTGATATTCATGCCGATCTGGTCCAGGCCCCCGAGGGGAATCACTCTCACAGAGCCTCCTGCCCCTGCCCTTGCCCCCTTCGTCTGCTGCTCCGTCTGCCTTCTGCTGCCGTGCTCTGCCGATCTCGTTCTATCCGCGCGGCCTCCCGTTCTTCCCATACTCTCCGAATGCAGAAGCTGCACTGTTCTTCCTCTTCTTGTCTCCGTCGTCTTTAATTCTTTCGTTTTTTCCGTCACTTCTCTCATTGCCTCTCTTATATATCGTATTATGTATACTTATCCTTTATCATTGTGCCTGTCTTTGGCACGGATCTTAACAGTACATTCTCTGCCGCTTTTCCCGCCCGACAAAGGACGCTCTCGCCCCGACTGCCGCGGCCAAAGCGGCAGAGCAGCACAGCACTTTGGCTGAGCCTCCATCCTGTGAGCGCCCCCTGTCTCTGCGCATGCTCCGCTCGAAGGCTCAGCCTTCCTCCGTCTCAAAGCGGATTCCCTCGTCCTCCAGGAGCTTCGAAAAGAGCTCCATGACGGCTTCCGCCTCCTCATCCTCCGCAAAGACGTAGCTCGCCTCCTCGGCATCCTCCGGAGAGATGTCCTTCATAATGTAGCAGGATCCGTCCTCTTCTCCCTCGGTATCCGCCGCCAAAATATAATGCTGTCCCTGCAGCACCGTCTCCTCCAGAACCTCAAGCTCCAGCTCCCCGTCCTCAGAGCGCAGTCTGATTCTCCCGTTCTCCATCCGTCCTCTCCGTCTCTCCGTAAAATCCGCTTGCTGTCTCCGCCGGAAGGAAGCCCTTCTCATCCCCCCGCCTCTCCTTCCGACTCTTCCATGTCTCCAGAATAAGCTGCGCGGCGACCTGATCGATCATCCGCTTCTGCTCTTCCCTGGGGACCCCGCTCTCATCCAGAATCTCCCGGGCGGCGATCGTCGTCAGGCGTTCATCCACCCACTCAATCGGCACCAAAACCCGCTTCGCCAAAAGCGCGGCAAATTCCCGGGCCTTCTCTGCCCTTTCCCCCTCCGTCTCATCCATATTCAAGGGAAGCCCGATGACGATACGCTCCACGGAGAGCTCCGAAACGAGCGCCGCAATCTCCTGCAGATTCCGGCGGAGCTTTCCCTCCCGCTCCCTGAAAATCGTCCGAAGCGGCTGCGCAATCAGACCGCTCGGGTCTGTGACCGCGACTCCGATCGTTTTCGCCCCATAGTCCAGCCCCATAATCCGCATAAATCACCAAAATTCAAAGCCCGCGGAGACAAAGCCCGCAAGGAAAAGGCGGAAGCTGTCCCCTTCATCTGCAAAGGGAGTCCACCGGCAGGACACCGGACGAACTCCCTCTCTCCCCGGGGACATCCCGCGGCCCCTCATCATCCCCTCGACTGCCGCTTCGATCCGCTTCGATCAGCTGAGCCGCGACTCCACATAGGCGGACATCAGCTCCTCCAGAATCTCATCCCTCTCCACCTTCATAATGAGGCTCCTCGCCCCCTTATGGCTCGTGATATAGGTCGGATCTCCCGACATGATATACCCGACAATCTGATTGATCGGGTTATATCCCTTCTCTGTGAGGGCCTCATAGACTCTCCGGAGAACCTCAGTCACATCCAGACTGTTGTCCTGCATGGGCCTGATAATCTGTGTGCTGCTAAAATCTTTATTCATGCCGTCACGTCCTTTTTACGCCTCTTTTTATTCTATCTCATTTGAACGGCCTTCGCAAGAACATATCTGCCACATAATTTTTCGCCAAGCGCCGAAATTATTTCGCCAACTTTACCCGGCTCCCCCTCTGATTCTCCGCAGGGGATCAGGAACCTGACGTATTCCCTGTTGAAGCCGGCAAGATATCCTCTCCCCTCCCATTCTATCCTCTCCTCAAGGAGGACGCTCTCTTGCCTCCCGAGGAAGCGCCTCCGAAACTCCGCCGAGCGCTCCCGGTCAAGAGCGATAAGACGCGCCGAGCGCTCTGCCTTCAGCTTCTCCGGGACCTGTCCCTTCATCCGCTCTGCTGCGGTTCCCCGTCTCCTCGAATATTTAAAGACGTGAAGCTCATAAAAACCGATCTCTGAAATAAAGCGAAGGCTCTCCGAAAAGTCCTCCTCCGTCTCCCCGGGAAAGCCGACAATCACATCCGTGGTGAGAGCCGCGTCCGGAAAGCTCTCCCGGATGATCTTTGCGCTCTCCCGGAAGGCCGCGCTGTCGTAATGGCGGTTCATCGCCCGGAGCGTCCGGTCCGAGCCGCTCTGCAGGGAGAGGTGAAAATGGGGGCAAAATTCCGGGATTCCGGAGAGAGCGCGCACGAAGTCCCTGCTGATGATCCTGGGCTCCAGACTCCCGAGCCGAACTCTCTCTATCCCGCTCACAGAGGCCACCTCCCGTATGAGAGAAAGAAGGCTCTCCGAGGGAAGGGCGGCGTTAAAGGCCCTCTCCCGCCCCTCTCTGTCCCCGCAGCTCTCCATCCCATAAGAGGAGAGGTGAATCCCCGTCAGAACGATCTCTCGGTAGCCTCCCTCGGAGAGCTCCCGGACCTCCCGCAGGATATCCGGAAGAGCCCTGCTCCGGATCTCTCCCCGGAGATAGGGTATGATGCAATAGCTGCAAAACTGCCCGCAGCCATCCTGAACCTTCAGAAACGCCCTCGCTCTCTCCGTCCTCCCCCCGGCGGAAAACTCCTCATAGCCATGGACAGAGCGAAGATCGAAGCAGGCCGGGGTCCGATCTCCCCGGAGATAGTCCGAAAGGAGCTCCGCGATTCTCCCCTTCCCCGCATTCCCGATGAGAAGGTCTACGCTCCCGTCGGAGAGGAGCTCCTCTCTCCGCGCCTGCACATAGCAGCCGGTCCCCACCACGATCGCATCCGGATTCTTCGCCCGCGCCCTGTGAAGCATCTGCCGGGACTTTTTGTCCGCGATATTGGTGACGGAGCAAGTATTGATGAGATAGATATCCGCCCTCTCCTCCCAGGGGACGATGCGGGCCCCCGCATTCTTAAGTTCCCGGAGCATCGCCTCCGCCTCGTAGGCGTTCACCTTGCATCCCAGATTGTGCACCGCCACAGAAAGTCCCCTGATCTCCATCGTTTTTCCCGCTCTCTCCCCCTGCTCTCTCACGTCACTTTCTCCCCGCCATACGGCAATGCAGTATGGACGTTTCCCTCCGGATATGCTACATTACTTACGAAATATCGTCAATGGGCGGTCAAGCTGCAGCGGGCAAAAGAGTCCTGCCGGGCCGTCCGGACAAAAGGAGGGAACATGAAAACCGTTCGCATCTCATTGAATTCCATCGATAAAGTAAAGTCCTTCGTCAACGATCTCGTCCGCTTCACGGACGTGGACTTCGACCTCGTATCCGGCCGCTATGTCATTGACGCAAAGTCCATCATGGGGATCTTTTCCCTGGACCTCTCAAAGCCGATCGACTTAAACATCCACGCCGACGCAAACCGCATGGACGAGATCCTCTCCGTCTTAAAGCCCTACATCATCGGCGCGTAACGGAGGCCTATGCTTTATCACAGCTTTTTGATCAAATACTCGGAGATCGGAACCAAGGGGAAGAACCGCTATGTCTTTGAGGACGCGCTGGTACACGATATCCGGAGGAAACTGAAGAGGGCGGAGGGCTCCTTCCGCGTCACGAGAGAGCGCGGCAGAATCTATGTGAGCTCAAAATCCGAGGACTATGACCCGGATAGCCTCATCGAAGCGCTCCGCCATGTCTTCGGCATCATCGGCATCTGCCCCATGGTCCAGTTTGAAAACGACGGGAATATCGAGAGCCTGAAGCGGGAGGTCCTCTCCTACTGGGGGGAGCTCTACCGCGGAAAGAAAAAAAGCTTCAAGGTCTATACGAGAAGGGCCGACAAGAGCTTTCCGCTCAGTTCCCCGGAGATCGACGCGGAGCTCGGGCACGAGATCCTCGATGCCTTCCCGGAGAGCTCCGTCGACGTCCATAATCCCGAGGTCCGCCTCCACGTGGAGATCCGCCAGTTCATCAATCTCTACTCCGAGATCATCCCGGGTCCGGGGGGCATGCCCCTTGGCACAAACGGAAAGGCGATGCTGCTCCTCTCCGGGGGAATCGACTCCCCGGCTGCAGGCTATATGATCGCAAAAAGAGGCGCGCTCATCGAGGCCTGCTATTTTCATGCGCCTCCCTATACCTCGGAGCGGGCAAAGCAGAAGGTCACAGACCTCGCGGAAAAGCTCTCCCGCTACGCGGGTCCTGTCGCGCTCCATATCGTGAACTTCACGGAGATCCAGCTTGCGATCTACGAAAAATGTCCCCACGACGAGCTGACCATCCTGATGAGACGCTATATGATGCGGATCGCAGAGAGAATTGCGGAAAAGCGGGACTGCATCGGGCTCATCACGGGCGAATCCATCGGCCAGGTCGCAAGCCAGACCATGCAGAGCCTCGTATGCACCAATGAGGTCTGCCGCCTTCCGGTCTACCGCCCCCTGATCGCCTTCGATAAGCAGGAGATCGTCGATATCGCGGAGAGAATCGGGACCTACGAGACCTCGATCGAGCCCTATGAGGACTGCTGCACCATCTTCGTCGCGCGTCACCCGGTCACAAAGCCCGTTCCGGAAAAGATTCGAAGCTCCGAGGAGAGGCTCCTCCCGGAGATCGAGGCCATGACGGATAAGGCCGTCGAGGAGGCGGAGCTCATACTCTGCCGCTAGAAGCTATGTTGCTTTTTCCGCCCGGTACAGAACGCTCTCGCTCCGGCTGCCGCGACCCGCGGCGGGTAAGCGCAGAAGTCTGCCATCAGGCAGACTCGGA
>NZ_KI273120.1:0-19133 GCF_000469565.1 Oribacterium sp. oral taxon 078 str. F0263 | reverse complement strand
ATGAGGGGCGCAGGCCGCAAGGCGCGAAGCGGCGGAGGCATGCGGGAATCATGGACTCCGCCCGGACTGAAAGTCTCTCCTCCGCGGCGTGCTTGCACGGAAGCGGAGGAAAGACTTTATGACGCGCCCCCCTCATGAGCATGAAGAGGGACCTCGTCCCTCGGAATGCGAATGAGGGGCGCAGGCCGCAAGGCGCGAAGCGGCGAAGGCATGCGGGAATCATGGACTCCGCCTGGACCGAAAGTCTTTTCTCCGCGGCGTGCTTGCACGGAAGCGGAGGAAAGACTTTATGACGCGCCCCCACTCATGAGCATGAAGAGGGAGCTTCTCCCTCGGGAATGCGAATGAGGGGCGCAGGCCGTAAGGCGCGAAGCGGCGAAGGCATGCGGGAATCATGATCTTGATTATGCCCCGGACCGACGGAAACGCGAATGAAGGGAAGCGTGAAAAGAGACATCATCCCTCGGGAATGCGAATGAGGGGGACGCATCGGGAGGGATATCTCCCCTCGGGAAGCAAAGAAAGGAAAAATCATGCCAATCCGGGTTCAAAACGATCTTCCGGCAAAACAGATGCTGGAATCGGAAAATATCTTTGTCATGGATGAGGACAGGGCGAGCGCGCAGGAGATCCGGCCGCTTCGCATCGCAATCCTGAACCTCATGCCGCTGAAGGAGGACACGGAGCTTGACCTTCTCCGGGTCCTGTCCAATTTCCCGATCCAGACGGAGATCAGTTTTATGAAAACGGAGAGCCACGAGGCAAAGCATACCAGCGCCTCTCACCTCAATAAATTCTATGTCGGCTTTAACGCTGTCCGCGAGGAGCGCTTCGACGGCCTCATCATCACCGGGGCGCCCGTCGAAAAGCTTGAGTACTCAGAGGTCGAATACTGGGATGAGCTCTGTGAAATCATGGATTGGTCAAAAACTCATGTTTTCTCAAGCTTTCACATCTGCTGGGGAGCGCAGGCCGCTCTCTACCATCACTACGGAATTCAGAAGCGCCTTCTCCCCAAAAAGCTGAGCGGCGTCTATCTGCACCGGGTACTGCATCGCCGCAAAATGCTTATGCGGGGCATGGATGACTTTTTTTATGTTCCTCAGTCCCGCTATACCGGAATCGATGAGGAGGCTGTGAAGAGAAATCCCGAGCTCTATGTCGTCGCGGAGGGAGAGGAGAGCGGGAGCTATCTGATCCTCGCCTGCTCCTCCAGGCAGATCTTCGTCACCGGACACTCCGAGTACGACCGCTACGACCTGGACAAGGAGTACCGGCGGGACCTCGCAAGGGGGCTCGCCCCCGACATCCCCGTGAACTACTATCCGGATGATGACCCCTCAAAGCCTCCCATCCTCTCCTGGCGTTCCAGCTCCAACTGCACCTATACGAACTGGCTGAACTTTGTATATCAGGAAACGCCCTATCGCCTGGAGGACCTGAAGCCGGTGGAATGCGACAGCTACCTTCGGGCAAGTCATGAAAGGGAGATTGACGATACGGGAAGCTGAGAGCGGAGGAGCTACGAGAAACTGAGAGCGAAAACGGAAGAAACTGATGAAAAACCATTCTCCCTGCGATGCCGAAGGATAGAGCCGCCTTCTTGGGACAAAAGAGAACGCTCCCCCTCAGCGAGGGGCAGAACGGAAGAAAACAGAGGGAAAACGAAAGGAAAACGGAAGGAGGAAACATGAAGGTATTGGATCGCCTGATTTCTTATGTCAAAGTGGATACGCAGTCCTCAGAGGAGAGCGGCACGCATCCGTCCACGGAGAAGCAGTTCGTGCTGGCAAGGCAGCTCGAGCGGGAACTCCGGGAGCTCGGCGCAGAGGATGTGCGTCTTTCCGAGCACTGCTATGTCTACGCCCGCATCCCCTCAAATCTCTCCGCGGAGGAGAACATGCACACGCCATCTCTTGGACTGATCGCGCATATGGACACCTCTCCCTCCGCGAGCGGAAAGGATGTAAAGCCCCGGGTGATAAAGAGCTATGACGGCTCTCCGATCCCTCTCGGGCATGGAGCCATCCTCGATCCCGGGATCTTCCCGCAGCTTCTCTCCGCAAAGGGGGATGATCTCCTCGTCACGGACGGAAGTACCCTCCTCGGCGCCGATGATAAGGCGGGTGTCGCAGAAATCATGCAGTGTATCGAAGAGCTGCTCTCTCAGCCGGAGCGGCGCCACGGGGAAATCTGCATCGCGTTTACGCCGGACGAAGAGATCGGCTCGGGCGCGGACTTCTTCGATCTCGCGGGCTTTGGCGCGGAGGTCGCCTATACCGTGGACGGCGGAACGCTGGGAGGCATCGAATATGAGAACTTCAATGCCGCCTCCGCCGTTCTCACAATTCACGGCGTCAATGTCCACCCCGGCTCCGCAAAGGATAAGATGCTGAATGCGCTTCTGATCGCGATGGAGTTCAATGCCCTGCTCCCGCCCTGCACTCCGGCAAATACCGAGGGCTACGAGGGCTTCTTTCATCTGATGTCCATGAAGGGAGATGAGAGCCTCGCGGAGCTTCGCTACATCATCCGGGATCATGACAGAGAGAAATTCGAGGAAAAAAAGAGACAGTTTCAGTCCGCGGCGGATCGTCTGAATGAGAAATATCGCTCCGGCGGCGCGTCTCTGGAAGCCCAGCTTACAGACAGCTATTACAATATGAAGGAGAAGCTGGAGCCTTACCCCTATCTCATCGACTGCGCGAAGGAAGCCTTCCGAAGCTGCGGCGTAAAGCCGGAGACCCTTCCGATCCGGGGCGGAACGGACGGCGCAAAGCTCTCCTTCATGGGGCTTCCCTGTCCGAACCTCTCCACCGGCGGAGAGAACTATCACGGCATTTACGAATACCTGAATATCAACTCCATGGAAAAAATGGTCGAGGTCCTGAAAAAGCTGACCGAGGAAATGATCGGAAGGAAATAGCGGATCGGGAGAAAAAGCAGCCGAAAAGAAAGGTACAGGGAAAGAGGGAAAGCGAATGAAACGCTTTCCCTCTCCCGAACTCAATATTCAATTTTCATGAAGAGTACATTGGTCTGATACCGTCACCTTGATATTTCAAAGATATGCGCTTTATCTTTGATCTTCCATATCGTTCCGTGTGCATCGATCGATGAAGCCAATCAGTTTCTCATCCCGTTCGTTTGATACTGAACCCGCGCAGTGCTTTCCGGAAATTTCGAAGAAACACTTCTTTTGTTGAATAACATGAGCGCCCGCTGCGCCGTTATCAAAATAAATTTACTTCCCGAAAGCTCCGGTGGCCGTATCAAATGTCTGTGCTGGAACCATTGCTTTGCACCTCTTGCTTTCTGCGGTATCGTTCGCAGACTCGCGGCCTGCACTTTGCCGGTTCGCTTCGGCCTTTCTCGTCAGCCGAGGCCCATCAGCCACTCTTCTCTCTGTGTCTATAGGATAGCAGAAAATTGTTTCTTTGTAAATACAATTCCCCCTGAAATATCTACTAATATTCATTCTGAAAAATATATAATTTTGTCTAAAGAGATCGGTACACTCCCGGCGCTCCATTTTCAAGCCGAATTAAGCCGAATTAAAATCCGAATCTGAGATTCTGAATTTGAGATGAAAAGCCGATTGAAAAACCGGCGGCGGAAGTCCGATGGAAAAGCAGTCGATAAAAGACTCTTTTGAAAGTGCTGTCTTGAAAGCGGAATCGAAATTTTCCGATCCCCTTGCGCTTCCCCGCCGCGGCGTGTTATACTTTGGTTCCACAATTAAATATCTTATTCAGAGACGGTGGAGCTACATAGGAGCGAAGAAGCCGCAGCAACCCCGGAGACGGAAGGTGCTAACCTGAGCGAACGATTTGTTTCGAACAATAAGACGAACGGACAGAGGCTGTCGCTCAGTGCGGCGGCCTCTTTTCTCTGCCGCGGCAGTCCGAACGGCAGTCTTCTGCACCAATATAAATAGGCAAAGGCAAGGCGGACGGTCCGAACGCGAAGAGCGGCAGAGCTCCGCGGCGCCCGGCTCCTATGTCCGGGGCGCTTCACCATCCGGCGGATTCCATCCGTTTACAGTAATTATCCCGCACAGTGCGGCAGAAAGGAAAGTATATGCTATTTTCATCGGAACAGGTTTCCAACGGTCATCCCGACAAGATCTGCGACCAGATCTCGGATGCCATCGTCACCGACATCCTCTCCCACGATAAGAGAGCCCGGATCGCGGCGGAATGCTGCATCAAGGACTACAGCATCTGCATCCTCGGCGAAATCAGCACGGACTATGAACCAAACTACCACAGCATCATCGCGGAGGTTCTCCGCCGGATCGGTCTCCCCGATGCCGAAAAGTATGAGCTCAACCTTCTGATCTCCCGCCAGTCCCCGGACATCGCGCGCGGCGTCGATGTCGACGGTGCCGGCGATCAGGGCATGATGTTCGGCTATGCCACAAATGAGACGAAGGAGCTCCTCCCGATCCCCTATGTCCTCTCCACGAGGGCGCTCCTCAAGCTCCGGGATCAAAACCTTGCGGAGGGCTTCGCAAGACTTCTCCCGGACGCAAAGGCGCAGGTGAGCTACGACTACAAGGCGGGGCGCATCGACACCTTCCTCCTCTCCAGCCAGCACAGGGAGTCCACCTCCCTGGAAGAGGTCAGGGAGATCGTCAGCGGAATCATGAAGGAGAGCGCGGAGGAGATGAATCTGAACACCGACTTCCGGATCCTCGTGAATCCGACAGGCCGCTTCGTTCTCGGATCCTCCTTCGCGGACTCCGGCCTCACCGGGCGAAAGATCATCGCGGATACCTACGGCGGGGCCGCGCACCACGGCGGCGGAGCCTTCTCCGGAAAGGATCCCTCGAAGGTCGACCGCTCCGCGGCCTATATGGCGCGGAAGATCGCAAGAGATATCGTCCTCTCGGGGCGGGCCGAGCGCTGCGAGGTGCAGCTCGCCTACGCGATCGGCGTCGCGGAGCCGGTGTCTGTCTACCTGGACTGCTTCGGAAGCGCCCATGAGAATGTAGGGAATATCTGGAGCGATGTCGTACAAAACTATGAGCTCACGCCAAAGGCGATCATCGAGCGTCTTCAGCTCCGGGAGGTCGACTACAATCTGGTCTCCTCCTACGGACACTTCGGGAAGCCGGAGCTCCCCTGGGAGCAGTAAGACCTCTCTCCCGCGTCCTCAAAAGCCAAGGCCCGGAATCGAAATGCTGAGCCAAAGCGCAGAGCCGGGATGACTCTGCTTTATCTCAAAACGGAGACCGCGCAGCTCATAATAGAGCTGCGCGGTCTCTGCCTTATGAAAGGCAGTCTCTAGCACATTTTTGATTCCTCTAAAATCCTAAGCCCGGGTCTTATTCGGAAAAATTTAAATTTGAATCATAAAAACAGCATAAAAAATAGCGATTTATTAATTCATATTGTTTTTTCCGCCGTGGATGATATAATCATATTATACGAAACTACAAGGAGGCAGCTGACATGAAGAATACCGTTGTTCGATTGGAACGTCTCTCTATTGAGAACTTCAAGAATGTAAAGGCCGGTCAGTTGAGTTTTGCAAACAGCAGAAAAGCCTATAAGACAAGCATTTTAGGATTATACGGTCAGAACGGATCAGGAAAAACGGCGTTGATTGATGCAATTGAGCTGCTGCAGCTTGCGCTGAAGGGGCAGACGGTTCCTGCGAAATTTGCTGACTATATCAATGTGGAATCTGGGAATGCGGTTCTTCGTTATGAGTTCTCCGTCGCTGATGATACGATAAAGTATCGGGCTTTCTATGATTTCAAACTAAGGTCCGAAGTAATCGAAGCTTCTCAAAATCTGGCGCTCAGTGATGGGGAGGAAGCTCACTACCGCCCTGTTATTGCGGAAGAGATTCTTAGCTATTCTTATGAAGGCAAGGAGTCAAAGGAACGTAAAAGTTCTCTGATCGATACCACCTCATCCAAGGTATTTGCTCCGCTCGGAAAATACAATTGCCTTATTGGAAAAGATAAAGATAAAGCAATAAATCTCTTAGTAGAGAAAAAGATGGCCGCCGGAACATCCAGATCGTTCATTTTCTCCAGGGAACTGCTTACGGCTATGAGAAGTAATCCAGCCGGAAAGGATGATTTGGAGTATCAGCGCCATATGCTGCTGATTGAAAGTCTGGTAAGATATGGCAACCTTGAGCTTTTTGTAATCAATACCGCAAATTCGGGTATCATCAGCATGAATATGCTTCCTCTTTCATTTAAATATGAAAGCGAAACTAACGGGGCAGCAGGCAATATCCTGATTCCGCTGGAGGAAGCTGTTCCGATCCCTGAAAAAGCCGTTGCAACGGTGCATCAGGTTATCATGAACATGAATATTGTACTGTCCCAAATCGTACCGGGGCTGACAATTCATATCAAGCATCTTGGCGAAATGGTATTTGCCAATGGAAAAAAAGGCGTCAAGATACAGCTGATGTCTTTAAAGAATAAAAAGGAAATCCCGCTGAAGTACGAATCGGAAGGCATCAAAAAGATTATCTCTATTCTTCAGCTGCTCATTGTTGTTTATAACCGCTCATCTATTACGGTAGCGATTGATGAATTGGATGCCGGAGTATTTGAATATCTGTTAGGTGAATTGCTTCGCGTCATATCCGAAAAAGGAAAAGGCCAGTTGATCTTTACCTCGCACAATCTGCGCCCTCTTGAGACGCTGGATCGTGGTTTTATCGCATTTACTACAACGAACCCGTCTCACAGATATATCCGGATGAGCAATATCAAGGACAGCAACAACCTGCGTGATTTCTATTTCAGGGACATCATTCTCGGTGAACAGAGTGAAGAGGTATACGATCCAACAAATAATGCGGAAATCGCAGTAGCTTTCCGAGAGGCAGGTGAGTTCAGTGGCACGTAAAAAGATCTCCATTCTCTGGAAAGGTACTCCAACTTAGGAATTTGTTTCGCAGATATCCGGAAAAAACGTATCGAACAGCAAAACAATAAAGAACCAAAAGACTGATTAAAGCGGTTCCCGATGATTGACTCAAACCATCTATAGTAAGAACGGGCTTTGCATCCTAAAACCGCAGTGAATGCTCTCCCGTCAAGAAAGCAAATGCTTGTGCAGGCGAGCCGGCCTTGCATTTAGCTTCTTGACGGGAATTTACACAGCAAATCACTTACCGGCCGCTGTTTGCGATTTCTCCAAATTCCGCCTTCAGGGAGGCTCCCCCGATGAGGCCTCCGTCGATATTCGGCTTTCCGAGAAGCTCCCTGCAATTTCCGGCGTTCATGGAGCCGCCGTACTGGATGCGGATGCACTCCGCGGTCTTCGCTCCATAGAGTTCAGAGATCAGCTCCCGGATGGCGGCGCAGACCTCCTCCGCCTGATCGGCGCTCGCGGTCTTTCCGGTCCCGATCGCCCAGATCGGTTCATAGGCGATGACGACCTTCTCGGCGTCCTCCTTTGATATGCCGTCAAAGGCAATCTTCAGCTGCATCCGGATCCAGTCAAAGCAGATGCCCTGCTCTCTTTGCTCCAGGGATTCCCCGCAGCAGACGATCGGATTTAGCCCCTTCTCCAGCGCCTTTTTGAGCTTTTTGTTGATATCCGCATCGCTCTCGGCAAAATATCCTCTCCGCTCGGAATGGCCGATGATGACATATTCCGCTCCGGCATCCTTCAGCATATCCGCGGAGATCTCTCCGGTATAGGCCCCCTTATCCTCAAAGTAGAGATTCTCTCCGCCGACTCGGATATTCGTGCCTCTCACGGCCTCGACCACAGGAACAATGTCGATCGCGGGCACGCAGAAAACGATATCCGCGGAGCTTCCCGCGACAAGGGGCTTTAATGTCTCGCAGAGTGCCTTCGCCTCCGATGGCGTCATATTCATCTTCCAGTTTCCGGCGATAATCTTTTTTCTCATTTTATTCTCTGTATTCCTTTCCGTTTCGGGATATCCCCGATCGGGGCAGACAAGAGCCTGCCCCTCCCTTTTCAGCGGCTTCGTCTTCCGCTCTCTTTATCGGTCATCTGCCGCCGCGACACCCGGAAGCTCCTTCCCCTCCAGGAACTCGAGGGAAGCGCCGCCGCCCGTGGAGATATGGGTCATCTTCTTTCCGTATCCCAGGATATTTACCGCTGCCGCGCTGTCGCCTCCGCCGATGATGGTCGTCGCCTCCGTCTCCGCCAGGGCCTTTGCCACCGCCTTTGTGCCCTCTGCGAGGATCGGATTCTCAAAGACTCCCATCGGCCCGTTCCAGACCGCGGTCTTTGCGGACTTCACGGCCTCCGCATAGAGCTCCCTCGTCTTCGGACCGATGTCCAGTCCCAGCTGATCGGCCGGGATGGCATTGATCTCCACGGTGCTGACGGAAAGCTTCGGATCATCAATCGGGTCCGGGAAGGAGGGGGCGACAACCGCATCGAGCGGGAGGAGCAGCCTGCATCCGATCTTCTTCGCCTTTTCGATCATCTCCCGGCAGTAGTCGAGCTTGCTGTCGTCCACGAGGGATTTTCCGATCTCATGCCCCTGCGCCTTGATGAAGGTAAAGGCCATGCCTCCGCCGATAATCAGGGTATCGCACTTTTCCAGCAAATTCGAGATGACATTCAGCTTATCGGAAATCTTCGCTCCTCCCAGGATCGCGACAAAGGGCCGGACCGGATTTTCCACGGCCTGACCGAGGAAGCGGATCTCCTTTTCCATGAGGTAGCCCACGACATGCGGCCCCTTCACAAATTTCGTCACTCCGACATTGGAGCAGTGCGCGCGGTGCGCCGTGCCGAAGGCGTCATCCACGAAGACATCCGCGAGCTCCGCGAGCTCCTTCGAGAAGGCATCCCCGTTCTTCGTCTCCTCCGGGCGGTAACGGGTATTCTCCAAAAGCACGATATCCCCGTCCTTCATCGCGGCGACCGCCTTCCGCGCATTCTCTCCGACCACATTTTCGTCTCTTGCGAAGATAATCTCTTTGTGGAGGAGCTCAGAGAGGCGCTTTGCGACCGGGGCGAGAGAAAGCTCCGGCTTCGGCTCCCCCTTCGGCTTTCCGAGATGAGAGCAGAGGATCACTCTTCCTCCGTCCTTAAGCAGCTTCTCGATGGTGGGAAGCGCCGCGGTCAGGCGGCTCTCGTCCGTGATCCTCCCGTCCTTCAGAGGGACATTGAAGTCACAGCGGCAGAGCACTCTCTTCCCCTTCACATTGATATCATCCACCGTCTTTTTATTTAATGCAGCCATTCTTTTTCCTTTCCGCGATTTCCGCAAATTGACGCAGCTTTCTTCCAAGGCTTTCTGTGCTTCCCGGTATCTGCCGTGCGGGGATTCCGCAGCCGTAGAAAAAAGCCGCCGGTGCTTCTCGCTCCCGACGGCTCTTCCCCGCTGATCCCATGGATGCCGGGCGAACGCGCTCGCAGGGCATGGAGAATTATTTCACGAATTTCTCGAAGTACTTGATGGTGCGGACCATCTGTGAGGTATAGGAATTCTCATTGTCATACCAGGACACGACCTGGACCTCATAGAGGCCGTCTGCGACCTTCGCCACCATGGTCTGCGTCGCATCAAAGAGGGAGCCGTAGCTCATTCCGATCACATCGGAGGACACGATCTCGTCCTCGTTGTAGCCGAAGGTCTCCGGATCGGAGGCCGCCTTCATCGCGGCATTCACAGACTCCGCCGTCAGCTCGCGATCGCTCTTTACGACGGCGAAAAGGAGGGTGGTGGAGCCGGTCGGAACCGGAACTCTCTGCGCAGAGCCGATGAGCTTTCCGTTGAGCTCGGGGATGACGAGGCCGATCGCCTTCGCCGCACCGGTGGAGTTCGGGACGATGTTGACTGCCGCCGCTCTCGCTCTTCTCAGATCACCCTTTCTGTGCGGTCCGTCCAGGATCATCTGATCTCCGGTATAGGCGTGAATCGTCGCCATGATGCCGGACTGGATCGGCGCGAAATCATTCAATGCCTTTGCCATCGGAGCCAGGCAGTTTGTGGTGCAGGAGGCTGCGGAGATGATATTGTCTTCGGCGGTCAGCTTCTCGTGATTGACATTGTAGACGATGGTCGGGATATCATTTCCGGCCGGGGCAGAGATCACGACCTTCTTCGCACCCGCATTGATATGCGCCTGCGCCTTTTCCTTCTTCGTGTAGAATCCGGTGCACTCCAGCACGACATCCACACCGAGCTTCCCCCAGGGAAGGTTCGCGGCATCCGGTTCCTTGTAGATCCGGATCGTCTTCCCCTTCACCGTGATGGAATCCTCGCCCGCCTTTACCGTATCCCCATACTTATACCTTCCCTGAGAGGAATCGTACTTCAGAAGCTGAGCCAGCATCTTGGGATCCGTCAGATCGTTGATCGCGACGATTTCCGTGCCCTCATGATCGAACATCTGGCGAAAAGCAAGACGACCGATCCGCCCAAATCCATTGATCGCAACCTTCACTGCCATACTTATACCCTCCTCTATAGCGTTCTGTCATCCGACATTTCTCTGCAACGCTTTTATTCTATGCCAAAGATTGTGCCTTTGCAAGTGCAAAAAACACATTTCCGATCCTGTATCCCTAGAGCATGCTCTTCACATAGCCCGCGATATTGTCTGCGTGATCGGAGATCCTCTCGAGGTCGGAGATCGCATCCAGGAAGATGACCCCCGCCGGAGGAGCGCACTCCCCCTTTGTGAGACGCTGTATATGGCGCTCCCGCATCTCCTCCTCCAGATCGTCAACCTCATCCTCCAGATGCGCGGTCCGAACCACCGCATCCAGGGAACTCTCCTCAAAGGCCTCGATGGAGGACTCAAAGCTCGCCATCGACTTCTCGGAGAGGCGGCGGAAATCACTCCGCCCGACCTCGGAGAACACGATCTCGTGCTCCCAGGCGTACTGGGCCTCCTCCGCGATATTTTCCGCGTGATCTCCCGCTCTCTCCATATCCGTCATGGTATTGAACATGTTCGTAACAAGGAGCTTCTGCGTCTCGTTCAAAGAGAGATTGTCCACCTGGATCAGGTAGTCTGTGAGGATCTTCTGCATATTGTCGATGACCTTCTCCCTCGCAAAAACCTCCTCCAGCTTTTCCCTGTCCCGGTCCAGCATGACCATGACCGACTCCGCGACATTGAGCTCGACGATACGGCCCATATTGATGACCTCGCTGCGGGAGGCCTGGATTGCCATGGCCGGGGACTCCAGGAGACGGAGGTCGAGGTGCTGGATCAGATTCCTCTCGATCTCCGTATAGCCGTCCCTTGCGAGAAGCTCCTCTCTGTCCTTCTGGCTCTCCCGCACGAGCTTCCCGGAGAGACTCACCAGAAGATCCCCGAAGGGATAGAGGAGAAGCGTAGAGCTTACATTGAAGATCGTATGAAAGATCGAGATCTCCACCGGACTCAGGGCCCCGGAGAAGAAGCTCCGGAGCGGGATGGCACAAAGGGAGATAATGATGCAGAAGATCACCGCGCCAACGACGTTGAAAAGCAGGTGGATTACGGCCGCTCTCTTCGCTGTCCGGGAGGTGCCCGCGGAGGAAATGAGGGCTGTCACACAGGTTCCGATGTTCTGACCGAGAGTAATGTAGAAGCCGGCGACTCTCGGGACAGCGCCGGAGAGGGAGAGGGTCTGAAGGATGGAGACGGAAGCCGCGGAGGACTGGATGAGTCCGGTCACGACCGCGCCGGCCAGGATGCCGAGCACCGGATTCCCCCCCATATAGGAAAAGGCCTCGGAAAAGATCGGGGAATCCGCGTAGGGCTTGACCGCATCCGCCATGAATTCCAGTCCGATGAAGATGAGTCCGACGCCGATACAGAAGTCCGCGGCGAGATCATCCGCCCCCTTCTTCCGAAAGAGAAGGCGGAAGGCGCCGAAGCCGACAAGGAGCGGAGAGAAGAATTCAGGCTTGAATACTGTGAGAAGATCCCCGGAGACCTGCGTGAGGGAGACCATCCAGGCGGTGATCGTCGTTCCGATATTCGCGCCCATGATGATGCCGACCGCCTGAGAGAGATTCAGAAGTCCTGCATTGACGAAGCCGACGACCATGACCGTCGTCGCGGAGGAGGACTGGACGAGAGCGGTGATGCCGGCCCCGAGGAGAACCGCCATATAGCGCTTTTCTGTGACGATATTCAAAAAGCCGGACATTTTTGAGCTCGCCGCCTTCTGCATCCCGTCGCTCATGACCGTCATGCCGTACAAAAACATTCCCAGCCCGCCGAAAAGGCTGAAAAGATTGGAAATCAGCTGGATCGACATATCTCCTCCTCATAATGGCAGTCCTGCTGCCTCCCCCATAAAATGCCGGACCATGGCGAGTATAGCAGAGGGAAATTTTTATGTAAAGGAGATAAAAAAACCGGGCCCTAAGGCCCGGTGCGTTTTCCCGCGGAATGCTCTTACTTATGAGAAGCCGTAATATTTATTGACGCCGTCCGTCAGCGCCTTCGCAAGCGTCTGGATACAGGCATCGGAGTGGTCGGAGATCCTGTCCCCAAGCTCAATGTCCACAGAGGGGATGGTGGAATAGGCTGTCTGAGTCAGATCCATCGGCATGGAGCCGGAGGAGTAGATCTTCACCCCGGATTTCCTGAGTCCGTAGAGCAGGCTCTCTCCCAGGTTCTCATGCTTCTTCCAGATCGAGGCCACCGGCTCCATCCCCTTAAGGCCGTCCGGAGTCGACATGTAGAAGGCGCCCTTGTTCTGACTGGTGGAGTCCCAGTGGAGCGCGATATGGCAGTTCGCCCGATTGTTCGCGATGACGGTCCGCGCGACATTGTCCAGCTGCACGTCCTCCCCGTCCCGGAGCATCAGCACATCATAGCCCTCCGCGAGAAGCTGCTTCATAAAGGCGTGAGCGAGCTGTCTCGTGACGACGTGCTCCGGCGTTCCGTCCGAAAAGGTCATGCCGGAGGAGACCGCAAAGGACGTCACAGAGCCCGCGGCCGTTGTGCCGCCGCTCAGCTTTTTCGAGCCGTCGGGATGGCAGAGCGTCTGCACCGACTCCCCTCCCTTGGTGCCGTGCCCCGCATTGACTGCAATCGTGATGCCCTTCTTATGCGAAGCGTCCGTCGTATAGAGAACCGCCTTTCCCGTGTTGATCCTGGAGTTTGCGGCATAGCGCCAGTCCAGATTCAGTCCGATCTCCGTGGACGCAAAGGCCCTTAGCGCCATCAGCACACTCAGAATCACGCTCAATAAAAGTACGCGGAACTTCTTCATCCTGTCTCCCTCTGTTCTTTCCCGTCCCGATCTCCCGGACTATGGAGGAAATCCCCCCGCGCTCCGGGAGGGAAAGTTCGCTTCTTAGGAAAAGTCTAGCGCGAAATCTCTCAAGATGCAATTCAGTTTTAATTACGTCCTCTTACGTTTCCTTTACTCTCTTTTGCGCTTTTTGAAAGAGATGAGAGCCCCCTCGCCCCTCCTACAGAATCCTCGCGAGAAAGGTGAATACCGTCCCAAGGAGAACCAAAATTCCAAGGAGGATGCGATACCAGCCAAAGACCGCAAAGCTGTGCTTTCGGATGAACTCAAGAAGGAAGTTGATGCAGTAGAGGCTGACAACAAAGGCGACCAGCATGGCGAGGATCAGGTAAAAGCTCTGACTCCCCGTGAAGCTCCCGCCCTTTACGAAATATTTGATGAGCTTCACGGCGCTCGCACCGAACATGATCGGTACACTCAGAAAGAAGGAGAATTCCGCCGCGCAGACTCTCGATACGCCGATCAGCATCGCCCCGAGTATCGTCACCCCGGAGCGGGAGGTCCCGGGAATCAGGGCGAGGCACTGGAAGAGACCGATCAAAAGGGCCGTGGAGAGCTCGATCTGATCGACCGAGCGAATCGGAAATTCGGCCTTCGCGTTCCGTCTCTCGATCCAGATGAAGAGGACGCCGTAGAGGATCAGAACGATCGCTATGACCGGGGCGTTGTTCAGATGCGCGTCCAGGAAGTCGTCAAAGAGAATCCCGAGGACAGCCGCCGGAAGGCAGGCGATGATGATCTTCAGCCAAAGGTTGATCTTTGCGGGGCGGACCGCAAGCTTCCCACTGTGCTGTGCTCTGGCAAAGGGCCAGAGCTCATGGAAAAAACGAAAGCAGACCGCGAAAATCGCGCCGAGCTGGATCACGACTTTAAAGACCTCGTAGTAGGACTCCGGCTGATGGAGCGGAATCAGCGCGTTCACAAGCATCAGATGTCCGGTGGAGGAGATCGGAAGCCACTCCGTGAATCCCTCCACGAGTCCCTGCACAATCACCTTTAAAATCTCAACAAAATTCATCCTTTTCCTCCAAGATTCTCGATCTGCCAGTCGATGGGGCTCAGGCCCTGCTCCTCCAGAAAGCGGTTCGCCCGCGAAAAGACCTTCGAGCCGAAGAAGCCGCGGTAGGCGCTCAGCGGGCTCGGGTGAGGCGCCTTCAGGATGCAGTGCTTCTCATTCCGAAGCATTCCCTCCTTCTGCTGCGCGGGGCGCCCGAAGAGAAGAAAGACCATGGGCCTGTCCTGACGGTCCAAGGCGCGGATCGCGGCATCCGTGAATTCCTCCCAGCCGATCCCGCGGTGAGAGTTCGCCTCGTGCGCCCGGACCGTGAGGACCGTGTTCAGAAGGAGCACTCCCTGCTCCGTCCACTTCTTCAGGTAACCGTTGTCCGGGATATAGAGTCCCAGATCGTCGTGCAGCTCCTGATAGATGTTCTGAAGGGAGGGAGGGGCCGGGACGCCGGGCTTCACGGAAAAGCTGAGCCCGTGCGCCTGCCCCGGCTCATGGTAAGGATCCTGACCCAAAATCACGACCTTTACCTGGGACAGGGGTGTGAAATCAAAGGCATTGAAGATGTCCTTTGCCTCCGGAAATATTCTCCTCGTCTCGTACTCCCGCTTCACCGTCTCATAGAGCTTCCGGTAGTAGGGCTTCGAAAACTCCGGCTTCATCGGCTCCAGCCAATCATTTGTGATCATTCTTCCTCCCTTCTTCTGTGGGAAAAGCGCCGGTCCCGGGAGGATGCCACCTGCTTATAGAGATCATAGAGGAAGGAGCCGGTCTTTCCCTCCGCCGGATGCTCGTCTTCTCCTACATCGAGGAGATATTTCTCATAGGCGTTGATGATTCTGGTTCCGCTGGGGTGCTTGAGCTCCCTTCGGAAGTTCCCGTAGCTCTTATGGACATGGCCGTGCACCATATACTTCGGATGATACTTCTCGAGGAGCTCTGAAAAACAGGTGAAGCCCTGGTGCGGAAGATCCGGAAGATCCCCGTAGCCCTTCACCGGAGCGTGAGTCACCAGGATGTCAAAGCCGTTTTTCAGGGCGATATCCCTCTTTGCTCTCTGCACCCTCTTCCTCATCTCCTGCTCCGTGTACATATGGCTTCCCTTCCGATAGCGGTAGGAGCCGCCGAGTCCGAGAATCCTGAGCCCCCGGAAGTCATAGACCCTGTCTTCGATGCACTCGCAGCCGAGCGGAGGACGGGAATCATAGGATTCGTCATGATTTCCGTAGACATAGAGGAGCGGAGCCCTGCCCATCGTGACCAGAAACTGGAGATAATCCGGCGAGAGATCCCCGCAGGAAATGATGAGGTCCACGCCCTCCAGCTTGGATCTGTCGAAATAATCCCAGAGGGATTTCGACTCTTCGTCCGCGATAAAGAGGATCCTCATGACAGGAAGCCCCCCCTCCGGATGAGCTCCTGCGAGGCCTCTGTGAATTCGGAGAGCGGCGGGATGGAGCCCATGACATTCTCATTGAGCCAGCGCATGTCGACGATCTCCTCCGGGCTCATTCTCCCGGCTTCCTCCCCTCTGATCTTCTTTTCCTGGCTGTGGAGCTCCCCCTCGAAGGGACTCAGACGATCCGAAAGAAGCTCTCTCCTCAAGAAGCGAATCAGCTTTCGGGAGGGGTATTTCAGCTCTCCCGAGAGAATGATGTCGATGACCTTCTCGCTCATTCCGAACCAGTAATTCAGAGCCTGATGGGATTTCGCGAGCCGATTCTCCCCATAGGAGCCCTCCAGGACAGAGCGGATGATAATCTCATAATACTTCCCCCAGTCAAAGACCGGCGCCGCCACATTGGAAAGCACATCTCCATCCATAGAGACATAGAGGCCGAATTCCCTCGGATTGCCGCCGGGCCGCGCATATTCCGGTCCGGAGACCGTCGTAATCCGCCTCTCCCGGAATACCTCCCTCCAGTCCTCCTTCTTTAAACCGCTCCAGCGAAGGCAGATCCTCACCCAGGGATTTACGAGCTGCGCGCCGATCGCAAAGGCGTTGATATTCGCCATCGTCCCGTAGAGCGGGCAGCGCTCTATATAGCCGATCTCCTGCCCCTCGCTGATAGAGGCCGCGAGGGCGCCCATCAGGAACTTCGCCTCGTACATCCTCCCGTAGTAGCTTCGGATCGAATTATGGGTCTGATTCACGGAGCAGTTCATGAAGCGGACCGAGGGATAGCGGATCGCCGCCTTCAGGGACTCCTCTATCATCATCCCCCCGGTCGTAAAGATCAGGCCGCAGCCCTCTCCGACCGCCTTATCGATCGCTGCCGCCGTTTTTTCATCCGTATCACAGTCCTCATAGCGGCTGCTTCGGATCGCCGGCCCGAACTTCTCCTCGACATAGAGGCGCCCCAGCTCGTGCCCGTAGGCCCAGCTTGAGTTCTCCACCCGCCTTTCATAGAGAAAGGCGATGCGAAGCTCCTCCCGGCGCTCCCGGGAAAAAAGACTCCGAAGATCCGCACTTCTCTTCAGCTCATCCGGCGTCTCAATCAGGGTGATCTCGCCTGCGGATTTCAGGTATTCTCTCCAGAGGCGGTCCAGATTCAAACGGATCTCCGGACCGGAGAGATCGAGAATCCCCGAAAGGCCATAGATATTCAGATAGGTCAGGAAGGCATCTCCGACCGTAATGCTGAGCTTTCCGCCGCCCCGTGCGAGGTAGAGCTCAGAGAAGCGATCGTAGGCCGCCTTTACATCCCGGGAGAGTTCCTCACTCCAGATCTCCCCGGGCTTTTTCCCGAGAAGCTCCGTGAGCTTTTCGTAGGAACCGCACTCCGAGAAGCTGATCCGATAGATTCGGGCGCAGCGGAAGAAATCCACAAATTCATAGTAGAGGCGGTTCTGCTCATCCTCCGTTCGAACCGGCATGACGCGGATCACCGAGGCGGGGATGGAGACTGCGCCGTTGTATTTCATGACGGAAACTCGTTTGTTTCCCTCCTGCACATAGAACTTTTTCAGGTACTCATAGACCAAAATCGGATCTCGGATCCCATCCTTCACAGCGGAATCGTAGAGTGCGGACCATTTCGTGGCAAACTCCGTCTTCTGCCCGAGGATAGGCATGAAGTTCATCGCAAAGGCCTGCTGGCGCCCCGGGCTCTTCGTCCCGACAATGTCGGAAAGCGGGATCTCCAGTGTGCCGATCGGATTCTCCCCCTGCACATTTTCCGGCTTCAGCATATCGTCGAGAGCCGGAAGATAGGGATAATTTCCGAAAAGCAGTGCCCTCCGATAGGCCCAGTCCCCGAGCCGCTTCGCCTCGATATAGTCTTCCAGCATCGATTCCCCCCACAAAAATGTCCCAAGTCCGGCGCCTGACAAAGACTGATACAATGATACAGCAAAGGCGAAGCCTTTTGGCTCCACCTCTTTTCCGCTCCTTTCGGAGCAGCTCACCCTCCTTAATCCGGCCCTGCGGTACCTCCTTCGACAAGCTCAGAGGATTTTGTTGCCGCCGTTTTATTCTTGCCTCCGTTATTCTTTGCCGAGTTCGGCACGGCCTCTTCCCCTCCGGAAGAAGATGACGAAGAGGAAGCTGACGAAGAGGAAGCTGCGGCAGAGGAGCTCGCGTTCTCAGATTTTTTTTCGGTAGAGGAGCTTCCGTCAGCCTGTGTGCCCTGTGTACCCTTTGCGCCGCTGCCTACCGCGGCACCGGGCCCGTCCGACGAGCCGGTATTTTTGCTCTGCTTGTTTTCCTTCAGCTCCTTTGCCGTCGCCTGAGCCGCGCTGACAGAACTCACATCCGAGGTACAGACACCGGAGCCGTCGAAGCGATAGCTCTTTCCGTCGATGCTGAGCTCCTGGTTCACGACCATCTTCCCTTCGCTGAGGTAGTAATAGCGGTTCCCGTCCTGCAGCCAGCCCTTGACCATCTTGCCGTTCTGCGCAAAGTAATACCAGGCATTGTCGATCTTGTACCAGGCGACCGCCATCTTCCCGCTCTCCGGCCTGAGGTAATATTTATTTCCCTCCGTATCGGTCTTCCATCCGGTCTCCATGACGCCTGTAGTGGAATTCAGGTAATAATAAGGCCCCTCGTTGATCTGGATCCAACCGGTCTGCATCGCGCCGTCGGAGCCGAAGTGATACCACTTGTCCTTCAGCTTCTCCCACTTGTCCATGGCCATCACGCCCTCTTCTTCGCCGGTCTCGAAATAATACCACTTATTGTTGAGGGGACGCCAGCCGGTCGCCATCACGCCGCTTGACTTCAGATAATACCAGCTCACCTTGCCGTCCTTCGTCGTCTTCAGCCAGCCGGTCTGCATGACGCCGTCGGACTTCAAGTAATACCAGCTGTTCTCCACCTTCCTCCAGCCTGTGACCATGAGGCCCGACTTATTAAAGAAATGCCAATTATTGTTAATCCGCTTCCAGCCGGTCACCATATAGCCGTCTGAGCCGATATAATAATATCCGGAATTGGTGTGGATCCACTTGCCGGTGATTCTCGTATTGGTCTTTTCATCGATATAATAATATTTTCCGTTTTTCTGATTCCAACCGGCAAGGGATGCCTGGGTCAGTCCCGCTGCCCCTAAGCTGAATGCAATCAGCGCGATTCCGAGCTTTTTCCCTGCTTTCATTTCTGTCTCCCTCTCAAGATCCTGATCCCAACTCCTGCAGTTTTCTGCGTGATGTCTCTATGTCCGTATAATTCCAAAATTCCCACTCATCTCCTGCCGCATGGCCGCACCGCGGTGCAAGAGCGAAAGCGTCCCGATGGCGAAGCGGCAATGCAGAGGCAGAGAGAAGAACACCTCCACTCCCGTGCAGCCGCCTGGCTTTTTCTCGTGATTCCGCATGGCTTCCGCCATGCTGTCCTTTATTCGCACTCCGCGGGTTTCTCCCGCTTCCTGCTCATAAAGGGGCGTGCCATA
>NZ_KI273119.1:0-3751 GCF_000469565.1 Oribacterium sp. oral taxon 078 str. F0263 | reverse complement strand
TCGAGCAGGAGCTGTCGCTCTGCGGCTATTTTGCAATCATCACATCCGAAAAGATGACAGCCAGGGAAGCCATAACACTCTACAAGAGCCGCGACACATCAGAGAAGCTGTTTCGCACCGACAAGACATTCCTCGGCAACAGGAGTATGCGGACGGGATCCGGTGACGCCGCTTCTGCCAGGATTTTTGTCGAGTTTATTGCGCTGATCATACGGTGCCGGCTCTACACCATGCTGAAAGACAGGCAGGAATCCATGAGTGAACGCCCTGATTATCTCACGGTCCCGGCAGCACTGAAGGAGTTGGAAAAGATAGTAATGATCCGTCAGCTCGACGGCATTTACCGGCTGGATCATGCAGTAACAAAGCATGAAAAGGTGATTCTTGATGCATTCGGAATCAGCGAGGCAAATGTCCGGTACAGAACGGGAAAGATCGGGAAACTCCTGCAACAGATCATGGGCGGTGGAGAAAAGGAGGCATAATGATGGCCAGGATCAGAAGAACAGGAATGCAGCGGTTGGAGCGGAAGATCGAGCAGGCTGAAGAAAAGGTTGCAAAGACCAGAGCTGCTCACAATACAGCGGTTGAAGAGCTGAAGAAGCTGACAGATGAGAGGAAGGCTCTGCGAAATAAGGAATTGGCGGAAGCAATCCGTCAGAGTAAATGCACATACAGCGAGATCCTTGCCTTTGTCAGATCGGATCCGGGCGCAGGTACCGGGGAGCAGGAAGCATAGGTTATGAAAGAAACGGATCGTCAGAAAGAACTCGACAGAAAAATCGAAAATATCAAAAAGAAGATGTCTGTCAATCGTGACGAATGTAACAGACTGACAGAACAGCTTGAAGAACTGCTGGATGAGTGGTATCCCGAAAGAAGGGAAGAGAATCTCAAGGAGGCTCTCTACAAAGCCTATCAGGAGAGCGGGATGTCACTTGACGAATTACTGGATATCCTGAACGACGATAAAGACCTGTCGTTCACCTGAGGGGCTTTAGGGGAATTTTTTCAGGAAGTTCACAATAAAGAAGAAGGAGAACTGCTTCGCATGGATATCCTGTCACATTTGACTGGCAGATATGAAGGAGATCCCGCCTAGGAGCTCTTCAAAAGCATCCTGTACAGCGGCGGTGATCCGATGGAATCCCGCGATTATCATGTCAAGGCACAGAAAGCCTGCAAAGGCAACTGCCCTGCTGGTACGGATATCTGTAACAACTGAGGATGCTGACCGTCTGGGCAAGCCATAGTGGCTTGTTCAGGCGGCGCAGCCGCAGTTGATATCCCAAGATCCTTCTGAGCCACCATTCTTATGGCGGCCAGAATAACAGCCACCGCGCAAGCGGCCTGGCCTTGACCGGCGGCAGATGCGCAATACAATGGCTGCTGCGATGGGGATGAAAAGGCTTATGTATCTGATATCCCTGAGTCCCCATCGCCGATGTGGGCATATCGCGCAGATGTCGACTGTCAAGGCTGGCGGACGGTGACTGATCCTACTGGGCTCGTTTCCGTGAAAACTGGGCTAAATGGCCGTGGCAGGTGGGCTATTCAGCCGTGCAAAGTGGGCTACTCACGTGGAATATACACAGGGTACAGGCTTTTCTCATCCTTCAATCATTCGCAGAGCCTCAACAATGTAGGCAAAGGCTTCAGGGCTTTGGCTGCGCATATAGGAAAGCTTTTTGTATTGGCTTTTTCCTATATTTGCCTGAAGATATGGTCCGGGATCTTCTATAGGTGTGAAGGGCTGACCTGTGAGCATACAGGAGGCGAGGTACATCACACGGCTTGCCTGGTTGGCGGCGATGGTGGCACTGTATTTCATGGACAGGACATGGCCGCCGATGGAGTGAATTCCCTTGATAAAGAGCGGGAATTCATCTTTGTCGTAGACACCTTTTCCAATGATGCAGGCGCAGGAGCGGATGGTATCTCGGAGGACATCTTCACGGGTTGCCGTTATGTCGCGGTAGCCGATCTCATCCAGAATAGCGCGGTCATAGGTGGCAATGAGATTCTGGTAGTTGTCTATCTTTTTCGAGAGGGTTGCAACATCGAAGAGCTGCTTGATGATTTCAAGCTCTTTGTCTATTCCGAATGGTACGCCGGTGGTGTGCGGAGCAAAGGCAGTGAGCTTGTCTCCGAGGATACATTCCGGTGATGGAACGGTTACTGTTATCGGTGTACTGTCGATGACAAGCAGGTCGTTCTTTATTTCGCAGGTCTGTGTGGCAAGATATGGACTATCAGCAAAGACAATATCCAGAAGGATATAAAAGTCATCATTCCTCAGTGGTGAGTCATAGATGAACTTGAAGTGGCGCTTCTCTATATTGTTTTTGCCGACACGTCGGTCTTCCTCGAAGGTCTTGAACGGGAATATCTTGGCTGCTTCATCTATATAGTGGTCAACATCCGTGCCAGGTTGTACGAGGATATCAATGTCGGTTGAGAGCCGTAAGGGATGGTCAAGAATTAGCATTAGTGATGTACCGCCCTTAAAAATGAAGGGCATTCCGACACGGGTGATGGCTTCCAACAGACCAAAGGCAAACAGGACTCTTTCCAAAAGGGAAGGGTCTTTCTTATATTTCTCACGAAGCGTGTTCACATATTCTATAGTGTAGGTTTCTTTTGTTATCATGGGGTTCTCCTTATCAAATGGTCATCAGTTGTATGTCGGTTTTTGTCTTTATGAAGGATAGCAGGCTGTCATAGAGATGGCGGCGTTTGGCATACCGGAACATACGGGTTTCATCAATATTGTATTTGCGAAAGACATCTTCATATATGCGTGGATATTCGCTTCGCTCAATCAGGCTTCCTGAAAGCTTCTTGGACAGCAGATCCACCAACAGCTTTTCTATCACGCAAGAATGATTTGCGTCCGGTGAGGGAGCCTCAGAGAGGAGCTTTTGGAAGATGATATCTGTTTCGGGAGCACGCTGTTTGTAAAAGGTGTCATATGTCGGCTGGATCATGGCATAAGGGTGTTTTTCATGCAGCAGTTCGTAGACGGTATCCACAAGCATTGCTTCCACTTCTATAAATATTACGTTCTTTGCGATCTGATGATTGACGAAATCGTTCATCTGGATCAGTTCCCACATTTGAAAATTCACAAGAGGGTAGGCCTCGGTAATCTCTTTTTCGAGATCAAGGTATTCCGGGGAATGAGGGTAGGAATACTGTTTCTTTGCAGGAGCATCCTGAGGGATGCGGTAGTATTTCCCGGTGCCTGCGGATGCAAGGCTGCCTTGTTTGCGCAGGGTGACAAGCATCCAGTTGATGGAGGCTTCGGTGCAGTCCGGGTATATGGAGTGGACTGTTTCGCGAAAGGTTGTCTTATTGAAGGCTCCATCGTTCGGAAGTAATGGTAGTATATTATTTGCATTCATAGCGAATGTTCACCTCGATCTCTCTAAGACTATAATTCGGCAAAAATAAAGAAAATTGCCGTTTCATAGTAAAGATGATAGCACCTTTATGCTGATAATACAACTATAATTCGGCAAAAAAATAAAAAGTGACAAATTATATGTGAACTTCCTGAAAAATAGTCCCCTATACGTCACACCGTCCTGATCCGGAGTGTTCAAAAACGTTTGTTTTCCTGCATTTCTGCGCTGTTTCACTTGCAGAAATGCAGGATTTTTGACAGAATAAATATAGGGTAATATTACCCTATATTTTAGAAGACATTTTTGAGGGGATTCTCATGTTTTTTGATTTCCAGGTTGAAGTC